>CAZCMD010000001.1:0-79818 GCA_964499695.1 uncultured Desulfatiglans sp.
TGGTAGGCGCGAAGGGATTTGAACCCATGACCCCTACCGTGTCGAGGTAGTGCTCTCCCCCTGAGCTACGCGCCTAAGGATTTGGGGATAATAAACAATCCGGACTTAATATGTCAAGGGGATTTGTGGCCCTTAATTGATATTTGATATCTGCCTTTTAAACTGTTATATTGCACCCTATTTAAATCAAAAAAAGCACATCCTTAACTCATAAAATCTTTGGAGGTAATTATGAAAGAGAATAGAAAAGAGGGCAGGGGCGGGGTATCCAGGCGTAGATTTATAGGAATAAGCGGTGCTGCGATCGCTGGCGCATCAATAGCTCCTGTATCATTTGCTGCTGAAGCCAAAAAGGAGATAAAGATCAAACAGACCAGGGTCCTGGGCAGAACAGGATTTGCCGCCTCTGATATCGGTATGGGATGCGCGTCACTTACGGAAGGAAACCTTATAAGATATGCCTATGACAAAGGGTTAAATTATTTTGATACAGCAGATACTTATGGGCGTGGCGCTTCGGAATCGGCTATAGGTAAGGCCATGCCATACATGGACAGGAAAAAGATTTTTGTGACAACCAAGCTTGATCTCAAGATGGATGATACAGAACAGGCCCTGATCGAACGGTTTCAGAAATGTCTTGGGAGGTTAAAAACAGATTATGTTGATGCCCTTCTTATTGCAGGCGCAACATCGGTTTCCCAGGTGAAAAATGAGGCCTTCCATGCAGCAGTTAAAAAACTGAAGGTAGACGGCCGTTTAAAACATGCCGGTGTTGCCTGTCACGGGCCAAGGGGTGCTGGCGAAGACTCAATGGAGAAGGTGATTGTAACTGCTGCTGAAGATGGCAGATTTGATATTGTGCTATTTGTTTATAACTTTCTTAAAAAGGAAGAGGGTGAAAAAATCCTTGCTGCATGTAAAAAGTACAATATCGGTACAACAGCAATGAAGGTTGCCCCTGGCAAGTTAAAGGATGTGCCCGATTTTAACCCTGATAGCCCGACAGCAGAGCAGGAAGAGCTTCTCAAGATGATGAAGGGTTTTGGCATGGATGATAAAGCGGCCAAAAACCAGGTTAAAGCCATGATAGAAGGTGACAAGGTTGCACGTGAACAGACAAAACCATTTATCGCAAAATATGGACTTAACACTGAAGATCAGCTCTGGGCAGCAAGCATTAAGTGGGTTCTACAGAACAGTGACATGCACACCATATGCGTAAGCATGGCTGATTTTGACAAGGCAGATAAATCCATAGCCCTTTCAGGTGAAAAACCTACCCCCACACAGGTATCACTACTTAATGATTTCAGTAATAAACTCGGCTGGTCATACTGCCGTCACGCATGTAACGAGTGTGCTGATTCATGTAAACATGCTGTGCCGGTGAGCACAATAATGAGATATTCATTATACTATAAGCAGGGCTATGAGAAACTTGCTATGGAAAAATATGCAGCGCTGAAGAGCCGTAATGAAAGTAATGCAATGCCATGTGCCGGGTGTGATGCGCCATGTGAAGGTAAGTGCCCATATGGCGTTATGGTAAGGAATAATCTCCTGAACGTACATTCGATGCTTACGTTGGCGTAATATATATTGACGTAAATACGGAAAAGAAAATTTTCACCACGGAGGACACGGAGAACACGGAGAAAAGATTTTTATTTTATTATCAAAAAATAAATTTTAATTTTCTTGGCGATCTTTGCGTCTTTGCGGTTTAATTTATTCTGTCAGTTTAAGCTTATAAGGACACAGAGGCCACGGAGATTTTATGAAAAAAGTTTTTTTAATTTTACTGCTGATTTTTACCTTTTCAACAGCTCTTTATGGCGAGGATTTCCCGCAGATAAAGGGATGGACAGCCAATAAAGATGTCATCATCTACAGACCGGCTAATTTATGGAAATATATAGATGGTGCTGCTGACCAGTTTCTTAACTATGATTTTCAGATCCTTAAATTACGTGAATTCCGGAAGAATGATGTTATCGTTACAGTTGATATATACGATATGGGAACCCCAATTAATGCATTTGGTATCTATTCTAGCGAACGGCCTGATGACGCAAAGCTGATTAATATAGGAACAGAGGCAGTAGTAATCCCTCCATACAGCGCCCTGATGTTGAAAGACAGGTTTTATGTAAAGGTCATGATACAGCAGGGCGAATTGGGCCAGAAAGATGGTGAAGATATATTAAAGGATGTGGCAGCATCATTACCAGGGACAACTGAATTTCCTTCCGAAATAAAGATATTGCCCCAAAAGGATATGATCCCCGGAACTGTAAAATATGTAGCATCAGGATATATGGGGTTGAGTGAGATAAATAATGTTGTCTCTGCTGATTACAAGGCCCCGGATGAAAAGGAATACAGAGCGTTTGTAATGGTTACGGGTGATAAAACAAAGGCTAATGTAACATGGAAGACCCTGGAAGAAAAATGGCAGGCTGAAACAGCGAAGGATATTAAAATATTATATCGTGAAGTGCCATATGAGGGGTTTATAGGTGTTATCATGACTGATGGTATGATAAAAGGAGTGTCCGGTGTGGAGGATAAGGCGAGGTTATTTAAGCTTTTACTGGAATGATGAAATATAAAGCTGCAATATTTGATATGGACGGGCTCCTGCTTGACACAGAAAGGATCTTTCTTGATGCCTTTAAAAAAACCTGTGCAGAGCTTGATCATAAATTTGATATGTCCCTGTTTATCAGTATTATCGGGACAAACGCCGTTAAGACAAAGGATATACTTACAGAGGGATTTGGCAGGGGATATAACCATGACAGGTTCAGGGAGGTATGGATCAGGAATGTTGAAGCATATCTTGCAACTAATTCCATACCAATAAAAGAGGGTGCAGTTAATCTGCTTGAAAAAATCAGCTCTGTACCGATGCCTATGGCTATTGCTACATCAACCAGGTATCATGATGCTGTGAACACCCTTGAATCCACAGGCATTCTTGACTACTTCAGCTTTGTTATTGGCGGGGATCATGTGATAAATAGCAAACCTGACCCTGAAATCTACCTTAAGACATCAAATAAACTGGGATTGAATCCGGGTGAATGTGTTGTTTTTGAAGACTCGGAAAACGGCGTAAAGTCGGCCCATGCAGCAGGTATGGATGTTATTCAGGTCCCTGACCTTGTAACCCCCTCAGAAGAGATTAAGGCACTGGGGCACAGAATTTATCATTCCCTCAATATGGTTATAGGGGATTTTGAGACAATATTTATATAACTGTAAACCCTTCCCACAAACTTAATACACTTTGTGGGGCATTTTTCTTTTGCTTGTGATGCCTCTTCATATTTTGAAGCGTTGTAGGCGCTGTAATCAGACCTTGAAAGACTACCTTCAACTATAAATATATCAGAGACTTTTGAGCATGCCTTGCAGCCAATACAGGCCTTTTCACACACCTCCTTTGATTCCTTGCCTGAATCTTTGTTGGAGCATGCTACCGCAGGTATGCTCTCTTCATTAAACGGAATGACTTTAATAATCCCCCTGGGGCATACGCGTACGCATGCACCGCATCCGATACATTTATTGTAATCTACTGTAGCAAGGCCATCGACCACATGTATTGCATCATATTTACATGCCTGTACACAGTCTCCAAACCCGAGGCAACCGTATGTGCAGCCCTGCAACCCAGCAACCTGACTGGCACTGATGCAGGTTTTTTCACCGTGGTAATCATTACGCAGGAGGCGTTCATTAAGGTTTGATCCGCAGTGAACCATGGCATAGGATTTTACCATCTGACCGGAATCAACACCCATAATGTGCGCCACTGCCAGAGCGCATCCTTCACCACCCACTGTGCATTTATTTACAGGGGCCTTATCAATAACAATAGCGGTTGCATAATCGCTGCACCCCACATAACCGCACCCTCCACAGTTGGCTCCAGGGAGTGCCCCAAGGACTTCCTCTATCTTTGGGTCCACTTCAACCTTGAATTTTATATTGGCCCATCCAAGTATCAAGCAAACTATTACTGCAAGAATAAACAGAGTACATGCAGCAATGGAGACTGTAATCAGCGTCAATTTTTTATACCCCTGTCCATATCTATTCTGTAAAGATCGGGCCTTTCGGCTAATGTTGAAACCATGTATCTGTTTTTATCCGATTTAATCAATTGCGTTGAAGCGCTATTTTCTATGACAGGCATAATGGCCTTCCTGATTCCGGAATCCATGCCTGTAAAACCCATAAAGGCAATTGCCAGTATGCCTGCTGTTACAAGTGTTATGCCCGCGCCCTGGAACGGTTTGGGGATATCGCTGAGTTGCAGCTCTTCCCTGATCCCGGCCATTATGGATATGGCAATTGTAAAACCTACACCTCCAAATGTCGCCAGTGTGACAGATCTCCCCATGTCCCAGATATCATCTGGGTTATCAACACCCACAATGTGACTCATTATTGTGAGACACGCAAACAGGATTGCGCAATTTGTGGTGATCAGGGGGAGAAACACCCCGAATGAACTGTATAAGAGAGGAAAGAATTTTTTCAGATACATCTCAACAAACTGGACCGCACCGGCTATTGCGAAGATATAAATGGTATAGCTCAGTATGGTAAGATCAATGGCTTTTGCCTGTGCTTCGGGCATGAACAGACCGGCAATAAATGCAGAGAGAGGAGCGCCCGGCATCAATACCAACCTTGTGATTGTCCAGCAGATAACTGAGGCAATGGTCATTACAAATGTAACAGCGCATCCCATGCCAAAGGCCATGCTCACATTTTTAGATACACCTATAAAGGGACACTGACCAACAAAATAATAGAGCACAAAATTGTTAATGAGGGCCGCAGTCAGTGCGATCATTAATATGTCAAAAAGATATGTCATTTAAACACCTGTCTGTAATAATATTTTAATATCTTTTCATTTTTTATTTACCGGATCTTTTCATATCTATCCAGTTAACAAGCCCCAGCATAAGGCCCAGTGTAATAAAGGCGCCAGGGGGCAAAACCATGATTACCCAGTCAGGCCATGAGGCCGGCAATATTTGTATGCCGAACAGCCCGCCGGTACCAAGGATTTCCCTTATTGCAGCGATGCTTATAAGCGCAAGGCCGTATCCAATGGACTGTCCTATTGCATCGGATGCAGCAATAAAAACCGACTGCTTGGATGCACAGACCTCGCATCGTGCAATTATGATGCAGTTTACAATAATAAGCGGTATGTATGGCCCAAGCGTTTTACTCATCTGAAAAAAATAGGCCGCAAGAAACCGGTCTGCTATCGTTACAAAAACCGCGATTGTAAGGGTAAAAA
The DNA here is from genome assembly GCA_964499695.1 of uncultured Desulfatiglans sp. Taxonomy (GTDB): domain Bacteria; phylum Desulfobacterota; class DSM-4660; order Desulfatiglandales; family HGW-15; genus JAAZBV01. The sequence goes on from CAZCMD010000001.1 coordinate 5,333, forward strand.
CCAGTATGCGCAGGTGAGGTTTAAGAAGGTTTCTTATCAGGCTTATGACCACATTTGCGCATAAAAGCACAAAGGCCACAGAGCAGGCCATGGTGATGGCCTGTTTTAGACCGTTTGTTACAGCAAGTGTAGGGCATAGCCCGAGCAATTGCCTGTAAACAGGATTTTCAGGGAGTATCCCGTTTATGAATCTCTCAATGGCAGTGGGTTGATCGGCCATTATTTGTTCTCCACATTATATGATTCAGGTATAAGAGCTATCTCTTTTTTAACGCTCGCTATGGTGCTGTTGATTATATCTGTAACGCTCCTTGATGAAATCGTTGCGCCTGAAATGGCGTCAATCTCATTTTTATTAACAGATTTACCTTTGATAACAACAAGCGGACTATCAGAGGATTTGCCTTTAAACTGACTCCTCCAGTCATCTTCGATTATTTTATTCCCCAGGCCGGGAGTCTCTTTCTGGTCGAGTATAAAAAGGCCCGTGATCTTTTCTCCTGTTGCATCAAGCCCTAATAATACCTCAATTTTATCAGCATATCCCTGTCCAGAAGCCTTGATAACATGGCCTGCCACCTCATTTGCATCATTAAAGGCATCATAGGTAATATATGACTTTATAATGCCATTCTTTTCTGTCCTGATGGTTCTCTGTTTGATTGTAAAAGATCTGTTATCTTCACTTAATCCGGTATCAGATTCACCTGTTATAAGCACCGGTATCTTTTCCATTGTCTCTTTTCTCTTGTTTTCATCTATTATAGGCGACAGTTTGATATTAACCGCTGCAAGCGTAACACTGAAAACTACCGAGAGAACTATAATAAGCCATCCCTGCATCAGGGAGCTGTTTTTAAATGATCCCATATTATTTACCCCCAAATGGTTTAGGTATGAACCACCTGTTAATCAGGGGGGTAACCGCGTTCATCAAAAGGACTGCAAACATGAAACACTCCGGATATCCGCTGTACATCCTCATGACCATTGTTAAAAAACCCAGGCCAATACCGAAACAGAGCTTGCCTTTAAATGTTAGTGGTGAAGTAACGGGGTCTGTGGCTATAAAAAAGGCCCCGAACATGGTAGCTCCGCCAAAGAGATGATGAAATAAAAATAGACCGCTATGCCCGCCAGAGAGATCGACTATCCCGGCAATTATTGCTATTGTCACTATTATGCTTGCCGGTATCTCCCATGAGGCAGCCTTTCTGTATATTAGATACAGGCCCCCGATAAGTGAAGCAACAACACTTGTTTCTCCAAGTGAACCCGGGGTATTTCCCCAGAACATATTTGATAATGCAGTATGAACGCCACTGTATTTAAGGGCTGATAGAGGTGTTGCCCCTGATACGGCATCTGCTACACCTGAAATATTGGAATATGCATCTGACCCGAGTATGCTTGTAAATGCTATAATAACAAATGCCCTGCCAACCATTGCAGGGTTAAAGATATTCATCCCCAGGCCGCCATAGATAATCTTTCCCAGCCCTATAGCTGCAAATCCCGCTATCACACCTACAAACCAGGGCATGGATGGTGGAAGGGAAAAGGCCAGGACAATTCCGGTAACAGTCGCTGAAAAATCATTAATGGTTATTGACTTTCCCCTCATCCTTATAAAAATCACCTCTGCAGCAATGCACGAAAGGGTACATATAACTACCTGTTTTACAGCATATAATCTGAATAGATAAACAGATGCCACCATGACCGGGACCAGGGCAATAATAACATCTATCATTATCCTTCTGGTGCCTGCACCCTTATCCAGTATATGAGGTGATGTGGTTACATGGATAACAGGCTCTGCTTTTCCTGTAATGTCTGTTGATTTATTTATATCCTGCATAACTCAATTACCTTTATTGCCTGCCTGTTGATTAGCCACAAGTCTTTTCCCTGACCTTATCAACTGCACCAGATTAATCTTTGCAGGGCATACATAAGCACAGCACCCGCATTCAAAACATGCACTAATATTGTATTTCAATGCAACATCCGGGTTATTATATCTTGCAGCCAGGGCAAGCTTTGTTGGAACAAGGTTCATTGGGCATGCGTCAACGCATCTTCCGCACCTGATGCATGACGTTTCTTTGCCTTCGCTGATCTCCTCCTTTGAAAGGACAATTATGCCTGTATTCCCCTTTATAACCGGGGTTGTAAGATCAGAGAAGGCGAACCCCATCATCGGGCCTCCTGCCACAATTCTGCATGCATCATCATTTAACCCGCCGCAATATGCGATTATCTCCCCAATTGAAATGCCTATGGGAATGAAGAGATTTTTCGGGGTATTAATACCTTTACCTGAAACACTTAATACCCTGTGTGTCAACGGCCTTCCCTTAAATATTGCCATTGCTGTGGCTGCAAGGGTCCCGGTGTTACTTACATTTACACCAATATCCCCCGGGAGTCCGCCAATGGGAACCTCAAGCCCGAGTACCGATTTTATAAGCTGTTTTTCACCGCCCTGTGGGTATTTAGTTTTAAGAACCGCTACCTTAATTGTCGTGCCCTGGCTTGCCTGCCTGAGTCTCTGGATTGCTTCAGGTTTATTATCTTCTATGCATATAATAGTCTGTCCGGCGGATAGTGCATGGGCCGCTATCAGGGCGCCGGCGACAATTGGATGAGGCGCCTCTATCATAAGACGATAGTCACTGGTAAGATATGGTTCGCACTCGCATCCGTTTATGAGGAGTGTATGTATTTTCTTCTTATCATTTGGGGCAAGTTTTACATGGGCAGGAAATGCCGCGCCCCCAAGGCCAACAATCCCTGAATCTTTGATTACTTTTGAGATATGCTGAGGATCATAGGAGGATATACTGTTAAGCGGCCAGTCATCTGATGTCAGCTCATCCCATAATAAACCGGGATCAACCTGTTCACCTTCACTTTTAATAACAACTGCCGGCAGACGTCTGCCGTTCACCATGGTCACATTTCTGTTATTTTTAACGATTCCTGAAACCGGAGAATGAATTGAGGCCGAAATAAATGCCTCTCCTGCGGCAATCATCTCACCGAATTTTACTTCCTGCTTTGGTTCGACAATCTGTTTAGCCGGCGCCCCTACATGCTGAAGCAATGGGAGTGTGACTGTCTCGATATTTTTTACAACCTCTATCTTTGATTCCCTGGAGAGTGTCTTGTTTTCAGGTGGATGAATCCCGTGCCTGAAACCCCCTTTCCCGGAGGATCCCTTTAAATAGGAAAGACTCATTATTCAATCCTTTTACCAGTAGAGTACCCGCGATTCTGATCAAATGAAGATAATTTTTTGCTGCGCTTAATTTAACTTGGATTTAATCGGATATATAACAATATTTGAAAGGCATTTATCAACCTTTTTTTTAAATTTTCTATTTTTTTTATCAGGGTGCTATTTATTTGTATTTTCTCCCAAGGGCATCTGTCGCGAGAATGATATCAGCAGCCAGTTCTTCCGTAACATCAAACGAAAGATTTTTCAGGTTTGAACCTGGTCCGAAACAGGCCTTTCCTGCTGACAGGATGTTTTCTCTGGAAAGATCGTCTACGCCCAGCTCTTTAAGCGTGACAGGGAGCCCGACAGCAATACAGAACTTTATTACCTTCTCTAATTCAGCCCTGGGGTAATTCTCGATTAACAGGTTTGCTATTACACCGAAACTGACCAGTTCACCATGAAGGCATTCTTCTGTCCCCCTGAGCGATCCCACACCTATACCAAATGAGTGGGCTGCACCAAGCCCGCAGTTTTCAAATCCTATGGAGCTTAAGTAGCAGTTTGCCTCTATAACCATTTCAACGGCAGGGGTGACTGTCTTAAGATCAACAGCCATTTTAGCAGATTCGCCGTATTCCATAATGGTATCATAAGTAAGTCTGGCAATAGCCTTTCCTGCAAGGGTAGGGCGGGCGTCTGCCAGGTTTTTTGCCCCTGTCATTTCGCAGGTGTTTGCCTCAAACCAGGTTGAAAGGGCATCACCCATACCCGCGACAAAATAACGCACCGGCGCCTCGGCTATTATCCGGGTATCGACAATTACAATATCAGGATTTCTTTTTAACTGGATTATTTCATCAATATGATGATCCAAAGTGTACTGTAGGGCAACAGAACTGCATGGCGCATCTGTTGATGCCACAGTGGGAATAATTATTAGAGGAAGCTCTGTCCTGTGGGCTACAGCCTTGGCAGTATCGATTGCAAGGCCTCCTCCCACCCCTACAATGACATCAGCCCTGTGACTCAGTGCCCTTGAAGCAAGGTCAAGGGCATCTTTTTTTGTACCCCTGCCTGTAAAAACAGAGATACTGCAATCAAGATCATATATGTTTATACCAGGCATAATCCTTTTTTCAACACGGGAAATGGCGTTTTTGCCTCCTATTAAAAAAGGCCTTGTACCGAACCTTGTAACATGGGCAGCAAATTCATCTATAATATTGTAGCCCTGAATATACATGCCCGGAGTCTTCATTGTCTTAAGCATCTGCTACCTCCAGTATTGGTTTTATTTCTGGTTATAATAGATATGGTCTGGTGCAATATAGCAGGTTAAATATTAGTTGACCATACTTAAAAGAATTGAACGTGGTTTTATCTGTTATTAAGCCGGTAAGCGTCAGGAGAGTAGCAGGTTATTCAGGGAGCAGGTTGTAAAAAAATTTCATTGCATCCGTTCGGGTGATTATTCCTACAAGCTCATTTTCCTTCATGACAGGCAGTCTGCCTATATCATGTTTTACCATAAGACGGGTTGCGCTCGATACAGTGCTGTTAAGGTCAATATTGATAACCTTCTCTGACATATAGGCCTTTACGGGCGCCTCCATGAGTTTTGTATCTTTCACTTTTTTGAAGTCGCTGCGTGAGATGATCCCTATAATGGAGTTATCCCTTGTGACAGGGACTCCCGTACATCCCTTTTCACGAAAGAGCATGGCCACCTCCTTCATGGTTGCTGTTTCAGGTACTGTAATAACAGGGGAGGACATAAGATCACCTATCTTTGGAGAAGATGGCTGTTTTGTCTTCATGATATTAATTATCATCTCTCTGATATAGCCGTGGTCAACGGACTTGATAACCCCTGAGCCTGCCCTTGAGCGTCCTCCGCCAACACCAGCATGGCTTATAATAAAACCTATATCTATGCTATCCACAGCGCTTCTGCCGATGATCGTGCTCTGATTCCTTCTTGTGTCGGTAAATACACAAAAGACCGCGTCAACACCCATTATCCTGTGGTATATATCCACGATAAGTGAAAGACCGGGCGTATGGCCGTTAATCTCTGTAAAATTAATGCTTACCCTGTTGTCGTTTATCTCTTGTGTATCGCCCTTTTCGACCATCCTGAAAAGGAGCTGTTTCTGGATGTTGCCATATTTAGGTTTAAGAAAACTATTTACAATGTCAAGGTCAGCGCCATTATCCAGGAGAAAGGCGACAGCCCTGGCGTCTATACCTTTACTTCCCGGAAATGAAAGGTTACCCGTATCTTCATAAATGCCAGCCAGAAACAGGGTTGCCTCAATTATTGAAACTGGTACCTTCTTTTCTATTATATTCATTACCAGGAGACTTGTTGCAGAACCGCAATCCTGGACACAACTCCATTCCGAATTGATATCCGATTCTCCCGGATGGTGATCCCAGACATGAAAGGCCGCATCAAGTGAGGAGTAGCGCCCCGAATTTTCGATCCTTTCCCACCTGTTGGCATCCACAATGATGACCCTTTTTACTGCATTTAGATCCTGAGGGTTTCCTGAAACCTGAAACTTAAGTTTATATTTATGCATGGACAGGAAATTTTTTACGTTAGGGTTTATGCTTGCCGGAAGATATGGCATGGCATCAGGATAAATCATGGATGCTGCAATGGAAGAGGCAAGGGCATCAAAGTCTGTATTTTTATGAGTGAGGATTATTTCCATTAATTACCATGAATTTTGGTGATAATCTGCTGAATTTATTATCGGTAACTTTGAAAATAACTTGAATATTATTCTATATTTACATATTCTCTGAATAGATTCAGCTTTTAGCTTTCAGCCATCAGCTTAAGGCTTTTAAATCAAAAATTTGCTGGCTGCTGAACGTTCGATCCTGTAATAAATAGTTTCCGGATGAACATCAGGTAATTTTCTGTCAGTGATTTTCGGTTGATCACTAAAACTATTATCCATTGGAGGCATAAGTGTCGATTGAACATAACAAAAAGCTGGTAATGAGGTTCCTTAATGAGTTCATGATAGGCCATGATGTAAAGGTGCTTGATGAACTGCTTGGCCCATCATACAGGCAACATAATCCCGGCGCAGGGCATGGCAAGGCTGCGCTGATAAAGTTTTTTCAGGATTTCTGGGAGATACATCCAAAGCCAGGGTACCACCTCAAAAGAATACTGGCGGAAAATGACCTTGTTGCAATACATTATCATTTTCAGCCCGAACTGGACGAACCAGGATATGCCATTGTGGATATCTTCAGGGTTGAAAATGAGAAGCTCGTTGAGCACTGGGATGTGTGTCAGGATATGCCTGAAAAATCAGAGAATAACAGCCCGATGTTTTAGGACATAATTTATAAGGCGCGGAGGTACTGTAAAGAGATGCATATTAATTTCATAAGGGCACTATTTAAAGGTTTGTTGCTGCTTGCTATTACTGCTGTTATCACCCCGGTTTACAATGCTGATGCCCAGCAGGAGATAGAAAAATCGGTTGTACAGATTCATTCGAATCAGAGCAGGCCTGATGTATTCAACCCCTGGACAAAGATGCCGGCTAATGAGATATCGGGTTCAGGGGTAATAATTAAAGGTAACAGGATACTCACAAATGCCCATGTGGTAATGTATGCGAGTCAGGTTTATGTGCAGCCATATCAGTCTGCTGACAAGATACCTGCAAAGGTAACAGCCATTGCACCCGGCATAGACCTCGCTCTTTTGGAGGTAGAGGATAAAACATTTTTTAATGACCATCCGCCATTACCGTTATCGGATATAGTACCAAAGACAGGACAGAAGGTGAATGCATACGGATACCCGATGGGGGGAACAGGAGTATCAGTGACCGGAGGTATAATCTCAAGGATAGAATTCAGCCCCTATTATTATAATACCGCCGGGTTAAGGATACAGGTGGATGCAGCACTTAATCCGGGCAACAGCGGGGGCCCGGCCATATCCGATAATGAGATAATAGGTATTGTCTTCAGCGGTATCAGGCAGGCTGATAATATCGGGTATATTATCCCTGTAGAGGAGGTCAATCTCTTTTTAAAGGATATGGAAGATGGTAAATATGATGGAAAACCCATGATGTTTGACCAGCTTCAGACCCTTGAAAACGATGCCCTGAGGGAAAAACTCAAACTTGATAAAACCCAGACAGGTATGATGGTTACAAGCCCTTACGACGATGGGATTAAGGGTTTACTGAAGAAATGGGATATTATCACAAAGATTGGTGACAAGAAGATTGATAATGATGGGAAGATTATAACAAAGGATGGCATGCGGCTCCATTTTGCATACCTGATCCAGCACCTTGAAAAAGAGGGCCATATCAGCCTGACTGTTTTACGTGATGGTAAAGAGATTAAAATTGATATGCCCCTTTTAAGCGAAAAGAATGCCCTTGTACCGGATTTAAAGGATGGGTATCCAAGCTATTTCATATATGGGCCTCTGGTGTTTTCACCCGCTACAAATGATTTTCTCAGGTATCTTCAGAGAGAGTGGCTGGGGAATCTTTTAAGGAGTTCAAGCCCCCTGATTACAAGGCTCAATGACACTGCAACAGAGGAGCAGGAGCAGCTCATTGTCATATCATCAAGGATGTTTTCGAACCGTATCACAAAGGGGTACGGTGATCCAATGGCCCAGGTTATAAAAGATATAAATGGTATAAAGATAAAGAATATAAGACATCTGGTTGAGGTTTTACAGAATTCCAAAGAGTATATAGAGATAAACTTTGAGGGTAATTTTGTAGAGACCATGATCTTCAGAAAGGCTGATATGGAGGCTGCCACAGAGGATATCCTTACTGAAAACGGCATAAGATTTCAGTGTTCCAATGACCTGATTGATATGATAAAGAGGTAGGGGTGTTAGGTAGTCCCCTTTACCCGATTGTTTAAAACCTAAAGCTATGAACCGCGAATTACACGAAAGGCACGAAAGGATGGTAAAATGAAAGATAAAATTTTTTGCGTGTTTCGTCTTATTCGCGGTTAAAAATGTATTTCAATCATTCTGATAAACAGGCAACTGCCCTTCCGGTGATTCATTAAGCTGGAGGTATCTGCTGTCTTTCTCTGATAAGAGCGGGTTTTCTACCGGCCAGTCAATACCTATATCCGGCGAGTTCCATGCAATGCCGTATTCATCACCAGGCGTATAAATGTCCGTACATTTGTATGTTACATCTGCCTCTTCACTCATAACGCAGAAGCCATGTGCAAAACCTGGCGGTATATAAAACTGTCTCTTATTTTTATCAGAAAGAACAGCCGACTCCCATTTCCCGAAAAAGGGTGATCCCTTTCTTATATCCACTGCCACATCATATATCTCGCCCCTTACAACATAAATGAGCTTACCCTGCGGGTGTTTAAGCTGGTAGTGGAGCCCGCGCAGGGTGCCTTTAACTGAGTGTGAATGGTTATCCTGTACAAACGGTGTACTTATGCCATTTTCAGCAAACCTGGCAAAATGGTATGTCTCTAAAAAAAAGCCCCTTGCGTCATTGAATACAGAAGGTTCTATAATAACTGCACCGGGCAGGTCTGTATTAATAAATGATACTGGCATTAAGGCTGCTCCCCCTCTGCAATGGTCATAAGGTAACTGCCATATTCATTATTCCTGTATTCATTTGCCAGCTCTTTAAGCTGTTCATCGTTTATATAACCAAGCTGATAGGCTATCTCCTCAATACAGGATATCTTGATCCCCTGCCGCTCCTGTATGGTCTCAACATAATTTGATGCCTGCTGAAGAGCCTCATGGGTGCCTGTATCGAGCCAGGCAAATCCCCTTCCTAAAAGCTCCACCCTGAGCTGCCCGCGCCTCAAGTATTCAAGGTTAACATCGGTTATCTCATACTCGCCGCGTGGAGAGGGCTTAAGGTTTTCTGCTATCTCTATCACACTGTTATCGTACATGTATAAGCCCGGTACAGCATACCTGGACTTGGGCTTTGCAGGTTTCTCCTCAATGCCTATTACATTTTTATCTTTGTCAAACTCCACAACGCCATACCGTTCAGGGTCTTTAACCAGATAACCAAATATAAGGCCGCCCTTGTCCAATTTTACTGCGTTCTTGAGTATGGTATCTAGATTATTGCCATAAAAGATATTATCTCCAAGTATAAGGCACACATTATCTTTTCCTATAAAATCTTTACCAATAGTAAATGCCTGTGCCAGGCCGTCCGGGCTGGGCTGCTCCTCATAGGTAAACCTGATGCCAAGTTTTGATCCGTCACCAAGCAGCCTTTTAAAACCTGGGAGATCAACCGGTGTGCTTATGATCAATATATCCCTTATCCCGGCTGTCATAAGGATGCTCAGCGGATAATATATCATTGGTTTGTCATAAAGGGGTAAAAGCTGCTTGCTCACAACCCTTGTTAACGGGTATAACCGTGTCCCTGATCCGCCAGCAAGTATAATTCCTTTCAAAGTGATACTCCTTTATATTGGTTTCCCATATTGTTTATCTATCCATGACTGGTATTCACCGCTTTTTACACGATCTATCCAGCCCCTGTTATCAAGGTACCATCTTATTGTCTTTTCAAGACCGGTCTCAAATGACTCTGAAGGATGCCAGCCCAGCTCCCTCTGTATTTTTGAGGAGTCTATGGCATAGCGCCTGTCATGACCGGGCCTGTCCTTTACAAATGTGATCAATTTCCTTCTTGATTTATGATTTTTCGGTCTCTCATTTTTATCCAGGTAATCACATATCAGTTCAACAATGCGGATGTTCTCCATCTCATTATTGCCGCCGATATTGTATGTCTCACCCCTTTTACCTTTATCCATTACCATTTTAATGGCGCTGCAATGGTCCTTAACATAGAGCCAGTCACGCACGTTTTTACCATCACCATATACCGGAAGCTGTATCTCGGAAAGGGCATTAAGGATAATCAGTGGTATCAGTTTTTCAGGAAACTGGTATGGACCATAATTATTGCTGCAATTTGAGATAGTGACAGGAAGATTATAGGTCTTGAAATATGCCCGCACCAGGTGATCCGATGATGCCTTGGATGCAGAATAGGGGCTGTTTGGTTTATATGGTGTAGTTTCTGTAAAAAGCCCCTCCTGACCCAGGCTCCCAAAGACCTCGTCTGTGCTCACATGATGAAAGAGTTTAAGGTTATCCCGGTATTTTCTTGCACACTCAAGCAGGTTGAATGTGCCTATGATATTTGTCTGTATAAAATCTGATGGGCCGACAATTGATCTGTCAACATGGGATTCTGCTGCAAAGTGGCAGACCGTATCTATCTTATAGTCCCTGAACACAGGTTCTATTGCATCCATGCTGCATATGTCTGCCTTGATAAAGATGTAGCGGCCAGGGTATTTATCGTTAAGCCCCTCCAGGTTTTCCGGGTTACCCGCATAGGTGAGTTTATCAAGATTGATAATACGACCCTTGAAATCCGTATCCTCAAGCAGGTACCTGATAAAGTTACTCCCTATAAAACCGCTCCCGCCAGTTACCAGTAGATTTTCCATTTATCTCATTCCTTGAATATAGCGCCTGTATTGGCTGAGGTTACCTGTTTTGCATACCTGTAAAGATAGCCTGTTTTTACCTTGTAGTCAGGCCTCTTCCATTCTGCGCTGCGTTTTTTGATCTCATCATCTGTCAGTTTTACATTAAGTGTTCGTTTGGGGATATTTATCTCAATTATATCCCCCTCCTTGAGTATTCCTATGGGCCCGCCCTCCTGTGCCTCAGGTGATACATGGCCGATGGCTGCGCCGCGTGTACCGCCTGAGAACCTGCCGTCTGTTATAAGTGCAACCTCTTTATCCATGCCTACACCTGCCAGCGCTGATGTTGGGGATAACATCTCCCTCATGCCAGGGCCCCCCTTAGGCCCTTCATAACGGATCACTATTACATCACCCTTTTTGATCTTTCCATCCATAATGGCCTTCATGGCATCCTCTTCGCTGTTATAGATGCGTGCAGGGCCTGAGTGGGTGAGCATTGAGGGATCAACAGCAGATTTTTTGACCACAGCGCCAAGAGGTGCAAGATTTCCAAAAAGTATTGCAAGGCCGCCGTCAGCAGAATAGGGGGCATCGATCTTTTTAATAATATCTGTGTCAAGTGACTCTGCCTTACCTACAATCTCTTTTACCTTTTTGCCGGTTACTGTGATTACATCGGTATGAAGCAGATTTTTTTTCATGAGTTCTCCCATAACTGCCTTTACACCTCCGGCTGCATGAAGGTCTTCCATGTGTGCAGAGCCTGCCGGTGATATCTTGCAGAGGTTGGGTGTCTCTGCGCTTATCTTATTGAAGAGATCAAGGTCAAGCTTAAAGCCTGCTTCATGGGCAATGGCAGGGAGGTGCAATACCGTATTTGTGGAGCTTCCTATGGCCATTTCAACATGCATGGCGTTTTCAAATGCCTTCATGGTGGCAATATCCCTTGGTTTTATGTCATCTGCTACAAGCTTCATTATTCGTTTACCTGCCTCCTTGGCGAGCCTCTGTCTTTCTGCCATTACCGCAGGTATTGTGCCGTTTCCAGGCAGGGCAAGGCCAAGGGCCTCGCTCAGGCAGTTCATGGAGTTTGCCGTAAACATACCTGCGCATGATCCTGCGCCGGGGCATGCGTTTTCTTCCATATCATGAAGGTCATCCTCTGTGATCTTCCCTGCCTTTCTTGCCCCGACCGCCTCAAAAACAGTTATAAGATCGATATCTCTGTCTTTGACCTTTCCTTTCAGCATGGGGCCGCCGCTTATTATCAATGATGGGATATTAAGCCTGAGCATGGCCATGAGCATGCCCGGTACGATCTTGTCACAGTTGCACACAAGCACAAGGCCGTCAAACGGGAAGGCCGTGGCCATTATCTCTATGGAGTCTGCAATCAGTTCCCTTGAGATCAGTGAATATTTCATGCCTTCATGGTTCATGGCAATGCCATCACATACGCCTATGGTTGGGAACTCCAGTGGTGTGCCGCCATTCATGGCTACACCCATCTTGATTGATGTTACAAGGCTGTCTAAGTGGATATGACCCGGTATCACCTCATTGGCGGAGTTTACTATACCTATTATCGGTCTATTAAGTTCATCATCGGTAAGCCCCATTGCCTTGCATAAAGATCTGTGAGGTGCCCTTTCAAGTCCTTTTTTCATCTTGTCTGATCGCATTTGTTTCTCCTTAAAATTAGTTCGAAGTGCGAAGTGACTAAAGTTTGAAATTAACTTCAAACTTCGAACTTCCAACTTCGCACATTAAAAAAATTCACCCCCTCGAGCAATGGGATATCTTCTCCCGTATCCGAATGCCTTTGAGGTTACCTTTAGGCCGGGCGATGCCTGCCTGCGTTTGTATTCGTTAATGACTATACGTCTGAATGTATCCTTTACGATATGAGGATCATATCCCTGTTCTATTATCTCTTCAAAGGAAAGATTTCTCTCCACGATTGCCTCTATTAATTTATCAAGCATATCATAAGGAGGTAAAGAGTCCTGATCTGTCTGGTTGGGCCGCAACTCAGCAGATGGTGGACGCTCTATGATTTCCTGAGGGATTATCTCTTTTTCCCTGTTTATATATGCTGCCACCCTGTAACAGAGGGTCTTTGGTACATCTGAAATAACCGCGAGCGCACCGCACATATCGCCATATAGAGTGCAATAACCTGTGGCTGTCTCGGATTTGTTACCGGTAGTTAAGAGCAGCGCATTAAATTTGTTTGACGTTGCCATGAGGAGGGTGCCCCTGATCCTGGCCTGCAGGTTCTCCTCTGTCTCATTCTCCTTGAGCCCCTTAAAGGAAGGTGAAAGGGAGGTCTTATAGCTGCCAAAGATATTCACAATGGGGATTTCATCAAAATGGATGCTTAAGTTTTCTGCCAGTGTTCGTGCACATCTTTTACTTAAATCAGAGGTGTACTCTGAGGGCATGCTGACCCCTGTTACATTTTCAGGGCCAAGGGCCTTTGCGGCTATATATGCCACAAGGGATGAATCCAGGCCGCCGGATAAGCCGACCAGGACCTTTTTAAAACCGCACTTTGTAACATAGTCCCTGGTACCCAGTGTAAGACAGTTGATTATAGATTCCTCTTCTCCCGGCCACGGATCAGTTACTGGCGAATAATCCTCATCACTGTCCCATATAATTGTATCAGACTGGAATTCTTTACCACGAAGAATAAGCCTGCCTTTTTTATCAACCACCATGCTTGACCCGTCAAAGACAAGGTCATCATTTCCGCCGACCTGGTTGCAATATATTATCGGGAGATCATATTTACTGGCAATTTTTTCAAGCACCTTCATCCTTAAGGAGGGCTTTTTTATTGTGTATGGTGAGGCAGAAATATTAACCAGAATATCAATCCCTTTTTCTGTGAGTTCAGCAACAGGGTCTATGCTGTATCTGGGGATGTTCTCTATATCACCGACATTCCATATGTCTTCACAGATACTTACGCCAATTATTTTACCATTCAGTTCAAAAAAAAGGCCCTTTTCTGCCGGTTCAAAATACCTGGTTTCATCAAACACATCATAGCTGGGTAACAGTTTTTTTCCACCGGTGCAGATGATCTTTCCATTATGTAAGAATGCTGCCCCGTTAATAAGAGGTTTACCTTTTCCTGAATGATTTATATCAATAAAACCGCAAATAATTCCAATAGATAACGAATTTTTTGAAAGTTTTTCAAGATATTCTGAATTTCTTTTTATGAATGCCGGTTTTTCAAGCAGGTCTTTTGGCGGATAACCCATTAATGTGAGTTCAGGAAAAACCGCAAGATCACATCCTGATAAGGATGCTTTCCTTACCGCTTCAGCGACAATTGAAAGGTTATGCTCAAAATCACCGATAACCGGGTTTATCTGATTGATGGATATTTTCATAATAAATAAGCTCAAGGTTCAATGCTCAAAGCTAAAAGTTCGTGAAAACTTCGAGCTTCGAGCTTTGAGCTTCTCTCTTATATCCCTTTCGCAGCCTTTTCGATCGCCTTTAAAAGCCCGGGCATCTTTTCTTCCATATTGAGTGTTATCTGAAAGGTAAGCGCCCTTGACATTATGGCTGCTGTTTTTGGAAGGGCTGTCTTGCTGTAGCTGCAACGGGTAGTGCCATCAGGGTTCTTAAATGGATACCCTGTTCTTGTAAGGCTTTTTCCCTCAAGCAGGTGTTCCCATCTCTCATAATAATGCCAGTCATTATCATACCAGTAAACAGCGCCATAACCCTCAGATGCCATGACCCTGTTGAATTCCCTTGCCCTCTTTTCATCAGGCAAAAGGAATATCATGAATGTTGCCGTGTCACCGGATGGATCAGGTATATGGCGGAAGGTAATATCCTTGAACTTTGAAAGAGTCTCCTTTATACGTGCCTTGTATCCTCTATGTATTTTAAGGATGTTATCAAGTTTATTAAGCTGTGCAACGCCCAGTGCCCCCTGAAGCTCCATCATCCTGTAATTAAAACCTGTAAAGCTGCGTTTCTCAAGCCCCCTTGAGACATTGGGGTTATGGTCGTGCCCGTGATCAGAATACTCTGATGCCTTTGTGTACAGGGTCTTGTCATTTGTAAGTATCATACCGCCTTCACCGGTAGTTATGGTTTTGACCGCATCAAATGAAAATGTTCCAAAGCTGCCAAATGTTCCAAGCGCCCTTCCGTTGCACCTGCCTCCTGTAGACTGGGCAGTATCCTCAAGCACAGGTATCCCGTGCCTGTCAGCCACCTTGATTATTTCCTCTATATTGGCGTGAGAGCCGCACATATGGACTGGTATAATGGCCTTAGTCCTGGGGGTAATCTTTTTTTCAAGATCCTTCGGGTCAAGGCAGAGGGTATCATCTATTTCTGCAAATACAGGTACTGCACCCGCATCGAAAATGGATTCCCATGTGGCTATAAAGGTGAATCCCTGTGTAATAACCTCATCACCCGGCCCTACACCAAGAGCTGCAAGGGCTACCCTTAATGCCGCAGTACCTGATGAGACAGCAAGGGCATAACCTGCACCACAGTACTTTGCAAAATTTCGCTCAAATTCCAGCACCTTGCTGTTTTCTTTATGCTCATACCTGAGCAGAATCTTTTTTGATAATGCCTTCTGTACGGCTTCAAGCTCTTCCTGGCCTATAATTTCATATCCTGGCATGTGTTATTCCTTTCAGTTATCAATGATCAATTATCAAATTTATTTTAACAATATTGTTAACTGTTCATTGATCATTGTTCATAGGCGTTACGATATATCTCTGCCGCAGCCTCTTCTGTCATTGGCCTGGGGTTATTTGCTATAGGTACAGCAACCTGCATGGCTGCCTTTGCCATCTCAGGTATAGAGTCCTCAGGTATATTCAGTTCCTTCAGTGTCATGGGTACGCCTATGTCCTCTGCCAGTTCAAACACTGCATCTGCTACAAGCGACGCATATTCCCTGCCTGAAAGTTCTCCCATCTCCTGATCCATACACAGGGCCATATTGCAGAATTTGTCGATATTGCCCGGGTAATTGTATTCAAGCACATAAGGGAGGAGGAGGCCATTACCAATACCATGGGGTACATCAAATATTGCCCCCATCGGATAGGCCATGGCATGTACAGCGCCGACACCGGCCATGGCAAGACCCATTCCGGCAAGGTAACTCCCCATCATCATGTTCTCGCGATATTTCAGGTTTTTACCATCAAATACTGCGCCCCTGAGGTTATCCATAATTATTTCAATGGCTTTTAGGGACACAATCTCACTCATGAAATGTGCCTTAAGTGATGTATATGACTCGATCGCATGGGTGAGTGCATCCATCCCTGTATAGGCAGTTATCATAGGAGGCAGATCAATAGTCAGCTCAGGGTCAAGTATGGCAGTGTGGGGGTAAAGATAGGGGCTGTTAATACCGCCTTTTTTCTTTGTATCCCTCTGGGTAAAAACCGCGGTAAGGGTGGTTTCGCTGCCAGTTCCGGCTGTGGTTGGTATCATAATTGTGGGAATACCCGGTTTGTTTACCTTATTTTGCCCAATGTATTCAATTGCCTTTCCTTCATTTCTAACCAGCACGGAGATTGCCTTTGCAATGTCCATTGTACTGCCGCCGCCAACACCTATAACGCACTGCACCTTTTCCTTAATGGCCAGTTCTGTAGCAAGGTCTGCGATCCGCGGGTCAGGTTCAGGTGTAATATCCGAGAATATAAAAAACCTTATCCTGGAAGATTTAAGGGCTTCTTTAACATGCTCTGCTATTACAGATTTTGCCAGACCCTGATCTATTACAAGAAGTGCCCTTGATGCGCCCAGTTTTTTACATTCGGCACCAAGTTCCATGACAGAACCTGAACCAAAAATAGTCTTTTTAACGCCTTCTATTGTCTTGATATTATTCATATATTACCCCTTTTGGTTGTTTCCCCAATGGTTGTTTAAGGCAAACATCCAACTCTTGGTTTTAAGTGCCTTTTGTCTATCATTCCAGTGAAACCGGTATCTTTTGGAAATACCATGATAAAGATAAAATGAATTACATCAATATCAATAATTTTTCAAGTCATTAAATAGGGCTATTATGCATGTAATCCAACATATTTTTCTTAAATTATGGCCAGTATAAGAGGGGTTTTTCTTAAAAATTTTGAATAATCACAGTCTGGCATAATTATCGCATAATAATTCAAAAGTAAAATATATGCATCGTTATAACATTAAAATCTGAAAAGATTTTAGATAGGAGGAATACATGGATTTTTTAACACCCGCTCAAAGGCTTGGGCTTGAACTTGAAGAATATATTGAGCTTATAGGGTTGTTTCTGGAAACAAGCGATACTGATATAACCGGAATGGAGAAGGCCGCTATAGCTCATGATTATGGGACTCTGATAGAACGTTCCCATTCCTTAAAGGGTTCATCAGGTAATCTTGGTCTTACAGAAATATATGAAAAGGCTAAGCAGATTGAGATGAATGCCAGAGCCAATAGTCTTGAAGGCTTTGATAATCTGTTATTACTGATAAAACAACATGTTATCAAAATCAAAGAAGCTTTTAACAAGCAGGGTTCTTGAGAAAGGTTGCAGTGTATTTAAATGTCAAAAAAGCGTCGCATTCAGTCAATCGAATGACTGGTAATCTCTGAATTTCTTATTCTGAAAGCTGTGTAAAACTGGAGGTTTAAATGGTTGAAGGCAGGAAAACAAATAAAAAGACTATCAAGCCGGGTAAGGATATAGCAGGGTCAATTGTTGAGGATCTTAGAGTGAAACTTTTAAAACTGATCAATCAGGATGTTAGTGAACTGGCAATAGACATGAAGGGCATTAACATGATTGATTCAACAGGTCTGGGGGTATTGATAGCCACCAGAAACTCCCTGGACCAGGCTGGCAGATTATTGAGACTTACGAATGTGTCTGAAAATATAATGAGTCTTTTTAAAATGATAGGGATTGACAGATATTTAAATACTAACGCTGCATGAGCCGGTAATTGCACGCAGTGATTTTAAACATATAGAAATGACAAATGATAGAACCTGTCAGATGTAAAATGGACAGGGTATAAATGGCGATGGAGGAAATTATGAGTATGCAGGATGACGAGACCTTGAGACTTTATGTCGAAGAATCAATTGAGCATTTGGCAGACATTGAAAATGATCTGCTTGCTATTGAAAAGGATGGCGCTGATATCGATGAAGAACTGGTAAACAAGGTATTTCGTGCTGCCCATTCAATAAAGGGTGGCGCCGGGTTTATGGGGCTTAACAATATCAAGGAACTCTCCCATAAAATGGAAAATGTCCTGGGTATGATCAGAGAAAGGGAGATGGTGCCAAACCCTGAAATTGTCAATATACTCCTGCTTGCATCAGATACACTAAGAAATCTGCTCAATAATGTCGGCGCCAGTAATGAGATGCCCATTGAAGAACATGTTAATGCCCTTGTTGCCCTTACAACAGGTGCTGTTCCTGAGAAAAAGGCTATAAAAACAGAGCAAAACATAAACCTGATCTTTGATAATGGCAGGATGACTTTTAATATTTCTGCCTCTGATCTGGCCAATTCCAGAAAAAAGGGACAATACATATATCTGGCAGAGCTGGATCTTGTTCAGGATGTTGAAAAAAAGGGTCTCACCACTATGGATCTATTAAAAAGGCTCAGTGAAAGTGGGACGATTCTATCTAATGAGGTCGATGTACAATCGGTTGGTACACTTGAAAAGTACTCAACATCAAGCAAGGTGCCTTTTCTCGTCCTGTTCGGGACGATACTTGAACCTGAAATGGTAAACGCCCTTTTTGATATTAATGAAGAGAATATTTACCTGCTGGAAGACAATAACAGTTTTATAAGGCTTACCGAATATGGCCAACCTCAAGAAACCGCAGAAGTCAAAAAAAGTCATGAGGAAACTCCTGTGATTCAACCTGAAGAAAAGGCTTTTAAAGAAGATACAACATCATTCTCTTCCCCTGAAACAGGTTCAACTATTGCTGCCAAAGAAACGGATATATCTGCTTCTTCCGCTTCAAAAACCGCTGATACAAGCCTGAGGGTCAATGTAAGTCTTCTTGATTCCCTGATGACACTTGCCGGAGAACTGGTACTTGGCAGAAATCAGCTCATGCAGTCTATTGGTCAGAAGGATATCAGGGCAATAGAAGGGACCGGTCAGAGGCTGGATCTTATAACATCAGAGATTCAGGAAGCAATCATGATGACAAGGATGCAGCCGATCGGTAATGTATTAAACAAATTTCCAAGGGTTGTAAGAGACCTTGCCCGAAATCTGAACAAGGAGGTTAAGCTTACCATTGAAGGCGAAGGGGTTGAACTGGATAAAACAATCCTTGAAGCAATCAATGATCCCCTTACACATCTTGTCAGAAATTCAGTTGATCACGGTATAGAACTTCCTGCTGAAAGGCAGAGGGCAGGAAAGGAATCTGTCGGTCATGTGTTGCTCAAGGCATATCATGAGGCAGGCCAGGTGAATATAGAAATCAGGGATGATGGAAAGGGCATAAATCCCAACAAGCTGACAAAGGTTGCCCTTGAGAAAAAGGTGATAACCGAAGATCAGGCAATTTCAATGTCTGATAAGGAAAAGATAAATCTGATATTCCTTCCCGGTTTTTCAACAGCGGAAAAGGTAAGCGATGTATCAGGGCGCGGTGTTGGTATGGACGTTGTTAAAACCAACCTTGATAAGCTTGGTGGTGTTGTGGATGTGGATTCTGCTATCGGTAAGGGTACAACTATAAAAATCAAACTGCCCCTTACACTGGCAATTATTCCAAGTCAGTTGATAAGTGTTTGCGGTGAAAGATATGCTATACCACAGGTCAACCTTGAAGAACTCTTCAGGATACCTGCCAATCAGGTCAAAGACAGGATAGAAAAGGTCGGTGATGCAGAGGTTGTAAGATTAAGAGGAAGCCTTCTTCCCCTGATCAGGCTTTCCGATGTTATAGGGATTGAAAGAGAATACATTGACACCAGCGAAAAAATCAAAAAATCTGACAGAAGGGAAAGCATTTCTGACAGAAGAGGGAGAAAAAGTCCTCTTAAAAAGGCTGTAAAGGATGATATCATCCGCGGGATTAATGAGAGCAGCGAAGGATCGGAAGAAAATGATACAGAAGACGATTACTCAAACCGGAGAAAAAAATCCACTGACCGAAGATATCATGCTTCCAGTGCGGTAAATATTGTTGTTGTCTATACCGGGGCACTTAAATACGGGCTTGTTGTGGATATATTACACGATTCCGAAGAAATCGTGGTAAAACCGCTTGGAAGGCATCTCAAACACTGCAAGGCATATGCCGGCGCCACCATAATGGGAGATGGCCGTGTAGCGCTGATTCTTGATGTTGCAGGAATTTCCAAGATGGCCCGCCTGACTTCAATGGATGGTACTGAGAGGGCTGTGCAGGTTGCCAAGGAACAGAGGATGAAGAGCCAGAAAGATATCCAGTCTCTGCTTATTTTCAGGAATGCAGAAGACGAACAGTTTGCAGTCCCCTTAGGTCTTGTTGAAAGGGTTGAGAAGATAAAACGGACTGACATAGAACATGTTGGAGGGAAAAAGGTTATACAGTACAGGGGTGCAAGCCTGCCTTTATTTGCCATAGAACAGGTAGCCAATGTAAAACCCCTTTCTGACAAGGAAGATCTGCTTGTAATTGTATTTTCTATCGGTGGAAGGGATATAGGTCTTCTCGCTACACCGCCGCTTGATTCAACAGAAGAGGCCCTGACAGTAGATGACATGACCCTCAAGCAGACTGGGATCATGGGTTCGGCCATAATAGGGAATCAGACAACCCTCATGATAAATATCTTCGGGATTGTCGAGGCCCTTAACCCTGACTGGTTTACCAAAAAGGAAACAGTTATGGTTTCTGAAAACAAGGCCGCTACGGTTCTCTATGCTGAGGACTCCAATTTTTTCAGGGGGCAGGTTACTGAATACCTGAAGGAAGACGGGTATAATGTTATTGAGGCAGAAGATGGTCGAATCGCCCTTGATCTTATTGAAAAACATATAGATGAAATTTCCCTTGTTATAACTGACATAGAGATGCCCAATATGGATGGCTTTGAGCTTACATCATATATTAAAAAAGATGCAAGATTCAGGCATCTCCCTGTGATTGCCCTTACAACAATGGCAAGCGACGAGGATATCCAGAAAGGGAATAAAGTCGGGATAGATGATTATCAGATAAAGTTGGATAAGGAAAAGCTGATGAAAAGTGTTTTTCAGCATCTCAAGGCAGTTACGAAATAGAAAATAAGCGGATTACAGGTATCCTGAAATCTTTTTAAAAACTATACACCGGATTAATGGTGCGGGAGGTAATAATAAATGGCTAACCATGCTGACAATAGAAATGCAGGGAATAAAACAATGGAACTGGCAACATTTTATGTCGGTGATTCGCTGTGCGGTATGGATATATTAAAGGTCCAGGAGATAAACAAGCTCCTTGAGATGACAGAGGTGCCGCTTGCCCCTGATTATGTAAAGGGAATACTGAACCTCAGAGGTCAGATCGTTACTGTCATAGACCTTGGAAACAAACTCAGTCTGGCAGATACGGAGATCTCCAGTGAAACCAGAAACATAATTGTCAACTCAAATGGTGAGTATATAGGTCTTCTTGTGCACAGGATAGGAGATGTTGAAAGGACAGAAGAAGATAAAATAGAACCTCCGCCGGCAAATATCGGAGGCATTCAGGGAAGGTATTTTGAGGGTGTCTTTAAAAAGGAAAAGAGCCTGATCGGCATACTCAATGTGGAAGAGATCCTGAAGGATGACAGCAGTCAGGCCATTTAGGAATTAGACAGAGATTGATCCCGGGCTTGATCTTTCAATTGAAAGAAAAAAGGAATTACAGGACTTAATGGAAAAAACTCCCCTCAGAGTGCTTGTGGTCGACGATACCGTGGTTTATCGTAAGACTGTGAGTGATGTGCTGGCTGAAATACCAGGTGTTGAGGTAGTCGGGACTGCCAATAATGGCAAGATTGCCATGATGAAGATAGCCTCCCTGAAGCCAGACCTCATTACCCTTGATATCGAAATGCCTGAGATGAACGGGCTTGATGTGCTGAGGGCGTTAAAAACAGAGGCGCCTGATGTTGGCGCCATAGTATTAAGCACACTTACTCACAAGGGCGGTGACCTCACCATAAAGGCGCTTGAGCTGGGCGCCTTTGATTATATTACAAAACCGGAAACCGGAAGTATTGAAGAGAGTAAAAGAACAATAAAAAAGATACTGGATCTTTTGCTCAAGAGTTACTCCAGACATCTGGAGATGAAAAAGATTCTGCGGGGCGCAGGTTACGGAAAATCATATACTACTGAGGCAGTATCAGGTCAGGCTGATTTAAGGACATCAAGGTACACTTCAGTTTCATCAACAAGATCACACAGAAAGGTAAAAGCGGAAATCGTAGGTATTGGAATATCAACCGGAGGTCCAAAGGCATTATCTGAAATGATGCCTATGATTCCTGCTAATATTAATGTGCCTATATTAATAGTACAGCATATGCCTCCAATGTTTACCGAATCACTTGCGAAAAGTCTCAATGCACGATGTGCCATTGAAGTTAAAGAGGCAGAGGATGGAGAGATAATCAGACCCAACGTCGCATTTATTGCACCTGGTGGAAGGCAGATGAAGGTAGTTGCAGGCGCTGACGGGTTGAGCAGGATAATCAGGATTACGGATGATCCTCCTGAAAATAGCTGCAAGCCTTCTGTGGATTATCTGTTCAGGTCAATTGCCGAGCATTATGTGGGTCGTTCTGCCGGTGTAATAATGACAGGTATGGGTTCTGACGGCACTCTGGGTTTAAGAGTAATGAAGAAAAATGGTTCATTTATCATTGCGCAGGATGAACCAAGCTGTGTTGTATTTGGTATGCCGAAAAAGCCTATTGATGAGGGGATTGTTGATATTATCGCACCCCTGGACAGGCTCGCGGATGAGATTTCTAACAGTGTAAAAGCTATATAGGAAAAGTGTTTGTGTATAATTCATGATCAAGATTACTCCAAATGAGATAAAGGTACTTTCAAAATATATCTATGATATTTCAGGGATATTCCTTGATGAGAAAAAGGCATATCTTCTTGAAACCAGATTAAAAATGATCATGGATGCAGAGAGGTTTACCTCTTATCAGGAGCTTTATCAGAGGGCAAAATCTGAAAAAAGCGTCCATTTGGAAAGAAAGATAATAGATGCAGTGACCACAAATGAGACCCTGTTTTTCAGAGACAAGTCGCCTTTTGAAATGTTCAAGTATAAAGTCATGCCTGACCTAATAGATAAGCGTGCAGCCCAGAACTCCGGTATGTCACCTATTAATATCCGAATATGGAGTGCAGCCTGCTCCACTGGCCAGGAAATTTACAGTCTTGCCATTATTTTAAAGGAACTGATCCCTGATCAGAAGAAGTACAAGATCAAGCTTTTAGGTACTGATATCTCGGATGATGCTGTGGCGCAGGCAAGCTATGGCAAGTATAACAGGTTTGAGATAGAGCGGGGGCTTGAAAAGGATCAACTGCAAAGATATTTTGTTTCAAATGGGAACTCCTGGAAGATCAGGGACGATATAAGGGCAATGGCGGTCTTTCAGAAACGAAATTTAATGGGACCATTTACCGGGATAGGTCAGTTTGACATTATTTTCTGCCGTAATGTTGCCATATATTTCAGTATTGATGACAGAAAAAAGCTCTTTGAAAAGATTGCAGGTGTCCTGGCTCCTGACGGATATCTTATCATTGGTTCTACAGAATCATTAACAGGCATATGTCCGCAGTTTGAGGCACAGAGACATTTGAGGTCAGTATTTTATACAATAAAACAATAATCAGGCGGGATCAGGAAAGGAGAAGGATCAACTATGAGACACAATAAATCATACATAGTCTGGATGCCTCAAAATGGTTCCGGTAAAACACATCAGATTGTTATAAACCCATGGTATCTCATTGCGCTTATAATAACCTTTGTGTTATGTGTCGTTTCCATACCATTTTTCCAGCATCATGTTTTTGCGCTTAATAAGAAGATTGTCTTTCTTGAAAACTCCGGCACCAGCATGAAGTTAGAGATAGCAAACCTCAGATACCTTAAAGATAACCTGAGACAGATAGAGGAAAAAGACCATCAACTTTCTGAATATTTCGGGCTGGACAGTGACTCAAATGATATGGAAGGATTGCCAGGCAAGGGTGGAATATCCGATAATTCCGGATACATTGAACTGGAGAAAAGTCTATTATCTCTGCCTGATAAAAATGGCCTCTCATCCCATATTAATAACCTTGATGAAAAATTCAGGAAATATTCTGAACTACTTAAGACCCGGGATCAGATTCTTGAGGTCACCCCCAGTATACTTCCTGTTGAAAAAAACAACATATCACTCTCATCAGGTTTTGGATGGCGTGAAAATCCTTTTACAAAAACAAAAGAATTTCATGCAGCGATAGATATATCAGGGGATAAAGGTGAAAAGATCTTTGCACCGGCAAGGGGCCTTGTTCTGAAAACAGGTAATGATAAAAGGATCGGTAAATTTATCCTTATCAGGCATACAGATAGAATAAAGACCTTATTTGGTCATCTGAGCCATATATATGCAGAAGAAGGAAAAGAGGTAAAGCGCGGGGACAGGATCGGTCTTATGGGAAACACCGGGCTATCAACGGGCAGTCATCTGCACTATATGGTAATAAAAGAGGGCAGGGCAGTTAATCCCCTTGAGTACATACTTGATATGAGTAACTGATTATGAATTATATCTTTCTTTTAAACAGGAAAAATATTATACCAGTTTCATGTTTGATTATACTCTTCGTATTGGTCTCAGCCCAATTCTCCGGTGCAGCATTAAGAATGGATAAAGATGCTGTTTTTTGCAGCTATTTTATGATTAGTGGTAACAAGCCCTCAGAACAGGACATTGAGGAGCTGTGTTTCAACAGTGGCAGGCCTTCATATACTGCCTTCAAGCCTTCTGAGATGTTTTCAAAAAAGAGCCTGCTGTCCGAGAAAAAAAAGATAGAAAACAGGATAAATGCCATTTCCGGTGACCCTACAATTATTTGGAGTGTAAGGCTTGATTCCATGGATGCAGCCGGCATTGAGCGTTTTTTCTCTGCTGATGCCATTAATGACAGTATGCCCCGTCCCACTCCCTACATAAGCGGAAGGATATCTGAAAACGGGCCGAAGTTTATCAGAAAGACTGTGACAGCATTATTTGACAGATCTTCTGCTCAAAAATATGGGAAAGGGGTTGAGGTATTAATCAGCCTGCGGCCTGTCAAGTCTGTATATGAGTATGAAAAGAGAAATATTGTTGAACAGGATGTTCTCCTGCCTATCAGATATGTCATTTTTCAACCAATAAAAGTCCAGATACTTGACGGAAAATTGTTAAACAATCAATTGAACAAATAAAACGTAATAACAGAATTGCACTTACCGCCTAATATATTGATTTAATTGAATATAAAAAAAGGTATATGCCTGCATATTTGGTATATATTTTGCTTTGTAATTAGAAAGATATTTTTTTGTATTGATCATTATGTGGAGGGTATTCTAATGGGAAATGTGCTAATGGGTGATCTTGATGGCATGACAGAAAGACTTGCCTTTGATACACATGAGATTGAACAGATTATAACAAGGTACAAGGCCAGGGTTGTCGCAGGAACAGATGACAATGACTATATGGAATATAATGGCAAAATATTTCCGGTAAAGGGAATAAAAGATACGGAAGGATTAAAACCCTACTTTATCATTCTGAAGTCGGGTGTTGCATTTAATGCGAGTGATTATCAGATGCTCTTCAATACAGAAGATCTCCCAAACAGCCTGATTTCCGGGATTGATTCTTCGGGCAAAAAATATCTGTGCCGTCGTTATTTGAATGGAAGCAGGTTAATGGAAACAACCGTTCAAAAGTATACTGCTGGAAATAACCAGAATCTAACCTCAGATGAGGCTGAAAAACTAAAGGATGTAATAAATAAGCTGAAAAAGGGAGAGTTTTTTGAACTGCTTACAATGGAGTTTTCCGATAAGATTAAGGGAATTGCCAAGGAACTGATAGATTTTAGAAAAGATATCCAGACCAGGATAGAGCCTGATATAGTGGAAATAGCATCAAAGGATATTCCTGAGGCAAGCAACCAGCTTGAAGGTATTAATGAAACCCTTGAAGAAAGCACTATGAAGATAATGGATATCAATGAGGCCCAGATGGAGGCTGCTAATACCCATTACAAGCTTCTCGATCAGATACTTGCAAAAAACAGTGACGGAGATGGAAATATTTCTATGGGTTTGAGCCTTGAAGAGGCCATAGAGACCATTGAAAACCAGGTCTCTTTCCTGAAAGAGATGGAACAGCGGTCACTTACCATGATGGAGCCATTGAGTTTTCAGGACCTTGTGGGTCAGCGTATCCAGAGGATTATTAAACTTGTGAGGTCAATGGAGGTAAAAATAGAAGAATTGATCGTCTCTTTTGGAATAAAATTAAAGAAATACAAGGAAGACCCCGAAATAACATATGAGGAACTTAATAAAGATGTCGATGAGTTCATGTATGAACTAAAAGGTCCACAAAGGTCAGGGGAAGGTCTTGATCAAAAGGCCATTGACGATCTCCTAAACAATATGTAATCTATAATAAAAACACAATAAAGCTGGTTTTACAGCTTTTTCACAATATAATAGGGAATATATGGAGGAAAAAATATGGGATTTGATACTTCGATCAAGGTATTAGTGGTTGATGACTTCGCTACAATGAGAAGAATTGTTAAAGGTGTGCTCAAACAGCTCGGTTTCAATGATATAATCGAGGCCGAAGATGGTAATATGGCTCTCAAAGAACTGCAAAAAGAAAAGGTTGGTTTGATCGTATCTGACTGGAATATGCCCAACATGACAGGGCTTGACCTCCTTAAGGCAGTAAGGGCAGATGAAAAACTTAAAAATACACCTTTCCTGATGGTAACTGCTGAAGGACAGAAGGAAAATGTTGTCCAGGCTGTACAGGCCGGTGTAAGTAATTACATTGTGAAACCCTTTACCCCTGAAACCTTTAGTGCAAAACTGGAAAAGATATTCTGATAAGAGAAATATTTTTCCGCTAAAAGGGGAAGATTATTCCTTCTTTACGGCAGAAGACAAGATGTTAATTGTAATTAAAAATATAAAAAGAATTAAAGAAATAATATGTAACCTGCTGAATATACAGTATAATTTTCACGCTTATCAATGCTGTGTATTAACGGTGTATGATCATCCGGATTATGGCAAGCATATTGCAATAGAAAAAGATAATTCATATAAAAGGAGATCATACTATTAAGTATGATTTCTGTTAAATAGTTAATCGTTGTATGATTATCTGAACCGGAAAAGGAGTTAAAAATGAGAATCGATGAAAGTCAGAGAATACTACTGGAACAGCAGGGGAAGGTAAATAAATCCAAAAATAATGAGGCTGGAAGTTTTCAGCAGATTATGGAACAATTGACCGCCCGTCCTGAAACAGGGAGGTCTTTGCCCCTGAATATCAATCCGGTTCAGATATTAGATGGATCAACAGGCATTATTCCTGTAAATGGAGCTGTATCAGGCTCCAACGAAAAGACCATGCTGCTCGATTCCCTGAAGGATACTGTTAATCTGATCGATTTTTATGCGGGAAAGCTTGAGGATACCTCTTTTCCGGCAGAAGATCTTTCATCCCTTGTTGATAAGCTCGATGAGAAGCTTACTGAAATAAAAGGCATGTCATCTATGGAAGGCATATCTGACAAACTTAAGCCTGTGATCTCTGATATTGCCGTTACAATGGGTACAGAGATAGAGCGTTTTCGCCGGGGTGATTATCTTTAACTATATCGGAAAACAGATAACAATATCTGCTGACTGACCTTTTCCGGTCTTAATGATTATTCCATCAGAGTGAAATATCTTCAATATCAGCATAATGTCTGATTCATTGTCAGGTGCTGTCAGCCTGTCAGATGAAAAATCTTTTTTCAGCATGTCATTGATTATACTGGCAAGATCATTCAGCCCGGTAACAATGGTAATCTCATAGAAGCCACCATTTTTTACAGTCCTGATATGAAGTGTGCTTTTCTTATTTCTTTCTATCTCTTCTATAATTCTTTGAAGCAGCCAGCTAAAAGCCAGAATAGAATTTTCAGGAAGGCCGCTTATAAGAGGCGGCTGATCTCCCAGGTCAAGAGTCGTTTCCACGTTATGTTTGTAATATAGATTTGTATTAAAAAATAACAATTCCTGTTCAAGGTAGTCATTGAAATTTAATAAACCGTTATATGTATGCATGATCCTGTTGGATGATGCCTTTATTATTGTGTTCAAACGATCAAGCTCTTCTTCTATGCGTCTGAGCCTGGGCAGTATATTGCTCTCGTTACCGCCACCAGCCTCCGCCCCTTTTTTAAGCATATACTGAGTCATCTCAAGGTCAAGGCCGATATTCTGTAGCGGGCCGTTTAAATTGTGTATCAGACCACCAGTTACCTTTCCAAGTGAGGCAAGTTTATATAATTCGATAAGGCTGTTAAAGGACAGTTCCATAATTATTACTCCTCCGGGTTTTTCCTGTTTCTTATGTCGATCCTCTGCTTCTGGAAAATCATTTTTACTATTGAATCGTGGGCATCATCTCTTATACAGACTATCCTTGTCGCATAGATATTTTTATCTTTCTTTTTCGTTACCCTCAGTATTTCTGTAATCAGTTCCATATGATACTGAACAACACCGGGCATAATAAGTTCCATTTTTAATAAGGCACCCTCTTTGAATTCTTCTTCTGAGGCAAATTTTAGCCCGGAGGCGCTTATCTCCATTATGTTGTCATGCCCTGTACATTGGTCTGCTGGTCTGGATAATATCTGTTCGATTATATAGTCAAGCTTATTATTGAGGAGATTGAGTGCCTGAAAATATTTTTCATCTTTTGAACCCTTTACTGTTTCCTCCAGAATTGTGTCAATCGGGCTGGGTATGCCGCTCTGTTTAAAAAGGGTATTACCAAAACCATTTTTTACCGACTGTATCTCATCCTCTGAAAGTAATTTCCACTTTACAGGGACTGTTATCTCAACCCTGAAATGTTCGCGATTGTTTATTTCTGGCATCTTAACCAACTCCTGAATTTTATTATCTTGTACGGATATAAGGACTTCGGAGTATATTATATTTTTTTAATGAATGAAAAGTAAAAACAGATGTGCTTTAAAAAGTAATATGGGATAATAATATCTCAGTAGGGTTTTCAGACAGCAATACTGATCTGCTCCGGAATGGTATTTTCTGTGAATATCCTGAGTGATACCTCTACAACCTCAGGGTCAAATTGTGTGCCTTTATTTCTTATAAGCTCTTCAATACATTTATCAATTGGAATCGCCTTCCTGTATGCCCTGTCGGAACTCATTGCATCAAAACTGTCTGCAACAATGAGAATCCTTGATAAAAAGGGAATCTCTTCTGCTGTAAGGCCATCAGGATAACCTTTGCCATCCCATCTTTCATGATGATTTCTTATTATTGCGAGTTCATCTTTATCCAGCATAAGTGGAGTAACAATGTTTACCCCTATTAAAGGATGTGTCTTTATCTTGTCATATTCCAGTTCTGTAAGCCTTGTCTTCTTGTTCAGGATACTGTCATCTATACCAATCTTACCGATATCATGTAGAGGTGCGCACGTCCTTAGCCTGTGCAGATCGTCATCAGAGCAGCCCATTACCTTTGCTATCTCTAATGCATATTTTGTTACCCGTGAAGAATGCTGACGGGTATATTTATCTTTTGCCTCAATAGCCCCTACCAGGGACATCATTGATGCCATAAGGTTTTGCATAAGGTTGTCATACAGGGCCATGTTTTCTATATTCAGGGCTGTTCTTTCGGCCATAAACCTGAGTATGAACTGATCATCAGTATCAAATCCGGTATCACCTGCCTTTTCTCCAAGTAAAAGCAGCCCAAAGGGTTCATTCCTGATATTAAATGGAATTGATAGATAATTGCCATTGTGATCTGTATCGAGGGTAATATTAAAACATCTTTCAAACAGGCGTTTATTGATCTTCTCCTCTGCCTTTTCGTGACCTGTTGAGATACGGGTTCCAGGGTCAGCATTATCAAGGCCTTTTTGTGAAAGGAGGATATAATTGCTTGCTTTATCATTATCCCTGATAAGAAAACATGCCTTTTTTGCCTGGCATATCTCTATACTTTTATTGAGGATAAACCTGTGCAGATCTTCTGTTCTGTTAATCCTTGAAAGAGAATCAACAATGTCATACATGAGTGTCTGGGACCTGATTCTTTTCTGGAGTTCAACATTGAGCTTTTCCACCTCCTGCTTTTGTTCCAGCTCCTGGTTTAGCCTCCAGTTGTTTTCCATCAGGGTTTTAAGGCGACTGATCCTTTCAAGGATGATTTTTATATCCTGAAGACGAAAGGGTTTTACCAGAAAATCCGATGCCCCGCTGCGCATTGCATCGATAACAGTCTCCATTGTAGGATAACCGGTCATAATTATTACATTTGTCAGTTGATGATTTTCATGTATGCGCTTGAGCGTTTCAAGGCCGCCAATGCCTGGCATCATGAGATCCATGAAGATATAGTCAAAGGATTCGCGGTCGATCTCAGCAAGGGCCTTTTCGCCGCTGTCCAGGATGGTGATATTCTTGAAATTGAGATGTTCAAAGAACATGCCCAGTGTCTCACCGACCATCGGATCATCATCGACAATCATTACACGCATGGTATTAAAATCCTGATCTATTATTGCCCTATGTTGCTGAACAGTTTCGACTTGCACAATTCAAATTCCTTTCCTGTCAATAGCCCTCTTTCTTTAAGGTCTGAAATCCGTTCAAGATTGTCCAGTATCGAGGTCTTCACATTAGACACTGTACTTGAATAGTAAAAGGGCAGCATACTGCCGGCAATTACCGGTCTATCATCCTCATTAGTATTCTCTTCGGGCTTGTAGCTGTTTATCTCAAGCAGTTTTTTCATCATATTCAACTGTTCATAGGCATTTTTCAGATCATCTATGAGTTTTCTGTTTTCCCGTATAAGCCTTATCTTTTCACGGGCATTATTTACAATAATCCTTATCTCTTCCAGCTTGAATGGCTTTGTAATATAGTCATATGCACCTTCCCTGATTGCCTGAACAGCGGTTTCAAGGGAGGCAAAACCGGTTATAAGTACGACAAGACAGTCAGGGTCGATCTTTCTGGTTTCAGTCAGGACCTCCAGTCCATTAGCGCCCGGCATCATAAGGTCTGTAATTATGAGATCAAATTTCTCATTTTTACATAAATCTATTGCCTTTTTGCCATCATTACAAACAGTTACGTCATTTTCCTGGTCAAAAACAGTTTTCAGGGCAGATAGAAGTGTCCTGTCATCATCAACAATTAACAGTTTTAGTTTCATCCTTTTTCTCTAATACGGAGGTTATGATAATTTAATTCTCTATACCTTCTCATCAAACAAAATGCCTGTCATCTCTTCAATCCTTGCGGCAAGATCAAGCATTTCTTCAGGGGGAATTTCTCTTATAACCTTTCCGCTCTCTTTTGATATAACCTTTACCATTATTCTTCCGGTCTTTTCATCTACCTTGATTTTCAGGTCCCTCTGAATTGACTGAACGTAACTGTCCATGGTTTCTGCAATGCGGCCTATCTTGTCACTCAGAGATTCCTTAAACTGCTGGAAACCCTGTGCCTCCTTTTTGCTGTTATTATCAGTACTTATAAGACTGCTCTTAATATTTGAAGAGGAGGAGACAGGTGTTATTGCATCAATCTGTCTTTTTGCAAAGTCTCTGGTGATATTTTGTATAGCTTCCATTCAGGGTCCTTCCTGCTTTACATAAAAGGCGTATAAATTCCATATATACCCTATCTGTATTTTTTATCGGCATTAATCCCTTAAGGCTTTAATGATATCCTGATTTTTTTGATTCTAAAGGGTTTGGCCGATAAATAGAAAAACAGGAAAATCCATTTAAAAATAAGAAATTCCTGTTTTAAGTTATTCAGGTTGATATTTTATCAGGTATTCTAATTAAACCTTTTGATCAAAGAGCACACCGGAGATCTCTTCCATCCTTGCCGCAAGCGCAAGCATTTCTTCTGAAGGAATTTCTCTTATGACCTTTCCGGTCTCTTCGGAAATGACCTTGACTAAAATATCTCCTGTATCGCTGTTGACCTGGATCTTGATGTCCTTTTGTATTGACCGTACATAATTGTCCATCAGTTCGGTAATACGGGCAATCTTCTCATCAGTGGCTCTTTTTACTTCTTTCGATCGTTTTCCTGTATTTACTGCATGGAAATTGATCTCGCTGGCACCGGAATTGAGCGGATCAGAGGTTGTCATATGAGACGGTGCAGACAATCCCTGGTCAATTGGATGATCAACCGGTTTTATTGCTGAAAATGCCATTTTATTTACCTCCATGTACTTCCCACGACATACCTGTCATGGATTCACTAGCCTTTATACCCTAATAGCAACGTCATGCTGCTACCTGATGTGAAAGCCTTCTTATTTCCTGGGGAATAGCTGCATTTACAGGGGCAGGTTCTTCCTGTTCCGGCCGTATTCCTTCCCAGCCGCTTTTTAGTTCACTCAGTATATTTATACATTCGTCAAAAATAGAAAGGTTCTTTTGAATATCAGCGAGGAGGACTCTACTGGTTAGATATGTATACAATGAATCCAGGCTTGCCGCTATCTTTCCACCCTTATCCATATTAAGATTTGCCTGTAATTCACTTATTATAGCCAGGGTCCTCTTTATTTTTTCAGACTTCTTTATGAAATCTTTATCTTTTAGATGATCTTTTGATTGTTCAAGGCATAAAATCGCTTTTTCATAACACATTATAACAAGTTCAAGTTTGCTTGCTGTTTCAATCGATGATCTTCTGTACTGCTTAAAAGCCTTTCCGTAATCCATTCAATCCCCCATTAGAATAATAAATAAGTTAAAAGTTAATATTCATCCCTGAGTAATATCCCATATTAGATTGAGATATACTAAGACAGTGTGCTTAACTGGCTCGAAAGCCACTGGCCCTCCGATTGCAGCTTTGAAAGAGCCAACTCCATTGCCACAAACCGGGCAATCATCGCTTCCTGTTTTCTGCTCAGCCGCGCGTTAACATTGTCAATGAGCTCTTCCTTGTTGTCGATCTGGTCAGATAGTGAATCAATCTTGTTTGCCACATATCCGTCAATTGAATCGGTTATATTAAATAGCGCCCTGTCAAAAAGCTCGGCAACACCTACTGTGAATTTGATATTTCCCACATTCCCTGTGGTTGAGCCTGTATATTTAATAGTAAGTCCCGCAATATTGGCTGCATCTTTATCTCCGGTAAGCCTTTGTCCACTGCCTCTGGCAGCCTCTCCGTTTATGGTGCCTGCAACATCCTGTCCATTATTTACCGTTACAGGTGAACCTGCCCAGAGTGATGAATTTATTGTAAAACTGTTACCACTGCCATAATCATCACTGCTTAAAATCAGGTGACCGGCGCCATCGTCCGATGCACCTACGCTTATGGCATATCTTCCTTCCTGGCCATCCCCATTACTGGTTAGGACTGTCCCGAAAACAGATGCCCCGGTGCTGTCAAATGCAAATGTAAGGTTACTTGCACCCTCTTCATTATCCGTTAAAACAAGACGGCCATTTACGTCAATGGAAGCGGATATATCATTACCAAAGGCAGACTCTATTTCAGTGAGAAGTCCCTGGATGGTGTCTGTGGAGGCACTCTCTATGGTGTATGATCCTGAAATAGCGGACCCATCCCGTGCAGTACCTGTAAAACTGATTGCATTTCCATCAGAGAGAGTTGCCCCATCTATTGCAGCCCATGTTGTGGAAGATGTAACAGCAGCACCGCCCGCTTGTACAGCATTATTCCCGACCAGTTTTTCAGTATAGACTGTTTCCAGTTCACTGTTTATAGCTGTAGTAATATCCGGTATAGTCATATCTGAGGTAAGATTGATCACTGCTGTTTGATCTCCCTGCGATATGGTCAGGGTTTGATCACTCCCTAAAGTTCCGGAAATAGCTGAACTGGGGTCGGAAATACTTTTAGTAGCGGCCTGTGTTATATTTACAGCATAGTTACCGGCTTTTGTGTCATTTGTGCTGTATGCATATTCTATAGAACCGGAGGTTGAGGAGCCGTTAGCACTGAAAAGTTTTTGTATGTCACTGAAATTTGATTCCAGATATTCCCCAAGCTCTTCACTGTCAATACTCAGTTGATTATTTGAGTCCAGATGTATGCCGGCAAGTCCCATAATTGAAAATTTTGAAGACACTCCCCATACAGGATCAACGAGCAGAGATGCGAGGTCTGATTTTATAGATGAAAGTGTTCCGTCACCAAAGAGTACCGCCTGCGAATCTTTATCACTTTCATTATAGGTCTGCTGTTTATTAATATAGGAAGATACCTCATTATATGCATCCACAAATGTCTGTAGCTTTTTTTCAATCCCACTTGTATCTCTATCTATATTTAGGGTGATGGTTGTAGATGTATCCTCACCTGTAAGTTTAAAAGTTACACCTGTTAACACATCGTCTATGATATTATCCTCGCTTGTTACCGCTATTCCGTCCAGTAAAAATGAGGCATCCTTGCCTTCAACTAACGTATTTACCGTACCTATTGAGTCTGTCCACCCCATAGCCTGTAGAATATCTGTGGCTGACCCGTTTTCAAGGCTTATCCCTTCTGCACCTGTATCGTCGCTTGTAAGGTTAAGGCGGTAGTCTGTATCACTGTATCGTATCAGGCTGGCTGTAACACCTGCACCTGCGTTGTTAATTTTATTTCTTAAATCATCAAGACCATCAGTCGCTGATACAGTTATGGTTTTGCCGTTTATAATTATATTGCCGTTGAATTCCGACCCAAGGTCATTTGTACCGCTTGTAAATGAAGCAGAACCAATTTTATGAGCTGTGGCTATATTATTAATGGTAATAGTATATGATCCTTTAACTGCAGAAGAGTCAGTTGATACACTTAGAAGATCTTCTGCATCAATATCTGCGTTGTCTGAGGTCATGGAAGAGGAAAAGGTGTTAAAATTATCGGGTTTAGAAAGTGCAGCAGCAGCAGTTTTTAGAGAAAGAAGCTGGGTATTAAAAGAGCGCCATTCCGTAAGCTGGGTCTCATACTGGGTCTTCTGCTTTTCTAACATATTCACTGGCCTCTTTTCAATGGCCATCAATTGATCAACCATTGTTCTCCAGTCAAAACCGCTTGAAAGACCACTTATCTGATTTGTACTTGCCATGATCCACTCCTTACAAGGTGTATCGTTAAAGGAAAATCTTTCCTTATGCTGTTCATTTAATCGGAAAAAAATACCAGAAACTTAAATAAAACTATCGTGATATTAGAGATTTGCAAGATATTTGCCATTTTTAAGGTTTTAGGTGTGCGGTTTAAGGTCTAAGGTAAAAAAAATAAAAAACCCCGCAACCGGGGATCCGGAAGCGGGGTTTTTTATTTTTCTCTTTGAGCTTTCAGCCTTCAGCTTACAGCTCTAAAATGCTAGCCGAACAGAGAGAGTACACCCTGTGAAGACATATTAGCCTGGGCAAGCATTGCAGTACCTGCCTGCAGTAGTATCTGGCTCTTTGTAAAGCTTGACATCTCAGCCGCCATATCAACATCCCTGATTACAGATTCAGCCGCAGTCTTGTTTTCAATGGTTGTTGCAAGGTTAGCTGCTGCATAAGAAAGCCTGTTCTGTGCAGCGCCGAGGCTGGCACGGGAATCACTTAATGTACCAGCAGCGGCTGTAACTAGCTCAATATCAGCGGCACCCAAACTTGTTGCACTAAGACCATCAAGACCCAAATCGGCTGAACTTACGGCGGACGCAGTATAACTTATCTGGCTAAAGGTTGTAGCATCTGCACCAACCTGAATGGTTCCGCTAAGTGATATACTATTCCCGATTCTGTCTATTTCAGAGAGAAGCTCCTGTGCTTCATCAGCGGCAGTACTACCACCCTGTGTGGCAAGTTCGCCAAGCCTGCTAAGGATATTTGCTATCTGGTCATAGGCACCTTCAGCTACCTGAATACCGGCATTTGCCTGTTCAACGTTTCTTGCTGCCTGGGTCAGAGAGGCGATTTCAACCCTTGCTGCTGTAGAAATTGCCAGACCTGTTGCATCATCAGATGCTTTATTGATTCTGTAACCAGATGACAGCCTTTCCAGTGATTTAGCCATCATATTGCTGGAAATGGTTAAATTTTTGTGTGCGTTCAATGCCTCGATGTTGTGTTGTATTCTTAATCCCATAGTTTTAATCCTCCATGATTAAAAAAGTTTTTATTTTCGGTTATTAAATAACCGGTGTAAATGTTGGCATCCTTGCCTTTGGGTTTTGTGGGATATTACAGTTTTTTTCACCTGCCTTTCATCCACTTACCCTGTGTTTGAAATTATTATCGGGATAGGCTTGAATAAACTTTAAATATTTTTTAGAGAGAGATGAAAAAAATGATAGGAGGGTAGGTCAGATTATTTGGAGTGATTTTTTTTTGTTAATGTTTTAATGCCCAATATAAGGCAAAGTGGAAAAAAATAAAATAAATTAATGGGTTATCGTCAGACTGCAGGGGATATACATGATTCAAGTTTGTTGATAATATTGTTAATCTTAGATGAACCATCAATACCGCTATTATTAATTGAATTCCCTATTTCGATAAAAATATTTTTTAGATCGTTAAAATTATCAATTGTCCTGTCCCTGTCAAGACCGAGGATTTCCAGTATTTTATCACAATATTTAACATGTGATTCAATATCACCTGATTTAAGTTTTATTTCACACATTGTAAGAAGATTTGACAAATCATTACCCTTGATGGCAAGTGCCTTTTCCAGAAAAATCTGTGCATCTTCATATTTCCCTATTGAAAAAGTTATCTCAGCCAGGATACTCCATGCTTCAGGGCTGTCGGGTCTAGATTCTGCAGCCTTCATAAAACATTGCAGGGCATATTCCAGTTTTCCTGAAGCTAAATAATAATTACCTAGTTTCAGAAGATCAGAATATGAGGAGCCATTTATATTTTTTGATGATCTTAATATTTCATATGCCTTACCATAATTCTCCTTCCCGAGGTATAATGAAAAAAGACGATTTATAACCGTTTCACCTGTCCCCCCTGTTTCAACTACTCTTTCAAGTGCTCTAATTTCATCATCTGTGGAACCGCATTTCTTACTGTACTCAGCCAGCATATAGTTTGCGCCATACTCTTCCGGAACTTCTTTTAATGTCAGATCAAGATACTCCTTTGCGCAATCCATATCACCTGATTCATCTATATGATAAACAACTATACCCCATAATGTCTTCCATCTGGTTTCAGACATGTTGCAGGCCTTTTTATAGTATTCCCGCATCTGGGAAAAATTATTTGTTGCATGGTATGCATGGCCTATTAATACTTCTATGGCAGGCCCTTCATTCATCTGAATATGAGGTGATAAAGCTTCTTCCGGGCTGTTTTTTAAAAAAAGTTCCATATGGTAAAGAAATAATTTTCCAAAATTAATTACATTATGCCATTCACCCATAACTCTCGCAACAAATGTTAGTATATAATATGAGTCCATATGACCGGGATATCTTTCGAGAGCCTCATATGCATATTTTTTCGCTTGCTCATATTGTTTCAGTGAAAAAAATGCAGATGATATAATAAAATAAGTCCATGAGAAAATCGGATTTTTTAAATGGTGAGGTTTCAATAGATTGATACTTTTTTTAGCTTCTTCTATTGCTTCCTCAAATCTTTTACTTGAAAGGTATGATGCGCTAAGATAATGTCTGTTAAGAGGATTATCAGGATCATTTTCAATTTCTTTTTCTAAGAGCATTGTTGTCCTTAAAAATTTTTGCTCAGCCTTTATTTCGTCAAGGTCATAACCATAGTGCCATAGTTCAATGTCAGAATAGAATGATTTGGTGACTCCGAATATTATTTCATGAATGTCCCGCTCATAATGAATTTTTCGATTATTCCTGAACAACCTACCAACATTATGAATTGACTTCGATTTTCCTTTCATGCTTGGTGAATTGATTTTTACTAAAATCAAATCTGCATCTTTTGCTTTTTTAATTGCCGGTAGTATTTTTTCACCACTTCCCTTCATAAGCTCTTCATCGGCATCTACCTGGAATATCCAGTCACCTGTAGCATATTCAAAATAATGGTTTCTTGCCTCGCTGAAACTGTCCTGCCATGGATGAAGGTAGACCTTGTCAGTATATTTTTTGGCTATGTTAAGAGAATTGTCCTGCGAACCGGTATCTATGATGATTATTTCATGCGCAATATCTTTTACACTTTTGAGACAGTTTTCCAGAAACCGCTCTTCATCCTTCACAATAAGACACACTGAGATGGCGGGCCTCTGATTTGATATTTCTCTCCTTGCCTTAACCTTATTCGATATTTTTTTATTTTTTTTTGTCATTTTTTTATGGTTTTAAGAGGCTGCTTTTAAGCTAAATCTCATTGATTATTCCATAATCAAAAACATCAATGACATCTCTATCTATGGATTAATAATGGGTTCTCTTCAAAAGAATCAAGTTATTCGAATCATATCTGTTAACTACTGATTTGCCTTGTACAAAAATAAATTTCGCCTGATGCTGGTGTTAATCCCATTTTGATAGCATCATTATAATTAACAAGATCGCCTGATTTTATGACTTTTACAGTAAATCCTGAACCACGAAGTCGGTCTGCGTAATCCGGGCCGTAACGTCTAACATGATCATCCTGACCAAATGCCTTTAATCGTTCTTCAGGAGCAATTATTGATGCATCTTCGAATGTTTTT
The DNA here is from genome assembly GCA_964499695.1 of uncultured Desulfatiglans sp. GTDB lineage: Bacteria > Desulfobacterota > DSM-4660 > Desulfatiglandales > HGW-15 > JAAZBV01. The sequence continues at coordinate 44,192 of CAZCMD010000001.1, forward strand.
TTACTGGTAATCGGAACATTCAGTACAGCCCATCCGTTTGTTTTAAGAACTCGAAAGAGTTCTTTCATTGCCTTTTTATCATCTAGGATATGTTCCAATACATGGCTGCAGTAAATTATATCAAATGATCTGTCAGGATATTTAATATCACAAATATCCATTTTAACCATGGCTCTGGGATTAAATAGATCCGCAGTCAGGTAATCATTCCCTAAGCGTTCTTTTAGTATTGATATAAAACAAAACTCTGGCGCTATGTGAAGCATTTTTTTTGATTTTCCATCAAAAATATCAGTATTGTTTTGAAAGAACAACCATGCAAGGCGATGGCGTTCAAGAGCGCCACAGTTAGGACATTGTGCATCTTTACGCGGTACTATCCCAAATGGCTTAAAATATTGTGATGACTCACCGCACACCGGGCAGTATTTCTCATTATCGCCAGTTAACCCTTCTGTTGTTCCAAGTGATTTGATTTCACATTTTTTACTATAAGAACGATTACCCATTATATGCTCTCCTTTAGTGATGCTTAGAAATAATGAAAGCCTTTTTCTGATGCTACAAGCTTGAATCTAAAATTAGTTTTCTTTAACTTAAATACATTAGACATCCTATTTTTTAACGGTGCTTACCGGGTAAATATTTTAAAACCAAGAAATATTAGATTTTTATTAATTTCAGCATGGTAAGGCTCTGAAGTCGATATAAGAACCAGAGCTTCTTTTCTGTGTTGCTTAAATCTCTCTATTGAGAGAATTGGCACATCTAATAGTTTGTTTACACGAATCCTGTTATCTTTTAGAGAATACTGATCCAATATGGCAGGAGAGTTATCAATTGATCCATCATTAACACATATAATTTCGATATCTTGCATTGGTTGTGCGAGCACGCTGTCAAGGCATTGATATATATATTTTTCTGCATTGTATACGGGTATTACAACGCTAACTTTTGGATTGTTCATATTCTATTTTTCCCCATATTTGTAATTATCCCTTGATCCAGATATTTAATTCATTATCACGCCAGACAATTTTGTTTCGTGGAATACCATTGTTCTGGAGAAACTTATGTACATCCTTAATAATACCTTTATCTGCAATTGTAATAACAATGTAATCGATGTTGTGTTTAATAATTTCAGTTGGGCTGCTTATTTCATGGGTTTCATCGGATAATCGTTTGTAATTTTTATCTACCCAGATACATGGCTTACCATAACCCATTTCATTCATTACAGAAACAGCAATTTTGCCAAAACCACCAGCACCATATATCGCAATTTTAGAATCCTTTTTGAGTAAATCGAGAGGAAACTGCTGCTCATAGTAGGCTTTTTGAAGAATGAAAATCTTTTGATTTTCTGATTTTGAATCTTTCAGTAATAATGGATATGTACCAGCTAAATTTTTCTGATAATAGTTATTCCAGCGTTCTGTTTGGATGATTTTGATGAAATCTGATGAATCAATTTCATCAATGAAACGTTGGGTTTCAAATCTTATATTTTCCCAATTGTGACCTGATTCTCTGGAACGGTTGTACCAATAAAACATTTCTTTCAGTTCAATTCCGAGAATCAAATAACGCAATGAATGAGGTAAAAAATGTGTCCTTTCATCTAAAAGCCGGTACACCTCAAACAAGCATTCGAAATGATTCAAACAACCGCTAAAAAGCGATGTGGGGATATTTTTACGATACATAAGAACATAGTTATCTGAAAAGACTACTCTGGCTGCTTTCATAAGAACCAAATAATAAAATGTGTGATCCTCGAAAGTATGCATAAAATCAAATTGTATTTTATTGTTTTGAATAAATGATAGTTTATATAAGCCATTCCATGGGGGGTAGCAAATACCATCGGGTGTAAAAGCCTCTGGATAATTTACAAAATTTATCACTTTGCCAAAGTATTCTTTGGGAATTTGAGATAAATTGTACGCAGTTTCATGTAAATTTTCTCCAGTTATGGTATCCATTGTATGTACACGAAATTTTAAAATGTCTGCATCATATCTTTTAGCCTCTTCATAAACTGCTTCGTAGGCGTTATCTACGAGAAAATCATCAGAGTCCAGAAAGTGGATATATTCGCCAGTGGCTATCTTCATTCCATTGTTACGGGCTGGCCCAAGATGCTGATTGTTTTGATGAATGACTTTTATTTGTTTATATTTTCGAGAGTACTCATCCAATATGGCTGGAGAATTATCAGTAGAGCCGTCATTAACACCGATTATCTCTATGCCTTTCATTGGTTGCATAATGACACTATCTAGGCATTGACAAAGGTATTTTTCTCCGTTGTATACGGGTATCACAACGCTAATCTTTGGGTTATTCATAATCTACCTATTTCTTTTAAAAAATTATTCTCTGATCCAAGCATTAGAATCGATATCACGCCATACAAGCTTATTAAATGGAACACCAATGTTCGTGAGGAACTCACGCACCTCTTTAATAATATTTTTATCTTCAATTGCAATAATAATAAAATCAAATTTATATTTTTCTATTAGATCTGGGCTGCTTATTTGATACCCATCAACAAATATACTTTTAAAATTTCTGTCTGCCCAAACACAAGGTTTTCCATAACCTACTTTATACATTGCTGAAACAGTTCTTTTACCAAAAGCGCCAGCGCCATAAATTGCTATCTTATTCTCCTTTTTAACTATACTGATAGGGAACTGCATCTCCCAGTAAAGTTTTTGACGAAGGAAAAATTGATCATTTACTTCTTTTGACTTTTCCGTTGATAGTTGACGAATACCAGCCAACCGCTTCATATAATAATGGTTCAAAGGGTTTCTTTGGATACTCTTATTGAAATCAGATATATTTATTTTACTTAAGGAATTTTTTATAATATCAAACTCCACATGATCCTGTACTTTTATATTATATTGTTCTTTTATTTGTTCCCAAATTTTTTTTCTTATCGGGGTTTCTTGAAGAAGATCAATTTCTCGCTGACCTCCTTTCAATAAATTATGTGGATTAATACACGATATTGCATCAATTACTGCTACTTTTCCCTTAATATTTGGCCCTAAAACATTTAAAAACCAGTAATCAACCCCCCATCCTATTAAGACTGGATCATATACTTCCATGAATGCATCAAGCTTATCCTTCCGAAATAATGGACATGTAACCTCAACAAAATTTGTATATCTCAAAAAGGTAAATGGGTTTGCCTTTGTTATAGGATGGCTGATTTTGCCTATGGGATCAAAGCTTGGTTGAAGCAACCACAGATCATATTGTTCAAGAATTTTAAATAAATTACTAATACTGGCACTATCTATAATAATATCGTCATCAATTACTAAAATTCCTTTATAATGATTTAGAATATTTTTCCAGTGTTGGTAAACATAGTGTAGATTAGGAAATTTGCCCCCTTTTCTAGAAATGTAAAAATCGGTAATATCTTTATATCGGTTTTTCTCATCCCCATAATAACATACCCATAAGTCAAAGCTTCGAGGTCCTTGTATCCAACGATATATTTGGGCATTATCTCCTGCCGAGGTAAAAACCAAAAACTTGTAATTGGGACTATCAATATTTTTAATCAGTAAGTTTGTCATGTTATCTTTTTTTCATAATGATTCAGATAATTGTAAGTTTTTAAGTTTAATTTTTAAGTAATAGACTTTTTTTGATAGTAAATTATTTTTTTGTTAGGTGTTTTTCACCGAGATAGGTACAGTATACTGAGTGAGATAGAAGCTAAGCATTATATAAGGAACAGTAACTATACTTTAATCAAGAACATCTTAATATCCGCTAAATAGTTTGTACCAAATCAGGTCAGCTATATTCCAGATTGCTGTCTCATCCAGACATCCATTATCGTTGCATACTTCATCCGGAAAGATTGTGATAGCCTTGGGAAGGAATTTTGTGAGTTCGTCATATTGTTTTTTTAATATTTTTTCTCTGTGTGCCTCCAGTAAGCGGACAATAACTTGTTTATCAATCTTGAGTTTGCATAAATCGTTTTGAATGATAGCTTTATCAACATCAAGTAGATCCAAAAATGTATAGTTGTATCTTTTTCTGCTATCCATCTTACAATCGGCATCTTTAAATAAAAAGGTCGATACTATTTTTCTTAAAGTGTCGCTGCCGCAAACGCAAACATTCAACCCGTTTGGATTTACCCAATTCGGAAAGTATTCCTTCATAACTAAAAAGAGGGATTGCTTAAGTGATTTTATATATTGTTTCTGACCGGACATAGCAATATCATCCATCCTTTTAATTGCAAAGCGTAACTGACTAAATGCCATCTTTTCTATATACATAGAATAAGCATCAAAAAGTTTGAGCCTTTTAAAATTTTCTACCATGTTTCTGATTGAATCTGGAATACTACCAAGTGCAGACAAATAGTTAATCGTGCTGTCCTTGCGGTTTCTGAAATAAAAATACATGGGCCGGTTTACACGGCAAACAGACCGGGAAAAAGCTACTAAAGCTGACGTTACCGGAAAATCTTCATATTTTTGCTTTGACTGTTTAAGACCACTTTTAATGTAAAGAGAACGGCGAAATACTTTTCCCCAAAGGAAAGCCCTCATACGGTTTATTGAATCCGGAAATTCTATTGGTATGATTTTTTTATATTCGGGTAATCTTATTTGTGAAATTGACTGTTTTTGATTATGGTTGTTTTCTTCGATGTAATATATGTCACAAACAGCAATATCCGCATTTAATTTGCTTATTGTTTTAATCATTTCCTCACAATAATCTGTTGACCACCAGTCATCAGCATCTAAAAAAGTGATGTATTTTCCCTTCGCAAGTTTTACTCCAATATCCCTTGCGGGGCCCTGGCCTTCGTTGTCTTTATAGATATATTGAATTTTTTTTGAATTAGTTGATGTAAATTTTTTGCAAATTTCGCCGGAACTATCCGTTGATCCATCATCTATCAAAAATAACTCATAATCTTGGAATGTCTGGGATGCAACAGAATTAAGGCATCTTTCAATATATGATTCAACATTGTAAACGGGAAGAATAATGCTTAAGATAGGGTGATTCATATTAATCAATCTATTTTATGAGATAATCTCATCGGAAAACATATAAGCTTTCATTAAAAAGTTTGCGTTTATTCTTGTCTAGTGGGAAAAATATTATTAAAAACAATTGATATCGATGGTCCCTTGATATCCTTTATTGTGGACATACTTAATTGCTGTTATGTTTTATTTTATTGCATTTACATAAAGTGTGCCTAGCTTTCGATCTATACTATCCAATTCATCATCGAATTCACGACGCTGGATTTTTTTGAAGCCTGAATTGCACAAAGCCCGAGAGAGTGTTTTGAAATCATATGCAAATTTATGTTGATCACCTTGGCGAAAATGATAGTTGATATGTTCAATTTCTGTTTGGCACCATTCTGGATGCCACCTTTCTTTCGCAATTTTATAGTAACCATCAGATTTGTTTGTATTGTACTCTATAATAGGCCACTCTGTGTCTGGCACGCCAACGCTGAATAGCCCCCCGTTCTCAAGGACTCGATAACATTCTCTAAGAAATGAATTAGCGACCTTTGGATAGTCAAGATGCTCTAGAAAGTGCTCTGAATATACTATAGAACAAGAATTATCAGAAAAAGGGAGAGGTTCTCTCATGTCAAGTGCAATTTCCGCTTTTGAAGATAGATCAATGTTTATCCAATCTTTTTTAATTTTAGGACCACACCCAATATTTAGTTTCAGATGCATCTGATTGGAAATTTTACGAGCCTTTCGAACTCCTTTTCTATGGTTACGGAGTGTATCAAATTCGAGCTTTAAAATTTTAAGCGATGATATAAAACCATGAGTCGTATATTTTTCTAACAATTTCATGATCATTTTTTAATCCTTCATAGTTATAGGGTGGCAAAGCAAAATATTAAGCAGAAAATGTTTAGATTGCTACTTTACATATAAACTGGGTGGTAAATTAATTGAAGCAAAAGTAAACTTGGCATGGATGTCCAAATAAGGTAAAGAGTTACTGTGTGGGAGATATAACAATTAGCACAACTGGCTTTTGATTTTCTGAAAGATATTTTTTCCTGCAGAACTGTCATTTATATTGGCATGCCTATGATATGCTTTTTGCCTTGACCCATTATCACCATTATCGAACATGGCGAAAGCAAGATATTCAAGTAAAGCAGACTTGTCATTTTCATATATAATTGATTCAAAATATTTTTTGCATTTCTGATAAACAATTTTATTCTTGATAATAAACTCATCATCTTTTTTAATTGTTAGATCAATAGTTTCTACTCCTGTATCCGGCGAATATTTAAACAAAAATGGATAATTTTCAGAGAAAATGTAAATAAACTGATTATCTGTCCAGGCAAGTTTGACTTTTCCTCCACCCCCCCTATTATCGAGTAAAGCTTTTGACAGATCCGTTACTGTTTGCAGCTTTCTGGAAATAGGATCAAAACGTAATACCACGTTATGATAATGCGGGAAAAGGAAGATTTCATTTTTATAAATAACTGGTGTTACGAACTGACTTAAGTTGCCCGAGTCTGCCAGAGGAGATGGTGGAAGAGGGACAGCAGCATATGCTTTTCGTGTTTCTCTATTCCAGCATAGTAAAGAACCAGGACCCTTTGGAGTAATCCAATTGTTTTTGCCATCGAAACATATCCCTATAAAACCTAATTCAGATTTTGAAATAAAAATGATTTCTGCGGATTTGGATTCCATATCCAATACAAGTAATCTCCCATGAGTTTGAAGCGTTGCAACAGTATATTTTCCACATACATGTACTTGAGCAAAAAAGGGGATGGAATTTGAATCTATTTGCTTGTCTATACCCTCAATATTACTAAATTCACCTGTTGAGGAGTCATAACAAAGAATATCCGGATACAGCAAGCCAAAAAAGAAGATCATATTATTGTAAGTTGAACATTTGGAAAATTTCCAATTCAGACGGTATGATTTTATTTTGGTGAAAAAAGATTTGGGTAACTCAATGCTGGAAAATTCTCCAGTTGCTATTGAATATTTTGCAATCGACTTGGCAGACATAGGACAAAAATAGATATCGTCCTTTATTTTAACAGCAAAGCTGAATAGTCTTTTTTGATCAATATCTTCCCCAGGAAAGCTTCCCATATACTGCGGTTCCAGGGTTTTTTTATCAATCCTGAACAACCCGTTAAAATGATAAGCTGATACCCAATAAGCCCCATCATAATCTATAAAGCATTCAAAGCAGGCAGTATATTTGTCCATATCATCAAGATGCTCTTGAATGGCATGGTTTTGAATCATGACCGGTTTTCCAGTTAGGCCATACATCATTAGTAAAGATCCCCCATCCCCATAATAGGCATCAGTCAATGCAATAGCTCTGTGGAGATCAGATGTATCATCATAAATGCCCCAGCCATCGTTTATGTAATTCGAAATGATTTGTTTATAGTCGTTTAGCAGTTGTGGCCGCATTGACTTATATGTAGCCTCATTGAGAGGATGAGGGCGCCACCACAAGGCTACATCGTCTCGGTTTTTAAAGGTTTCAAGAACATGGCGCAGTTTATTCAGATACTGTTCGTTGCCCGCAAGCAACGAACCTATGCTTGTGTTGTAAAAGATAACCTTCCTGCCATTGATTATCTTATGCCATTCATCAGGAAGATTGCAGTCTTCTTTCTTTGTGTTAATGACTTTGTCGAATTTTGGTGAACCCAGTGCAACAAACTTATCCTTGGGATTTCCGAATTTATTTCCATAAGCTTTTTTAAAAGCATGTATGTAAGTATTGCGTATTTTCTCGGATTGCACTATTACCGTGTGGGCATACACACATCCGGGAAGGGTGCAGAAATGATCCGGCAGAGGAGCATTTTCATCAACCACGAAATATGGGACATAAACAAGCATATCAGTAAGGTTACGCAACCGCTCAAAATAGAAATCGGGATGGACTGTAGTCACAAAATTATTTGCATCATAGGGCGCGAAGGATACTATAACATCAGGGTGGCGGGCAGCAATGTCATACGACTCCCAATCTGTGCACTCAATGTTATTTGAATAGCAGTCCGAACCTTCAAAGTGAGGTGTTCCTAATGAACCATCACTGTTCCTTTCAAACCAGGGAATTGGTATCCAGTAGGGATCACAGTTTGGATCATCTTTGGCTGCAAGATAAATGCTCTCTATACTATCACTCATGCTTGCATTATAAGATAAAAATGCTATTTCAATTCTGTCAGGTTTAAGTTCGTCCTTTATACAGTTTTCAATTTTGAACAGATGCTTTATCAAGTCTTTGCTGTCAATTTCTCCGTTGTTTGCTTTGAATAATGCCTCATAGTAATCTTTCAAGAGCACTGCAGTTTGAGTTCCTTCACCTTTTATGCTTTCGATAAAATCATATATTGCCGATACAGCATCCTGACAATCAGCATACAAACCGGATGACTGTGCCTGTTTAGTTTTTTGAAGCAGATCTAAAATTTGCCGCTGTTGATACTTTCGCATATTTTGATTCTATCCATTTCTCATTTTAATCAGTCACGCTACTGCTAGCGATCCTGCCAGTCTGCAAGCATTCTTCGATACATATCACTTAACCCATACTTGTATATCCAACCCAATGCCTTTAACTTGTCAATATTAAGTCTGTAACCCGTCTCTGACGCGTAGCCGTATTTATGTGTATCAGTTGCTGCTTTTAAGACAACTTTGATATTTCCATCATAAACATCTTTCGCTATAATTTCCGCCATTTCCCGTATTGTTACACTGGCAGACGGGTTGGCTATGTTATAGGCCTCAATGTCCTTGCCCTTAATTAAAATTGTAAAAAGAGCCCTAACAGAATCTGAAATGTAGCAATAATTACCGCGTGATTTACCTTCTGTATGAAGCTCGATATCTGAACCTGCCAGTACGCTCCTCGCAAATTGCCCGAATATCCGAGTGTCATCTCTCGGGGTTCCTGCGCCGAAAGTTTGTGCCAACCGGGCAATTTTTACAGGAAGTCCATATTGATTTGCCCATGCAGTACACAATGCCTCGCATAACCTCTTACTTTCAGGATAACTGCTTCTAGGGTTTGAAAGGTCCAGGTAACCTAGATCACTTTCTGCTACTTCAGGAAGGTCTGTCTGGCCGTAAACCTCCATAGATGACAGGTACAGGAAACCGCTGCAGTAGTACTTGTGTGCCAGTTCCAGCATATTCCTTGTTCCATCGACAGATATCGAAATGACATCGGCAGGCCTTGCCACCATATCTGAGGATTTTGTATTCGCTGCACAGTGGAAGATATAATCAATCCGGCTGGGGAATTTGCTTGTATTTAACGGTTTGCGAATATCGCCAATTACGGTTATTATGCCAAAATCTTTTTCGAGCCTGGCACATTTTTCTATGTCTCGACCATGGGCAATAATCAGTAGATTCAGGTTATATTTGGTATTTGCGGAAGCAAGGACATGAACAAGCATTCCGCCTATAAGTCCGGTTGCCCCGGTCACCATGACCGTAGTGCCATAGAACTCATTCCAGGAGATGTTAGTATCGGACAATATTTCGTTTATGTCTGCTTTAAGCGTTGGTCCGTTCAAACTCATCTGCTAACCTAATATCTCAGCATTTTCTTCGGCATCATAAAGTGCTTTAAAAATATAAAAATCAGAGGGAAGGGTTACCTTTATATTATTGCTGCCACATTCTACTGTGTGGAGTTTAACGCCATAATGGAACATCATTGATGCTGTATCAATAAATGATGACTTTCCATCTGTTCTCGCTTTTTCATGATATTTCAGGATTTCATTAAAATAGAATGATTGGGGAGCTTTAGCAACTCTCATTGTTTCACGGTTGCCCATGTCGTCAATACAGCTTTTTTTATTGATATGAATAAACGTTTCATGTTCACGGGCAACTGTAACGCAGTTTCCGTATTGTTTTACCATCTCAATATTTTTTGAAATAAGACTCTTATCAATAAAAGGTCTGACACCGTCATTTATCAATATAATGGAATCTCCTGTTGTTCCTGATTCTCTTAATGTGCACAAACCATTATATATGGACTGCTGGCTTGTATCACCCCCGGTTGTCAGCCATTTGACTTTTTCAATCTGCCAGCGCTTGATTTCCTTTTTCAGTTCTTTTTCCCATCCGGAAATGCACACGACAGCAATTGAATCAATGTCGGGGTGCATTTCAAAACGCTCAAGTGTATATATCAATATTGGTTTGCCAGCATATTTTAAAAATTGCTTAGGTAAAGATTTGCTGCTCATACGTATGCCGGTGCCGCCTGCAAAAATAAGAGCAATGTTCATTTAGTTGGACCTCTCATTGTCTGATAGGTTATTGAACTCAAAACAGATAATATTTACATCATTAAATTTATAATAACGAGTTAAAATTATATACCCTATATTATAATTATTATAAAGCGTATAATATGGTGTCAACTGTCCAATTTGTATAATGGCGGATAAAAAATTTGTAATCCATATTTAAATCTATAATATATTCGGGTATTTCTATTATATCTTCAGATTTGTGGTATATGCTTATCGCTAATTTGGGTTTAAAGCGTTTTATGGTCTTTTTTGCTCCCTTTAATGCCTCAAGCTCAGCGCCTTCAATATCCATCTTAATAAAAGTTACACCATCTTCTTCAACAATATCATCAAGAGCTACAACCGGAATCCGGGCATTTCCGGATTCCACGATACAAGAACCTCCTCCACCGTATGAATTAAAGTCTAAAGTGTCATTACCATTCCACAAACCGGCCTCATATAATTTGACTTCACATGCGTTAAATTCATTAACTTGTTTTTGGCAAATCTCTATATTTTTTTTATCCGGCTCAAAGGCATATATCTTTTTAAGGGTTTTGCATTGCCGGGCCAATCGGTTACTGCTAGTAAAATCAAAACTCCCGGCATCAACAAAGATTTCATCGTTCACATAATTTACCAAGCTCGGTTCAAAATATTGATCATTATGATTTGCCTGAAAATTTATCCAATCCAGACCATTAATTATATCTTCTTCATCTATGCCATGCCCGGTAAAGAACTCTATCAAGTCTCTGTGATATTGCTTCCAGACAGCCAGGATTATAATAGAGTTTTCGGAATATTTTGAAACAAGGGTTTGTGGGGATATTACCGGTATTCCATTAACACTGCTTGCCTGTAAATCACCATTTACATCTGAAAAGCATTCTATTTTTGCATTTTTAAGCAGATTTTCTATGATCTGTCCAACCTTGCCGGCGCCATAAATGATTATTCTTTTCCTGTTTTTTAATGACTCATCAATATAGTCGACAAATTGCCTGACTTTTTCATTTAAAAATAAAGATGGCATCGAAGGTAAATTTTTTTTTACCATGTTTTCTATATGCACTATGTCATTGGTAATAGAATAGAGAAGCCGGTATACAAAAATATCTTTCGACTCCTTGTCTTCCAGCTCTCTATATATTTTTATTGCTGTTTTAATCATGATCGATTTAACAAAACTTTCCCGACACAATTTTTTCCACGAGTATAGTCATTCTGATTTATTCCTGAGACAAGAAATGAATAAAGCCTGTCATTCAGTTTTATTATGTCGAATTCATCCTTTACTCTTGCCTCGGCATTTTTGCTTAAATCCATACGTAGATCCATATCAGAAGCTATTTTAAGCATGTTTTCGGCTATTGAATCGATATCTTTTTCAGGTGAAAGAAGCCCTGTTTTTTTATGAATTACAAGTTCAGGTATTCCTGAGTGATATGTGCTTACAACCGGAAGTCCTATAGCGTGTGCTTCGGTTAGTGCTACGGGCACACCCTCTGAATCGCCATTTTTTGCTACTACACTGGTTAGAACAAATACATCAGCATTCTGCATCTCTTGAATCACTTCAGTCTTTGTTTTAGGGCCCAGAAATGTTACATGTTCTCCAATCCCTTCCTTTTTCACAATCTCCTGACACTCTTCATATAGTTCTCCTCCACCAATAATCCTGTATTCTGATTTAATTTTCTTATGGATTTTAGCAAAAGCCTTTAAAGAAAATTCGATTCCCTTTTTCTCAACAAAGCGGCCTACGGTAAGAAATGTGATTTTATCTTTCATGAAAATACGATTTTTACATGAGAATCTTTCGAGGTCTATGCCATAACGGTGAATAATTACCTTGTCAGGGTTACATCCTCTTTTAACCAGTTCATTTTTCATAAAATGACTCGGAGTGGTTATTAGATCAGCCCTTTCAAATAAATAATTATAGCAGTTATCACCTTTTTCTAAGAAATATCTGGATGCATCATAGCCATGAAACGAAACCAAAATAAATGTGTTACATAATCGAAAAAGTGGCTCAAACATATTAAAAATTTCACCGAAATGAACATGAAAAGCGCTAATATCATTTAAATTGTTAATTTTATTAATATCTATAAAAGAACAAAGCCATGCGTCAGGATCGTTTTTTATTTTTTCTGGCGGAGCTTTTATAAATTTTGTTTTTTTCAGCAAATCATATGTCTCGATTTCTTCATGAATGGTTTTCGTCCTGGTGGTATAAGTAGACCAGTTTTCTATATCAAATCCCCTGTCAATCAAGCCGGTCATCTGGTCTAATATAAAAGTAGCAGATACTGCAGGAAACTCCCCCTGCATAATCATAATTTTCTTTTTATTTTGAATCGGTTTATTAATCATTTCTATCTCGCTTTTTTTGATAGATATTGGTTCTTGAAGGCTGTCCCTGAAAATCCGGCTGTCATTATCTGGTCTTGAAAAGCCTGCGGAGTGTAATCACTTTGAAGCAAATGGTTATAAAAGGTAAACAAATCTTTTGTGAAAAAGTCTGTCTGTTCCTTGTTCAATCCACTCCTCTTTACCCAAAGACCTATCATTTGAGCGAGGCTAGCATTCCATCCGCCCAATGCATTTATCGATATATCGGTAAAGTCTGCTGCCTTCAAATGTCTTTCCAGGGAGAAAGGAGTGTAACGGTATTCATCGTGGGGGGCATCATGCAAAGGCCAAAGAAACGGGACTGTAAAAAACAACAATCCGCCCGGTTTGAGTACCCTGTTTATTTCTTTTAAGACCGACTCGATATCCGGCAGGTGTTCGAATAATTCGGTAGCCATAACAGTATCGACAGTATTGTCATCGAGCGGGATCTTTCTGCCATCCCAGAACATATCAGGCTTGCCGTTTTGCTGGTAGGTTGGGTTTTCGATATCCAGGCCGATATATTTTTCAACCTTGCTGTTGGATAAAATATATTGTTTATAGGGCATTTCACCGCAACCGAGATCAAGCAAAGTGCCTTTAAAAATGTTAAGCTTTTCATCAATGGATTTTTTTATTGAAGATCTCATATAATATAGATCCATGTTTTCCGGTGTAAGGGGGATGTTGATAAAATTATTTTGACGTGTAGAGTTAGATAAATTCTCCGAAATTCTTTTTTCTACCCAATTAATTGCTACTTTCGTTCTTTTGAGATTCTTATATTTATCGTTTATCTCTATCAATGACTGTTGAGCTTCCAGTACGCCGAGTAATGATAGTTTAAGAATAGCCCTTGCACATTCGAGTTCAACAAGATCACCTTTCTCAAGAAATTTCTCATATCTATTGATAGCACTATCCATCAAGCTTAGTTTTTCTTGAGCAGAAAGGCTCGAAATAATATTGTGCCTAATCTTAGAATATGGAATTTTCTTTTTAAGTATAAAAACCACGGAGTTGTTAGGTACATAAATAATAGGTTCGAAATATTCTGAGAAAAATTCCATTGTGATTGCCAACCAAGGGCATGTCGGATGAATAAAATCCTGTTGAATGATAATTGAATGATTAGGTATCAAATTCGGAAAAAACTCACGTACAATAAAGTCATTTATCTCCCAAGACTTGGAAACGTCAATAAACAGCAATTCAATTGCTGTTTTATCCCAGGGGAAAGAGGTTATGTCCCCTTCATGAATATCCAAAATGTTTTTAATCTCAAATGTGTTCTGATCAAAGATTGATCTTATAGAATCTCCTGGTGAGTAGTCTCCATATTTTTTCAGATACTTATCAGATTGATGCTTATCAGCTATAAATAAATCATATGAATGAATAACTTTAAATTTTGATTCATTGATTTTGTTCTCCGATACCCCCATAGCCAGTGAAAGCGTAGAGCCACCTAAAAAACATCCGGCATCAATAATAGCGCCAACACCTTTCCAATATTCTTTACCAAGCATATAAAGGAGTTGACGTTCCTCAACTGATAACATTGTTGTAATCAACTTAATTTTCTCCGGAAGTATAATCCTACGCCAATCAGAACTTATACCATCTAACGCTGCCGGATATTCATGTTTTTTCTTGTTTTTAAAAGAAGTTTTTTTATGCAATGGTATCCTTTTATCTTCTCGTGCAATACCATTATCAGTGATTTTAATTTGTGGTAGATTCATTGAATCTGATGCTGGGATCTTTATCTCACTTTTAATGGATGTTCTCAGGACCATTTTTTTAATGAAATCAGCCCATCTGTCAGCACATACTTTAATCGTGTATTCCTTTTCAACTGTTTTACGCGCGGCTTTTGATAGTCTTCGCCAGAGACCTTTTTCATTTTGTAATCTTACTATAGTATTAAGGAAGTCTTCTTCACGATTGTCAACAAGCAGACCGTTCTCGTCGTGTTTAATAATTTCAGTTGCACCACTCTTGGTTTTTGTGCAGACAGGTACCAATCCGCATCCCATGGCTTCCATTAATGAAATAGACATACCTTCATAGTCTGACAGCAAAACAAATACATGGTTCTGAAGCAATGCGGGAAAGATTTCATCAACTGCCAACAATCCACCATATCTAAGCCTGTTACCAAATTGCGCAGTATTTATAGCCTCAATAGCATTTCCCTGCTCCCTGTCCTCGCCATAAAGAGTTGCACTGGTGCCGGGGATTTTATCAAGTACCTTCTTTAATGATTCTATAACATCGAAGATTCTCTTTTGACGCTGTATTAATCTCCCGGTATATACAAGATTTAATTCTCTGCCCGGTTTATCGACTGTTTTATCCGGCAGACTAATACCATAAGGACATTTAAGCATTTCTACATCGGGGACATTTTGAGCTTCTACAAGACCTTTAATATATTCGGATACACATACAATTCCGGACAGGCGATAATCCATATCTCCTGAAACAAAATATTCAATCAGCTCATGATGAAAATTATCATCCGAGTGCAAAATGCCGACTGTCGGGATGCCTGCTTCTTTTATCCACCGTGACGCAAAATATGCGGGCACACTTAAATTGGGGACAAAAAGATCCGGCGGATCAGGTTTTAAGATATTTAATAATTGCAGAATATTCTGCTCAGTATATTGCTGTCGAGGCACAACGATGCAGGGTATGCCGTTCCGTTGGAGATTACGGAGAACCGTACATTCAGAATCTGCATTCATTAAGAAAATTACTTCCGGTTTTATCCCGCGAGCAGCCAATTCCGGTAAAATGCGCTGAAGCCAGATATTAGGGCCATTGATCTGATTCGGCCCATATGCTACGAACGTAACCTTTAACGGGGCTTTATGATTAACCTCTATTTGAGCTTTTTTATCAGCAAAGTATTCAGGTATTAAGTTGAACAGTTTAAGCCTGTCATTTTTCTCAATAGATGATAGATTGTTGATATTGTCCAGATGATGAATAAGCATCTTCTTTATATCATCTCCATATTTACCGTTAAAGTGTTCGAGTATTCTCAGGTACATAAAGATTCTTCCGGCATGTATATAATCTCCTTTATGATTTACAGTTATGCCACCTGAATGTTTTCTATATACTGCCCAATTCTCATCAAAATATTTAATTTTCTTATCACCACAAATAAGCATAACAAGGGCCATATCCCTGCTTGGAACTTTAAAATACCAATCAGGTATATTAAGATTTTCAGGTCTCTTACAAACTATACTGACCGTGGGGCAAAGCGGTGAAGAAATTAAATCAGACATTGTGTAAACATCTCTATTCCTGTCAATCCCATTCCATGGGAAATCAGAATATAAAAGACCTTCTTTATTCGGATTATCAAACTCGACAACCGTGTTATGAAAAGAGATAACATAATCTGGGTTGGCTTCCAAAAAATCCACCTGCTTTTGCAGTTTATGAGGGTCTGTCCAATAGTCATCCCCCTCGCATAAGGCACTGTATTTACCTTTTGTCCTGTCTCGCTGGATTCGCCCGATTGTACCATCTTTTTTTTGAAACTGGTTTTCTGTCTGATAGATCGGCTTTATCAGGTTGGGATATCTTGCTTCGTATTCCCGGATAATATCGGCTGTCCTATCAGTTGACGCATCATCATGAATAAGTATCTCAAATGGAAAATCTGTTTCCTGGATCAAAAAGCCCTCAAGCGCATCTTCAATATACTTTTCGTGATTATAACTCATGCATTTGATACTTACTATTGGTTTGGCAGCCTCACCTTTCCAACTTTTCATTATCTCTTGTTCTGACCGTAATATTCTCAATTCAACCTCTCAATAAAATATTGCACCCGCTTCCGTTATGGTTCATTTTAATTCAATCTTCATTTGCGGTTACTCTATAATATCAATAAGCTTTAGCCGCCGCGAAATCTCAGCGATTTCATCTATCGTGTTTTCCCCTATATCTTCAGAGAGGAGAATAGCATTCTCCTTCAGTATATTTACCGGCCAGTCCCACCATTTTGATGAGTCGATCCTTCTTTCGGTTTCATCATTGAAGCGCATTTTCAGCTTTTTAGCCGGTGCACCTGCAACCACGGAATAAGCCGGAACATTTTTTGTAACAACGGATCCAGCCCCTATTACAGCGCCGTTGCCAACAGACACACCCGCCAATATGATAGCACCGGCCCCAATCCAAACCCCATTACCTATGATCGTGCGATCCCGCGGAGGGGATGGTATGTCAATCCCAAATTTTTCCTTCCAGTTGATGCCGGTCTGCATGCTTACACTGCGCATATTGTGATTAACCGCCCCAATGCTGACATTCCATGACAAAGAACACATCCGCCCGATTTGTGAATGTATAACTCGAGTATTCTTGTTTGTTGAAGAACCAAGACCGATTTCTGAAAATGAAATTAAACAATCCATATCTATACGATTGTGTCCTTCGAGTTTTGAATAGGCAATACGGGACCTGTCACATAATTTCGCGTCATTGCCGATTTCCGAACATGTTATATATATATCATTATATATGATGACATCCTGGCCTACAGTAGTGTCTTTAACAACAGTATTTCTACCAATGTCTAAATTATTTTTTAAATTATTCACTGTACCGGCATCCTTTCAGAGTTCATTTCTCTAACTCCAAAAATTATATCAAGCACCACGATCCATTCTTCAGCTCTTTTAAAGTTATCATCCCTCCAGGAAATTGCGCCAAAAATCATCGACACAATGTCAATAAATACGGCGTCGTCAAGCATTGAGCGGTCCGCATGCATGCCAAAAAAATCTTTCAATTCCTCAAAATAATCCTTTCTGTTACCGCCGAAGTGCAAGAGTTCATATGCAATAAAGCGGGAGAACTCCATTACAAACGGGGCGTAATATCCCAAGGGATCTATAAGTTTAATATCATCGTTTTCAATCAGGGCATTGTTCCCTGATATATCGCCATGGATGAGAAATCTTTCAGACGGCAGTCCGCGATACTTCAAGAGTGCGCTCTCAAGGAGTTGCCTGCAAAATGCTTTTTTATATCCTACTGTAAGAGCCATACGGTATTTATCCTCCAACTCGACAACATAATCCTGAATGCAGGTATCAATACCGCCTTCCGGGGCCATCTTCATAGAGGAACAGATTCGCCTAAATAGACCTTCCAGCAAGTAGCGGTGTTTTGAAAAAGCCGTATAGTCACCTGGTATAATTCTTTTAAGCAACATGGCATAACGTTCATCGTCGCTGTCTATAAGCTTCGCTGTAATATCAGATGATAGGGTTTCTAAAGTGAACTTTTCCCGTTCATATCGTCCAGTGAATGGAGGTATTACCTTAATAATAACCGCACCAAATCTTTCAGAAGATGCCTCAAAAACCAGCCCAAAATTCGATGCCGGGTGAAGCGTGTAGTCGGTTATATCCCATTTTGCCAACAAATATTCCACATCAGCATCCAATGTCCTAGCCCACTCCCGAACTTCCTTACGCCATACTATGCGCAACCTCTGAAAAAGGTCTAAAGCAACATCATTGCTATGAGCTCTGAACTGACGCTTTTTTTCACGATGGGCCAGTAACGCTTCTACAATCGCAATATCATGGGGGTATATTATCTTAATGTAGTCAGTAAAATCCCAATAAAGCTTTGTTTTGACATTTGAAGGCAGTTGGTGCGCAATGACAGTCAAAAGTGAATTTTCATTAAAATGTTTCACCAGCATGTCGAAGTGATATCCGTGTGGATTTTGTATCATGTAGTACCTTGAACGGTCCACGCTGGGCGTGTCATAGCACCCGAGACTGGTTGGGATTTTTGATGTGGTTAGCACTACGTCATATCGGTCCAAATACTCAAAAAACTTATCAAACAACGCGCCGGTAACCAATGGATTGACTGCATCTGTCACAACTAGCTTATCGCAATCGTAATGATTTCCAATGTAATGAAGGACTTTATTGAAAGACTTATTCCTTTCCTCACCGCCCTCAATAATCACGATGCCATATGTATGTCGGAGTTTATTTATATAATCCCCTCTGGCTGCTACGATAATCTCATCAGCTTTGCGTGATGCAAGGGCAGCACGGATCGTGTATTCAATTACCGGCCTACCGTTGACCAAGTGATACTGCTTTGGAACTGGATCACCGAACCTGTTGCCTACACCGCTTGCAAGTATCACAATCAAGTTATTTTTCATGGATGCTATACCCTGCCTTCTTAAATTATGTTGACCTGTCACAAATCAAGAATATCCAGGAGCCTTGCGGAATTCCGATTATCTTGATAGGTGTGAATGTAGTTTTTTAGTTTTGCCCTTTGGTCAGCAAAAATGTCATTTCCATTTGCCACATCGCTCATGAATTCGATTAAATCCTTTGTGGACCAAATTTTCTTTCCGGGCATATAGTCTAAAGGGTTTTCAACAATAAAACCGGGCGTATATTCATTAAAATCATCTAATGTGTAACCGATCGGCCTGTCGAGGAGGAGATAATCGAAAGCGACAGAGGAGTAATCAGTTATCAAAGCATCTGTTTCGGCCATTAATTGATATAGGTTGATTCCTCGTTTGCGCAGTATTTCATTTGACATCAGGAGGATATTTTCTGACTGAACGATGGTGATGGCAGAAAGGTCTTGAACCGGGTGCGGTTTAATGATCAATAAAATGTCCTTCTGACTAAGACAGTCATCTAACAGTTCTAAGTCTCCTGCAGTACTCAGCACAGGAAGTCCCAAAGCATTTCCTTTCCCCGAATCATTACAGTCTATGTAACGGTGTTTTCTGAAAGTTGGCATCCATATAATAGTTATTGTATGCTGTCTTCCGCATGTTATTTTTGCTAGTTGTCCGTTGGGGGAAAACAGATCGTCATTGCGCGGAAAACCACAGACAAAGTACTTTGACGGATTAACACCAAACCTTTCCGAGGATCCGGCAATCAGATTTTTAGAGGTGCATAGAAAACGGTCGACATTTTCATCGTAATCACTGAGATACTTTGTAGCATTTTTTAGCCCAAAAGCACCATGAGTAAGGAAGATGCCAATTTGGCTTTTTTTTCTCTTTCCTATGACCATACCGTCGGCGATCAAATATCTTGCCCTTGTCAGCAAAATTAGATCAGCTATGGTTTTGTGGCTTCTTCGGCTTCTATCCATGACGGTGACATTAGATACGTTGATGTTTTGCCACTCTAGAACGTCACGAACAAGCCACACCAGTCTGTATTTTTTGTTAAGACCCCGACGCAGCATCTCTCTATAAAGAGCGCCAGTATTACTGTCAAAATCATCTTCACTTTCAAGGATGATAATATTTCCAAGTGGCAGATATTTTAACAAATTATCAAGGCAAAATATTTTATTCATTATAGTCATTCGTAAATTCGTTTGGTGCGTATTATATTGTCTTTGTTCACTGTCTCATGACCGAAGGATCTTAGCTAAATCAAAGGCGAGTTCCACCGCCTGTTCAGCATTCAGACGGGGGTCGCAGTTCGTCTGGTAATTAAGATACAGATCCTTATCGATAAGTTGTCGATTGCCGCCGATACATTCCGTAACATTGTCGCCTGTCAGCTCAAGATGAACACCGCCTCCAACTGTTTGCTCAGCCTGGTGGATCTGCCAGAACATTTTGATTTCCCCAAGTATGTCTTCGTATTTTCTGGTCTTATGCGAAAGTCCATTGGTGTATGTGTTTCCGTGCATGGGATCACAGATCCATAGAACCCTGAATCCCTCTTTTTTAAATTCCCGAAGCAGAGGTGGAAGAAATGATTCGATTTTTGTCGAACCGAAGCGTGTAATAAGCGTTAGACGTCCTACATCATTATCAGGGTTAAGCAATTGTATGAGACGTTTTATTTCGTCGATATTGTGATCCGGCCCGATTTTTACGCCGATGGGATTACCGACGCCTCTTAAAAATTCCACATGAGCCCCTTCAAGCTGGCGTGTCCGATCACCGATCCATACCATATGGGCGCTTGTGTCGTACCATTTGCCTGTAGTCGTATCGATTCTTGTCAGGGCCTCTTCGTATTCAAGCAGAAGGGCTTCATGAGAGGTGTACACCGTGATTTCGTTTAACTGGGGGGCCTTGATATCTATACCAATCGCGGTCATAAAGTTCGCGGCCTTTCTGATCCCGTTAACAAGCTCATCATATTTCTGGTTGGCAGGGAAGGAACCGAAACTGGCCTCGCTCCATGATTGAATTTTATCCAGCGCGGCGTAGCCGCCTCGGGTAAATGCCCTTACGAG
Organism: uncultured Desulfatiglans sp.; assembly: GCA_964499695.1. Taxonomy (GTDB): domain Bacteria; phylum Desulfobacterota; class DSM-4660; order Desulfatiglandales; family HGW-15; genus JAAZBV01. The sequence goes on from CAZCMD010000001.1 coordinate 65,286, forward strand.
ATTAAGGGTTGCGGTGGACCGGAAATATCCCTCCAGTATCCTGCGAGGATCAGGTGTTCTCGCCTCCGGTGTCGGATCAGGGCTGTTAATCATATCTCCCCGATAACTGGGAATCTCGATGCCATCGACCGTTTCAGTGGTGGAAGAACGGGGTTTGGCATATTGCCCTGCCATTCTGCCGATTTTTATAATTTTCTTCTCTCCAGCGTAGGCAAGGATTATGGACATCTTAAGTATGACCTTCAGGAGATCATGGATACGCGGGCCGTTGCAACGTGAGAAATTTTCGGCGCAATCTCCAGCCTGAAGGACAAATGCCTTGCCTTCGATTACCTCAGCAAGCTGCTGCTTCAACGCTCGTGTTTCTCCGGCGAAGACCAGCGCAGGCAACTGAGAGAGCTTTTGCAGCATATCTTCGCAAACACGGGCATCAGGCCAGTTCGGCTGTTGTCGTATTGGAAAAGAACGCCAGCTTGATTTCGACCATTCAGGAGTTCTCATGTTATATCCTTAACTACCCGATCTAATTATAAACAGGCTGCCAGGTCATGGTATCTTTTGATTTGACCATGGATTCAATCATATGAATTCCTTCTAGCGCCAGTTCGATCCCAAACACATTTTCAGAGTGCCAATGCCCGGTTGCCCTGTACTGACAGAGACAATCGGCAATATCCATATAAAGATTGGCAAATGCCTCTATAAAACCGGCAGGGTGCCCGGCCTTAAACCTGTTATACCGTCTCATATTTGCAACCTCCACATAAGAGGCTCTATCCATAATTACCCTGCGCCCATCAGCGTATGATACTAGCAGTTCCTCAGGACGCATCTGATACCATTCAGCAGAGGCTTCTGAGCCATATATCCTGAGTCTTAATCCGTTTCTTTGACCCAACGCTGACTTGCTGAACCATATCTGGCCCTGAATGCCTTCCGAATAGCGACAAAGACATGTGACGTTATCAATAACCTGTGAAAACCATCCGTAACTGTTCTGATCGGCAATAACCTCAAGGGGTTTTTGTCCCACCAGATAGTGAATCAGCTGATGAAGATGAGACCCCAGGTCAAGGTGAATCACGGGTACATGTCCGTCGGTAAGCCTCCATGACTGGGGCGCCGGCTTATTCCCATGTGCATCCACCCTGATATAGCCTTCCTGAGGCATTTCAGCCTGAAAGTGCAGTATCCTGCCAAGCATACCCTTTTGGATCATTTTTTTCAGTTCACGCACCATCGGGTACCCCGAGTAATTATAGGTCACTGCAAGGAAACTATTTCTTTGACTGCAAAGGTCCAGGACTGTTTTGGCATCGGCGCTGTTTGTAACCAGGGTTTTCTCACAGATTACCGGGTAACCCGCCTCCAGACAGGTCATGACAATCTCATAATGGGATGGGGTCGGTGTCAGAATGGTGATAGCATCCAGACGGCCTTTTTCTTTTTTCAACAGTTCCTGCCAGTTGTCATATGCCCTGTCAGAGGCTACCCCGTAAGCCTGTGCTGTCTCAAGATTCCGCTTTTCATCTGTACTGAAACAACCGGCCTTGACAGCCCAGCGATTATCCATGGTAGAGGATACGGCATGTGCATATCCAACCGCGGAATATAAAGAACCACCTATAAAACCTAGTGACATTGGTGAGGACACTGTCGGCTTATCCATTATAATCTCCCTTTAATTTCATTGAGTTTGGTTAATCGTATACAGGTTTCTGTTGAGAGTCTTTTTGTATAAATCCAGTAGCTCTTTCTCTGAATTATTCCTTGAAAACAATAACGCAATCCTGCTAAAAGGACTGGCTTTAATCATATCGCCCGCTAAGCTTATGGGGACCATCTTTTCTATCAGAATTGGAAAATGGAACTGGATTGATCCCAAAACACCTTCAACAGGCTGAGAAATGGTATGCCTCATTATCCAGGCTTGCTTCATAGTTACTTTTTCAAATGTGAAATTTTGTTTTACAAAGGATCTGGCATATGTTTCTGCATAGCTAAATCCGGTTGAGAGTTCGATCAATTGACTGTACAGATCGCCGGGACAGCGTCTTGTCACCTCAATCAACCAGAATGATTCCCCGTTTTTTATGAATTGCGTGTGGACAAGCCCATCAACCATCTTCAACTCTTTTGAAAGTAAGGTAATACTTTTTCGTATGCGATTCAGCATTTCGGAAGGAAAGTCATAAATCACACGACTGGTGTCAACCACAAATGGGTTTGCCGTACTGTTCTCTTCGACAATAAAGTCTGCTACTATTCTGCCGCTGGTAATAAACGCTGAATGGCTGTATAGCTGACCTTCAACATATTCTTCGATTATGCATGTCTTTAAACGGGAGAATTCCTTTGCACGGTTGATGGCTGATTGCAGAGCCCGTTTTTCCGGCCTTTTAAGGACAGTCATGCCGTGACCGCTGTAAGCATCAATAGGCTTGACAATCAAAGGCCTCATTTCGTCCGAATGCTCGCCCGAGATTAGAGCCGGAACCGGAAGGCCGATCTGTTTTGCGAATCTTCGAAATTTATCTTTTTTATTGATAATGTCGGTTGTCTCCGGTGTATCCAGGCCATGATAGCTCCCTTTTGAGTTAAGCTCTGCGCACACCTGGTATGAACGGTCATTACACCCGGGGACGATGTAATCAATATTTAATTTTGCTATCAATTCTTCGGTTTGTTTAACATCGGAATAATCCATATTGATATAATTTCTGACTGATTTAGCCAGAAAATCCTTTGGGTTTCCGCCAATAACAAAGACCTCGAAACCGGACTTGATCAAATAATTATAGATCGGCGCTGATGAAAAATTGGTGTCAACTAAAAGTACTTTATTCATTATTTGTACTCACCGGGGTGTTTGAATTTAAGAAAATTATTGAGCTTTCGCATACAATACCGTCTCTTCATAATGCTTTGTAAAGTGATCTAAATAAAATTTATATCCAAGATTTAAGTTGTTTATCAAGTGAACTATGTTAGCAAAATCATTCATGTTATGATAAATGGAGATGGCTAGCTCCGGTTTAAATCTTCTCAATGTTTGTTCGGCGCCTCTCAGTGCATTTTGTTCCGCCCCTTCTATATCCATTTTTATAAGGTCAATTTTGGCTAATTGCTCCTGATCAACGAAATCGTCTATGGTTATCGTATATATGTTATTCTCGTGTCCTTCAAACGGTGTTAACGACACCTTACTGCCTGGACCATTATCCCGATAAAACATCCTGATACCTGATTTATCCCATAACGGATTTTCAACTATTTTTATTATATTTTTAAAATGAGGATTAAGATTAATATTTTTGTAAGCTACCTGTAGATTATTCGGAATAAACTCAAAGGAATATACTTTTCCATTCCCTTTTACCTTATTAGCAAAAAATAATGTTGTATCGCCCCAACAGGCTCCACAATCTATAACAATATTGCCGTTCTTCGCACCAATGATTATTTGATCATCCGTTATATATTCATAGGGCTTCAGTAAAAATTGACTGAATATGGTTCCAGGCGCAGTATATAGCTTAACCGGCAAATCAAGAGGCGACAAGTCCGCGAAAAAAAGATTTTTTTTCATGGAGCTTACATAATTAACTTCTACCTTATCTTCGGGATCTATCAATGATGACAACTCATCAATTTTTTTAGAATAATCCGTTGCCGAAAGGGGCAGTCGTATTTTCCTATGACCAAGAACCCTGAATGCGAGTAAATGGAGCAGGAGCTTTTTTGATCGAAAATCATCGAGGAGATAAAAAAAGGATTCAAACTCATCCAGGAAATTTTCTATTTCAAAAAGATTTTCCTGCCCATCAACTATTTCTCTTTCCGGTTCCCCGAATCTGGAAAAAGAAAAATTATCTTTAAAATTATTTTTCCAGGCTTTAGCAAGGGTCTGTAAAAATGCATGGAAGAAGAAATTGTCTTTAGTATCGCCATCTGCCATTTTATTCTTCTCCAGCGATTATATTTAGGATTCTTTTTATGTCTGATTTGTCGATCTCAGGATAAATCGGCAGACAGAGAATTTTCTCGGTAACGGTTTCCGCTACGTGCAGAATGCCGGGTTGTGCCGATTCAAGGCCCCTGTATGTTGGGAACTGGCTTATAAGAGGATAAAAATACCGTCTTGAAAAGATGTTCTGTTTCTTTAATGCGTTATAAATATCATCCCTTGATTTTCCGAAGGTGTTTTCATCAATTACGATCGGGAAATACTGATAATTATGCCTTACTTCAGGAATGTCTTCAAAGAATGAAATTCCGGGCAGGTCTCTGAGGCGCTTACTGTAATATTCCGCTATCTCTTTTCTTTTCTGAATGGACTGGTCAATATATTTTAATTGTAGTATGCCCAAGGCGGCCTGGAACTCATTCATCTTTGCGTTTATTCCGGGTGCTACTACAGTAGTCTCGCCGGCAAAGCCGAAGTTCTTTAAAAAATCTATCCTTTTTTTCGTTGTCTCGTCATGGCAGATTATTGCGCCTCCCTCGAAGGTCGTGAATACCTTTGTCGCGTGAAAGCTTAAAACTGAAAGGTCGCCGAAATTTAAAACTGAGTTGCCGTTAATAGTTACACCAAAGGCATGGCAGGCGTCATAGATAACCTTTAAACCATAAGTCCCGGCTATCTCCTGGATAGCCTCAACATGACACGGATTACCATATACATGAACGGGAAGGATAGCTGTTGTTTTAGGGGTAATAGCCGCCTCGATCTTTTTGGGGTCCAGATTGTATGTCACAGGGTCAATATCACAGAACACCGGTTTGATGCCGTTCCAGTTAAGGGCATGGGTTGTGGCTACAAAACTAAAAGGGGTTGTTATGACTTCACCAGTTATTCTAAGTGTCTGAAGAGCGCTTATAAGTGCCAGTGTGCCATTGGAGAAAAGACAGACATATTTAACTCCAAGATATTCAGCCAGTTCTTTTTCAAAACGCTCATGATATGGGCCCTTATTGGTGAGTTGTTTTGATTCCCAGATTTGTTCAAGGTACTCATAAAATTCTTCAAGCGGTGGAAGAAAAGGTCTAGTAACATATATCGGTTCTTTATTATCAATATTATCTGCAATCACATCATCTGATATTTGTGGTGTATTCGTTGTCATATTTTTCCGTTATAAAAGTTATTAATTGTTTGTGAATTGTCTTTCATAGTTATGTTTACAGATATTGCTATGTTTATTAATCTCTTCATGCCACGACAGGGTTGATATCAACTGACCAACCCAATATTTTATAATTTGCATATGACAGAGACTGGCATTTAAACGGTTTTCAGCAGGGATATAAAAATTTATTGAGCCGAGGGTTTTTAAAGTGTTGTTAGAGTTCATTGCAGAGAGAGTGCAGACATTGTTACCGGTTCTTTGTGCTTCCATTGCAGCATTGATGATATTCCTTGATTCACCTGAACTGCTTATTGCTACAAGCATATCCCCCGTGACCATTTTTTTTCTTAGGGGTTCAGCAAATATTTCATCATACCCTGAATCTCTCGCTACCGCTGTTAACAGTGAAAAATTATTAAATGATTCAGTATCTATTCCGGTGTTTTTTGCAAGGGTTGATGCGGTGTCACTGGCGATTGAAGCGCTGCTGCCATTGCCTATAAAATATATGGTTTTTTTCCTCTCAAACACCCCAAGGGCATAATTATGCAATTGTTTAAAAGCAATGTCAGTATCTATAATATTTCCGCTTATATCACTCACGGACATTGAAAGAAGGTGCTCTTTAAGATGATTTATATGTGTTTTCCAGTTAGTCATTTCATACCTAAAAATTTTGTTACTTCCATTTTAACCAGGTCAGAGATCCTTTTGGTGAGCATATCTATCTCACTTTCAGGTGACTTCGTAATACTGCTGCCATTATTGAAATACTCCTTTACCTGTGAGATACTCTTGCCTGCATTTCTCAGGTTTTTTATCTTTTCAAATACCGGGATATGAGATTCTGTATACCTTCGCTGTCCACCCGGAGTTCTTGAAGTCACAATTATTCCTTTCAGCTCCTTTTCCCAGAATCGTAAAGTTGGTTTTGGAACATCTAATATTTCGCTCAGTTGTTGAATGGTAAGCTGAGGTGTGTCTTGGTCTATATTGCTCATAAAATGAACCCTTTAAGTTTATGAATAAATGTTTTTTATGGGGAAGAATGGGTTACTGGTAAAATATACCAGCGTGTTCATTTATTGGATAATTTGAATAACAGTCTATTTATAACCGGTTGGATTGGATTTATGCCATCGCCATGCGGTTTCAACGATACTTTCGAGATCGGTGTATTGAGGTTTCCAACCTAAATCACTAATAATCCTCTCGCTTGAACCTATCAACTTTGCGGGATCTCCAGCTCTTTTATTATCTATCTTAAACGGGATGAATTTTCCGGTTATTTTTTCGGTTGTCTCTATTACCTGTTTAACTGAATAGCCTTCTCCATTTCCCAGGTTAAAAATAACTCCCTTTTTAACATCTGATAGTTTTTCCATGGCTAAAAAATGTGCCTGTGCCAAATCTGTTACATGAATGTAATCCCTTATGCATGTCCCGTCTTTTGTAGGGTAATTGTCACCGAATATACTGATATAATCTCTCTGACCCAGAGCAGTCTGGATTGCCAGCGGTATAATATGTGTTTCAGGGTTGTGGTCTTCGCCTATTTCACCATCAGGGTCTGCGCCAGCGGCATTAAAATATCTCAAGGCAATATAATTGAGACCATAAGCTTTATGATAATCATTCAGGATTTGTTCCACCATTAATTTACTTCTTCCATAGGGATTTATAGGGCACTGAGGATGTTCTTCTGTTATTGGAATTTCAGATGGTTCACCATATGTTGCACAGGAAGAAGAGAAAATCAAATTATTAACATTATTTTTTCTCATGGATTCAAGAAGAGAAATGGTCGCCGCAACATTATTAAAATAATATTTGCCCGGATCACTTATTGATTCACCCACATATGCAAATGCAGCAAAGTGCATTACTATAAAGATATTATTTTCTTTAAAAATCGTGGATAAAAGCGAATGGTCTTCAATAGAACCTTTTATAAAGGTGCCCCATTTCACTGCTTCAATATGTCCAAAGACCAGGTTATCAAGTATAATTGGATTATATCCTCTTTGATAAAGGTATTTGGACATATGGGACCCGATATAGCCTGCCCCTCCAACAATCAGAACGTCAACTTTTTTCATAATAATTATTTTTGTTTTTAAAGGTTTATTCCCAGATTACAGGGCAGGCTCCGCCCCTTTGGTTTACATACCCTGGTAATGTCTTAAATATTTGGTTTCCAAAATTGATAAATCCTTTAGGGAAAGAAGAGGCTTTATTACCTCATCCCATGAAGAATTAACTTAAGCTTTAACTTTTACTTGAAACTTGCAATATGAGTGCCACAAAATAATACTAATGAAAATACTCGTTATAACAATAGGTTATATCTTTTTTATATTGTTTATTGGGTGTTAAAGGTCAAGCGATTGACGCTTAAAGTTGAAAAATTTGCCGGATAGTTTTAGGTGTCAGAAAATTGACCTTGCTGAAAAATGCATGGCAGGTCAACGGAGATTAGAAAGAGGTTTACCTTGCCAGTGCATCCCGTATGGCCCGCCCTATCTTTTCTATATTGTAGGGTTTTTTGATATATGTAAAGGCGCCAAGTCGCAATGTCTCTCTTACCTGTTCTGTCTCTGAAAACCCGCTTGCGATAACAGCCTTCTGGCCAGGGTGTATTTCAAGTATCTGTCTGTATGTCTCAAGGCCGTTAATCCCCGGTTCCATGATCATATCAAGGACAACAAGATCGGCAGAGTTGTTTTTCATATATTCTATGGCCTCCTCGCCACCTGAAACCGCAGTTACCCTGTATCCCAGTTTATCTAATATCCGGGAGAGGATTATCCTCTGCTCTTCTACATCATCAACAATAAGTATGGATTCACCCTTTGATATATATACATCAAGTGGTATAGAGGTTTTTTTTGCTGCCACATTCTCCCTGCTGGCCGGAAAATAGAGCCTGATAGTAGTTCCCCTGTTTTCTTCACTCCTTATATCAACATACCCTTTGTGGTCTTTAACTGTTCCCCATACAACGGTCATGCCCAAACCTGTGCCGCTTCTACCCATCTTCTTTTTGGTATAAAAGGGTTCAAAAATATTTATGAGATCCGTTTCCGGTATACCATCACCTGTATCCGATACAGTGAGTGTAACATACTCCCCCTCTTTGATATTTTCATAACCTGAAACAGGTTTGTCCAGGTATTGATTTTCTGTTGATATCTGAATCCTCCCGCCATGAGGCATGGCCTCTGCGCTGTTGGATACAAGGTTCATGATTATCTTTGAGAGGTGAAAGCCTGACCCCATTATATTGAACAGGCCCTCATCAAGGTTTATATCCACCTCGATAGTTGGATGAAAGGAGAGGATATTTTCACATTCAGGGCTTTTCAAAAACTCGGTGATTATACTGTTCAGGTTTAAAACCTCATTTACAGAAACCCCTCTTCTTGCAAGGGTAAGAAGGTCCTGCACGATTGCGGCTGCCTTTTCACCGGCCTTTTTTATTGTAAGGAGCGGGCCTTTAAGGGGATTGGTGTCAGGCATGTCTAATGTCAAAAGTTCAGGATAGCTAACTACACCGCCAAGGATATTGTTCAGGTCATGGGCCACCCCGGCTGCAAGTGTGCCTATGACCTCCATTTTCTGGGCGCGCATAAGTTTTGATTGCAACTCCTTTGATTCGGATATGTCTATCACGGTAAGTATCATACCCTTTGAAAGGTCTTTTGAATCAAGGGCGCAGGCACCTAAAATACAGTCAAGTACAGCGCCATTTTTTCTGGCCCATTGTGTTTCAATGTTGATAGTATCCCCATTAGTATCTGCAAAAAGTCGTTTATCTACGCGCTCATATTCTGTCTCATTAGTGAAAAGTATAGATATGTTTTGTCCAATCAGGGATCCTTCTTCGTAGCCGGACATGGTAAACAGTGTTTCATTTGCCCATTCAAGTCTTGCATTGTTTATGAGCCCTATCCCTATAGGTGAGGCCATAAGGATGGCCTTCATCTTCTGCTCGCTTTCCAGCAGCACCTTTTCTACCTGCTTTCGTTCTGCAACCTCCTTTTCAAGGGCATCCCTTGATACTGTTGTGGTTTTCAGGTCATTCACCATCAAGCTGAAACTTTTTGCAAGGTCACCGATCTCATTATTGGAGCGGATATCTATCTCAAGTGATAATTGGCCTTTACCAATCTTTTTTGCTGCATCCCTGAGTTCTATAACCGGTTTTGTAAGCCTTCTTGACAGGAATACGCCTGATATTACCGCCAGTATAAGGCTCAGGAGCATGACAGATCCTGAAAGTATAAGGGTCATTACCACAGGCTGATAAGCCTCAAGAACAGGCAATTCAACAATCACAGCCCATTCAGGTGATGAAAGCGGGACATGGCTTGCAACCACAAGCCTATTGTTAATACCCCGCGATATCCTGGGTGAAATATCAGTCATGTGTGTCTTTTCTTTTACAAAGATATCCACCTCCCTGAGATGAGACAGGTTCTCTCTCTTTAATACAGGGGCTATATCCCGATATGCAATCAGGTATCCCTGCTTTTCCACCACATAGGCTACGCCATTTTCACCGATCCTGATCCTCCCCATCAGGTCCCACATGAATTTAAGATTCAGGTCAGCTATCAGTGTGCCAAGAAAATCGCCAAATACATCTGTTACAGGCACTGCCATGATCATCATTGGCTCACTTGTTGTTTCATCAATATATACAGGGCCGATATAGGTTTCATTGTTTTTCGTTTTTTGAAACAATTCATCCCTGTTGAAGTGCTCAGGTTGTGTGGAATTGATTTTGGTAATACGGGCTATCCTTGCTGTCTCTTCTTTTCCTGAGTCAAAAAGGATCAACTGGCGAAATGCCGGTTCAAGCCCCATTAATCTTTCAAGGGTTGGTTCCTGTGCCTTTTTTGGGGTAATCGGCATATTTCTGCGTCTTGAGGCGGATTCCAGTTTGGTAAATTTTTCTTGTATAAAATATTCAACCGCGTTTGCTGCATCCTTTGCTATAAATTTTTGATTTGTCAGTATAATTTTTTGCTGTGCCTGGAAGCTGAAATACATCTGCAGGGTGGTGGCAATAACAAGGGCCGCCATAGTCAGCACAGAAAACCCTGTGGCCAGTGTAACTGCAAGACTTCTGAATTTTTCTGATTTTTTATTTGCTGACAATTTATCGGATTATCTCCCTGGCCCTGCTCAATAGACCCTCGCTCACAGGGAGCCCCAGCTCTTTCATCACCCTGTAATTAATCCTGAGGTGGCTCTCAGGTGATGCAACAGGTATTGTGCCGGCAGGTGTGCCTTTGAATATCTTATCTATCATTGTGGCTGCAAGCGTGCCTGTTTCAAAAAAATCAGGATGAAATGTATAAATGGCGCCCTGATCTACAGTAAATGGGGCGCCGCCCCCAAGGGGTATCCTGTGTTTATTTGTAAAATCTACTATAGTCTGAAAACCTTCGGGTGTGTGATTGATAAACTCTGGCATAATCAGGATGGCATCTATGCCGATATCACCCTGTGCACTTCTCTTCGCAAGGGTATCCTTAAGGCTTTCAACACTTGTTATGTGATCCTCGAGCAGTGTTATGCCAAACGATGGGGCGGCCTCACGCAGGGCCTCTGCCGCCTTTTGTGTTGTAGGATAATTTGGGTCATAGAGTATCAGGATGCGCTTTGCATTGGGAACGAACTTTGGAAAAAAACTGAGGCGCATGACATCGTTATCTGACCCCGGAAACCGGACACCTGTAATATTGCCGCCTGGCTGACGTATGCTTTCTATAAGGCCTGTTCCTTCTATATTTGCATTGGCAAAAACAACCGGGATATCTGTTCCAAGGGTTGCCTCTTTTGCTGCGATGCTCGCCTCTGTTGGAAATGTGAAAATAAGATCAACATTGACCTTTACAAAATCCTTAGCAGCCTGCTTCTCCTGTTCTGGGTCCATATTGGCAATTTTAACATCATAGGCAATGTTTTTTCCTTCTACATAGCCTAGCTCAGCCATTTTTGCCTTGAATCCATCTGCTATTATTGTAAAGGAGTCTACCTCGGAAAGAATACCCACCTTATATACCTTCTCACCCCTGTCGCCACAACCGCAAAGGGATATACAGATTGCAAACAGGATCATTGAGAATAGTATTTTCCATATTGATTTTTTATGTCTGTATCTATGCATCATGCCACCATAAATAAAGGTTTTATTTCCGGTTGACCTGCATCGTTAACCCGGAATTTTCAGTATCGCCAGGTTAATATGAAGTATAAAATTATTCAAATTTCATGCCAGTTTAACTCAATTAATAAATTTTTAAAATGTAATATTATTTAATGCCCATCCAAAAACTGTCGTTTTTGAATGGCAGCGGTCAGCCATCAGCGTTCAGCTTTCAGCAAAATGCTTTTAAAACGGGGTCTTTGCTCACGGCTGACAGCTGAATGCTGAAAGCTCCATCCGGGTTTTTGTTATTTCTGTATGGGCACTGCTTAAATCTGCCTTAACTATATCGGCTTATGGGGAATATTTCATTATTTCTTAATTTTATCCCTTGACTTACAGTTTTAATTACAGTATTATTTTGCAAACTGTAAGTTTAACTGAAAGAAGCGTTGCTTTGCATGTAAACAAACAAAAAGGGGCAGGGAATGAAACTCACAGATAAACAGAAGGATGTTCTTACCTATATATCCGGCTATATTAGTGAATGGGGGCAGTCCCCCAGTTTTGATGAGATATGCGCCCGTTTCGGGTTCAGTTCCTACAACACCGTAACCACATATCTCAAACTGCTTGAAAAAAAGGGGTATATACGCCTACCTGAAAAAAACATGAAACGTTCCATAGAGGTAATAAGCCCTGTTGAGACAAAACGGCTTGAACTCCCACTATTAGGAAAGGTTGCAGGTGGAAAGCCCATAGAGGCCATAGAAAACTATGATGTTATTGAGGTGCCTCCATCCATGCTTGGCGGGGGGGATCACTTTGTCCTGGAGGTTCAGGGGTTTTCCATGCAGGAAGAGGGGATACTGGATGGTGATTTTGTCATAGTCAGAAAACAGTCTGGGGCTGAGAATGGCGAAACAGTGGTTGCCCTTATAGGTAACGAGGCAACCGTAAAAAAGTATTACAAAACAGGCAAACATGTGGAACTGAGGCCTGCCCATGAGGGCATGGAATCCATATTTGTGGAAAAGGGAGACGTGCGTATAGAGGGCAAGGTGGTTGGGGTGTTGAGGTATTATAAATAAAGGCACGGTATACGGTGTACGGTTTGAGGTATAAGGAGGGATTGTTATGGGAGATTTTCAGAAGCTTAAAGTCTGGCAACGCGCTAAGGGTCTGGCTGTTTCCATTTATAAAATAATCAATCAGGGCCCTCTAAAAAGGGATTATTGCTTAAAAGATCAGATTTGGAGATCAGCAATTTCCATACCGAGTAATATAGCTGAGGGTGATGAGCTGAATACGAATAAACAATCTGTAAATTTCTTCTATATTGCTAAAGGTTCTGCTGCAGAACTTCTCAATCAGGCAATTATAGCACATGAAATAGGCTATATCCCCAGACAGCAATTTGAATTATTAAGCGAAGAATGTAATGCCATCGGGAGCATGCTGTCAAAGCTTATTAATGTCAGGTCAAAAAGCTGACTGGCCGCAGACCCTACACCTCATACCGTAAACCATTTTGAGCCCTCTATCATGTATGAGTTGTTTGCATGGTTCGTAATGTTCTTCATATTCACATCCCCTCCTTCCCCATAACCCTGGAGAGGCTTAATCATCCGGAGTTGAGGGAGAGACCGGTTGTTGTGGCTCCGCCACAGTCAGACCGTGCACTGATCCTTGTCGCGTCATCAGAGGCAAGGGGTGAAGGGATATTCACGGGCATGGCCATTGGAAAGGCATTAAGGTTCTGCCCTGAACTGATTGTGCTTCCCCCAAACCCGGCCCTGGTGGAAAGGGGTTCAATGCTTCTTTCAAGGGCCGTTGCAGAGTATACGCCTGTGTGGGAGCCGTCAAAACCGGGGCATATCTTTCTTGATGTTACAGGCACAAGGCGGTTGTGGGGCAGGGCAAAGGATGCGGCGTGGCGTATAAGCCGCGATATAAACGCCCGCCTCTCACTTGCCGGCGCGGTTGGTGTTGCAGGTAACAAGATGGTGTCAAGCATTGCATCAAGGCTTTTACCTAAAGGCGGCATAATGGATATTGATCAGGGAAAAGAATCATCCTTTATGGCCCCCCTTAATGTTGATTATCTCCCCGGTGTGGGCCATGTAAAAAGCCGGATGCTTCTTGAAGAGCTTAATATCACCATTGTGAAAGAGATAGCCGAGATGGATGTATATAACCTGAAGCTGATCTTCAAGAATCAGGCATGGGTTATACACCAGAGGGCAGCAGGTATTGATCCCACCCCTGTGCTTCCGCCCTCAGCAGAACCTGAGGTAAGCGAGGATGTCACCCTTGAAAGGGATATCAATGATGATGAAGGTCTCCTGGCAGAGCTCTACAGGCTTGTGGAGAGATGCGCACAACGGCTCAGAAAAAGGGAGTTAAGGCCGGGCCGGGCAGGGCTTATGATCAGGTACGCGGATCAGCTTGAGAGTGTAAGAAAGGCCACCCTTACCTCACAGGGTTTCTGGGAGAGCGAACTCTATCCTGTTATCGAAGAGCTCTTTTTCAAGGCCTGTGACAGGAGATGCGGTGTAAGATTCATGAGGGTCAGGTTTACAGACCTTAAAAAAACAGCAGGTCAGCTTCCGCTCTTTTTACGGCCTGATCCTGAGATTTTAAAAAGGAACAGCATCTCTGTTGCGATGGACAGAATAAGAGAAAGATATGGAGAGGAACTGGTTAATTATGGAAAAACTAAAGTCTAACCACAGAGGCACGGAGGGCACAGAGGGTGTGATTGTTTTAATCACACAGGGAAGCACCTGCCGGATTGAATTAATGTGCCCCTTCGCAAATGTTAATAATTCAATATATTATTATAAGGAGCAATAGAATGGAGATAAATCATCTTACAGGTCAAATAATAGGTGCAGCTATTGAGGTGCATAAAGAGTTAGGTCCAGGCCTTCTGGAATCTACCTATGAGGAATGCATTTGTCATGAATTCAAATTGCGCCATATTCATTATGAAAGACAGCAATCTCTTCCAATCAAATATAAAGGCATAATACTGGATTGTGGATACAGAATAGATATTATGGTGGAAAACATTGTTATTCTTGAGTTGAAGTCTGTTGATGGTTTGTTACCTATACATGAAGCACAATTATTGACTTATTTAAAATTGAGAGACCTTAAGGTTGGCCTTTTAATAAACTTTAATGTACCTGTTTTAAAGCAGGGAATAAAAAGATTAATACTTTAAAATAAAAACTCTGTGACC
>CAZCMD010000002.1:0-79324 GCA_964499695.1 uncultured Desulfatiglans sp.
TCCGGGCATTCGGTCAGGGGTGTCTTTTTGGATAAATCCCTATTTTTAAGGCCAGGGTAATCTGCCCCGTAACGATATGACCTGTGGATCATATTCATCATCATGTTGGGCATGCTGCCATCTTCTGCATAGCATTTAAGCTCATTGTTAAAAACCGGGCTCACATAATCCCAGACAATCTTTTTGTCCTCTGTTATCTCAAACAGGTGCCCGCTGTTGGTGGAGGTAACATGTATGTTACCGTTTGGGAGCTTCTGTACTGAGCCCTGCCTGAACGAATAAAAGCTCTGGGGTGTTGTTGTATGATATTCCCATACAATCCCGTTTGTCTTCCTGTCCACTATCACTATGCTTGAGCGGTTACCCTCTGGCCGTTCAGACCCGTTGTCAAATACCATAAACTGATCTTTACCGATATATACAGCGCTGTGTGACCCGAACACCTTCTGATCACCGTTATCATACCATGAGGGCTTTTTACCCTGGCCATAGGCACTCGGGTTTCCCCAGCGGTAAACCATCTTACCGGTCTTGTGATCAATCAGGTAGAACTCACTGAAGTTTCTTGAATTTAACAAGATCAAATCCTTTTCAGGGATATACTCAACCACATTGAAATGGCTCCAGTCAAAGCTGGCATAATTGGGGCCCAGCTTTGCAGGGAGGACGTAGTTTATATCAAACTGTTGGGGGCCTGTACCTATATGATCCCACACGTGCCATTCCCATACAGTCTTGCCATTTTTATCCACCTCACGGACAAAGTCCACCCAGAATTCATGGTGATACTGATTCATATCATATACCTCTGTGGGTATAGTCTTTGGGTCACGGCCCTTCTCAATAGCCTCATCTATGCTTTTAGCTTCCCACCCAAGAATAAGGGTATTCCCGTTTGGCATGCGATCAAAACAATGGTGCTGAAGCTCTTTCTGGTTGTTCATTTTATATTCCCAGACTACCTTGCTGTCCCAGTCTATCTCCTGAACAATGCCTCCTGCCCCGCCTATGGCAGCAGGTTTGTTTTTTAGGACACCTCCCCTTAGGAGGTTACCGTTAGGAAGTAGCATGGCATAAGCGCCAGGGGTATATTCCGAGTCCCATTTATGGACAAGATTACCCTCCATATCTATAAGGTATGTGGTTTTGCAGTTTACCATGGGCGCAAAAAGGGTGTAGCCACCGTATGATTTTTCTTTGTTATATTTTAGTACACCTGTCGGGCCAACAATAGCCTCATAAGCCGATACAGACGCAACAGTAACTGCAATGAAAAAAATAACAAATAATATACAGATTTTTTTATTCATGCCTTCCTCCTGAAAATTTTAACAATCACAAAATAACAGGGCCAGATATCCTGTTATTAAGTTGCTGAAATATTATCTTTAGTTACAATCCTCTTTATCTTAGATGACATGCCATATTTTTTGCCTTTTACTCAGGTATCATTTTCAGTATCAACATATTTTTCGAGGCACTGCTCAAACACATGACCTGAAGCCCGCATCATGTTAGATACTGTAAGGATACATTCACTTGATCTTCAGTGAAAAAGATCAGATGTTCACAACATTTTTCACTGCTTTATCCGATCATACCAGAGTTTATGGTGGTGGTCGGCATATTCTTCCGGTACGGTCCCGGTAAACATGGAAATCAGGGCCGGAAGTTCTCCCGCAGCTATTGATGCCATATAGATGTGGATTAGCAGTCCTGCAAAGACGACCCCTGCCATGATGAAATGAATCAGGATCGACCATTGAACAATGACCGTATCCATCATAAATAATTTAGATGAATACATTATGATCCCGGTCGCTGCAATCACTATTCCGCCTAAAATCGAGGGGATCGCAAACAGCTTCTGTCCAACATTATAAAAACCCTGGTCAGGTATCCTTGGTTCAAGGCCAAGTCTTGTAAGCATCTTATACCCAAAGGTCATCTGGATGCCTTTTTTGATGATCCATGAAATGTCATTGACCGGTGAAAAGGTGAATATCTCCCGGATAAAAAAAACCACCTCTTTTCTTAAACGAACAATGGCAAACACCAGAAAGGCAATGATCCAGATAGAACCGCAAATAACGTGAGCAAGAAGAAGATTCCCGCCCCCGGAGAAAATTACACGGATCAGGTCGGGCCACCATCCCCCGACAGGCTCAAGGTCTCCGTTCTTTATCAGACCTATCCCTGTAAAAAGAAGGAAAAACCAGCAAACCGCATTAAACCAGTGCATGAAGATGGAAACCTTTGTATGCCTCTTGATCATCCTCTTAACCATGGTGACCTTCTTCCTCCTTCTCATGTTCTGCTGATTCGGGCGGAAGGTCTTGGATCAGCAATTGCTTGCAGAGCATTACCAGAACCCCCAGGCCGGTTATTCCCACGAGGCCCTTAATAATGGGATCGGCTATTTTCCGCCAAACCTGGAAATAGGCAGGGAACCTGGCCTCAACAGGCCAGTCCGTCAGTTCGGTCTCTGATATATAGTAGATATTAGGCTTTGTATCAGTCGTTTTATTGACAACCTTGACTGTATTACTGTTTTTCAGAAGACTGGCTATCCTGCTGGCTGGATCCAGGATATTTCCAAATGTCCGGGCCTGCGTGGGGCAAACCTGCACGCAGGCGGGTGGTTCTCCCCGCGACCTGAGCTCTTCACAGAAATCACATTTATCCACTATCTTCTTTTCCGGGTGTCTGTATCTTGCACCATAAGGGCAGGCAGGGATGCAGCTGCCGCAGTTTATACACAATCCACTCTCCACCTTTACTATGCCCTCTTTTTCATCCTTATAAGTAGCGCCGGTAGGACACGCCTGGACACAGGTGGGATTTTCGCAGTGCATGCAATTGCCCGGTTGGAAATGCCCTTTGCCCCAATCCCCAACCGTTGCGTCTTTAATCCAATTACGATACGATCCGGGGGGCACGCCATTCGTTATCTGGCAGGCAATTACACAGGCTCTGCAATTAAAGCACCTGGCCGAATCGATCACCATGGCATACTGGATACTCATAGCAACCCCTTATCCGGCGAAACCGGGATTTCTAATCTGAAATTTGAAACCTCAAATTCAGACACCATGGTGTGGCTGATAAAAGCTAACATGTGCACTCGGTGCCGCCAATACCTTCAAGCAACAAAAAGGACTTTATTTTTCTGAGTAAATCGCGATTAAAGCCTTCCACCTGAAGCAACTCTTCGAGTGTCTGGAAATCGCCTGCTTCTTCACGATATTCGACAATTTTTTCCGCAAGTTCTTTTGTTATGAGAGGAACATTTTCTATAAATTCCTCCACAGTGGCCGTATTCACATTGACCGTTTTACCTACCAGCTTTTCTTCTTGATTGACGGGCTTTTCTGTCTGGCCTTCTTCTGCAAATACCTGACTCGCATTTAAAGCGAAAAGCAGTATGAAAAATAGAGCCAGATACCCAACTGATTTTAAATTTATTATTCTCATGTGTGAAATCCTCCTATATTAATTTCAAATTATGCCTTTATCAGCCTGCAGCCGTATCCATTAAACTGGGCGGCAACCATATCCCATTTATCGGGAATAATTTTATTTATCGGAACCCCGGAATTTCCTGTGTAGGGGCTTGGTGACGGGTGAGAAGGGGTCCAGACAACTCCTGGCAGAATCGCTCTGGTTATTTTCACCTTGGCCTTTATCCTGCCAATCTCGGTTTCTAAATAAATCCAGTCACCATCATTTACGTCAAGGTTTGAAATCGTATCCGGATGTACCTGCACGAAATTACCTTCTGAAAACTGGGCCAGATAAGGAGACCAGTTTGTTACTGTCTGCTGCCAGTGATGTACCACCTTACCCTGTATGAATATCAAGGGAAATCCCTGATCCTTTTTCGCATCGGGCCCCCCTTCCGGTTCTGTCCATTTTATCTTACCTATGGGTATACTGAGCTGAACTTTACCGTCCTTCGTAAGAAAGCGGTTGTCCCGGTACAGGGTTTCTCTTAAATCGGGCTCCTCCGGAGAGTAGCTGGGCCAGGTAATGCCCGTAGGGCTTTTTTTAATGCGCTCAATGGGTAATCCTCTCCATTCAGGAGAAACCTCTCTCACCATCTCATATATGTCTTCAGGACCTTTTACCGCAGGGAACCGGTCTTTGTTTAAGAGCGTCCCCAGATCGCAATAAAATCTACAGTCATCCACCGTTTCCCCGGGTCTGGGAACAGCCTGATTTCTCCATACCACCTGGCGCTGGGCCCCATATTGTGAGCCCTCACTTTCAAAGACCATTGCAGCCGGAATGAATAAATGGGCCAGTTTTACCTCTTCATCCATGAAGAATCCGCGGTAAACAACAAAGTTTATCTTTGAGATAGCCTCTTTCAGTTTTTCTGAATCCGGATAGCGCCTGTAACTGCTGTTCATAAGCAATACATCCAGCTTTCCCCTCTTTATATTAAATAACACTTTCCGCGAACTCAAACGAGGCGCCAGGTCCGGGGCTCTATACTTTTCAATAAGTATATCTTCACCTCCCGGCTTTCCGCCGCGCACGTTCATGATACCCTTTCCCGGACCGATCAGATTTCCCATGATAGCCTGCAGGGCGATGATAGTACGGACCGTCTGCATAGCGTTTGTATAGCGCGAGATGGAGCCTCCCATCCAGGCTATGGTACGTCTGCTGTTACCTAACATCCTTGCTAAGTTTACTACCTTTTCGGCCGGTATTCTTGTGATCTCTTCCACTTTCTCAGGAGTATATGGCACGACAGCATCGGCGAGCTCATCAAATCCGTTCACATTCAAATCAACATAGTTTTGATCATAGAGCTTCTCTTCAATTAAAATTCTGATAATGCCCAGAACCAGAGCACCGTCTGTTCCAGGACGCGGCATGATATGTAAATCAGCAAAATTGGCGGTTGGCGTGCGGCGTGGATCAAGGTAGATGATCTTTACGCCTTCTTCTTTAGCAAGATGAAGCCATCGCATATAGGGAGGTTTTATCTCTGCAATGTTAGCTCCGAATATGATCAGTATTTCTGAATTCAGAACTTCCTTCAAAGTTGTCGGGGAGATTGCGCTCCCCAGACAGAGGTTTAAGGTCGTGGAGGTGTTGCCAATACAAACATCTCCGGGCGAACAAAGATCAGGAAAACCCGCCATATTCAAAGCCAGCTTTGCGGCTATTTCGCTTTCCCTGGAGTCATAGCACGGCTCGAACATGGCAAGGCGATGAGCAAAATCCTCCGGGTGGTTCTTCTTGACTTCCAGGATCTTTTCCGTGACTATCTCAAGGGCTTTTTTATATGAGATCTGTTTCCAGTTTTCTCCTTCGCGAAGCAATGGATATAACATTCTGTGGGGGCTGTAGGTCAAATCCACCAGGGATTTCCCCTTTGGGCACATGGCGCCGTTGGTCCAGAAGTTTTCAGGATTACCGTAGACATCCACAACACGACCATCCTTTACCTGTACCTTAATCGTGCAACGGACCTGGCAGAACGGGCAGCAGCTGTCTATTTCGCGATCCGCACCCGCTACCGGATAAGAAGAAGCCATCGCTTTAGTGGGTATGTCCAGGGAAGACGCTGCAAATCCCGCGCCGATAAGCGTTGCACCGGTTTTTAAAAATTTCCTGCGATTTATTTTTTCCAACTTTGCCTTTCCTCTTATATACTATTCAGCATGAAATGACCCTGCCCGGCGCTTTTCTCCTGAGATGCTGTTCCATGGTCCTCTTGAATATCGGAAACAGTTTCTTTTCCTCTTTCGGTAAATATATCTCATCGTAACCCTTTTCTGCCTCAGCAATCACCGTCGAAATCACATCATCCGTCTCTACCGGCTCAATTTCAAGGGAGATCCCCATCTCCTCTGCCTTCCTGATAAGTTCATTTGCTTCTATCCTGCCCTTTTCAAGGACATGCTCGCGGATATACAGCAGGAATGTCCGCTTGTTCAGTCTGGGGGCAACCAGGTCATTGTGACCGTAATGGTAAAGCTCTGAATCGAGGATCTGCAGAACCTTTACCATTCCTGAATCGGATCGGGCAGTCTGAAATGCCTGTTCAATGACATTTTCACTATTGTATCCGTTTAACACAATAAGGATATCCTTCATGATCCTTCCCTGTCCTCCTCAATTCTCATAACAATCATCTCAATCTCTGATTAGTCTCCATCCATAACTTTTTGTTTTTGAATGGCAGCATTCATACATCAGCTTTCAGTGAAATGGTTTTAAAACTTAATTTGAGCTGACGGCTGATAGCTGAACGCTGAAAGCTCAATCCGGTCTTTTCCCGGATTAATACTCATTAGTAAAACCCTGCATATTGTAAAAACCAAAGTATGGCTACAGCGCCCAGGGCGATAATCATCGCCATGTACTCATCCGCCCTGTGCCTGCGCTGCTTTGCATCCGCCGCCGCCTCAACCTTTTTCAAATCATCACTGCCCTGGTCCTGGTTACTGGCTATGTTATCAGACATAATTAACTCCTTCTACTAGCTTATAAAACCCATTTTTGATGCAATATAAAGGAGAATCAGGCAGAGGCCTATTCTCAATGATCCGGCTGTATAACCAATCACAATCCCTTTGGCGCCTGCTTTCCTCAGATCCGACAGCTTGGTCAAAAGTCCCAGACCGACAAAGCTTAAGGAAAAAAACCATTCCATTACCTTGCCCATCGCCTCACTCGCTGGCAGAGGCCAGACCTTCAGGCAGTTGAGGGTCCAGACAATTGCAAAACCGATAATGAAGATTGGAAACTTCTCCCTGATAACCTGCCAGTAACTGACCGATGACCCACGTATCTCCTTGCCTAGCGTCATAAAATAGATAAAAAGAACACCCGCTGGAATCAAAACCAGGCGGCCGATATTCGTAAATCCGGCAATCCTCCCCGCTTCGAAACTAAAATTGAAGCCGGTGGCAATTACCTGGTTTGAGTTAGGTACCCCTGCTGCTGAAAGCAACCCGAATGCATCGTTTGTCATACTGATCAAATGACCGATGAAGGGAAGCGCAAACAGGCAAAAAAGACCGAAGGTAACCGATACCGCAATGGCATAAGCCACTTCCTCGCTTTTGGCCTTCACCATGGGGGATATGGCGATACACGCTGAAACGCCGCACATGGAAAACCCCGCTGCGAGAAGGGCTGTCATGGAGTCTCCCATCTTTACCCATCGGCCCATATAAGTAAAAATCAGCGCCCCTCCAAAAACCATGAATATCATGACTATGATACTCACAGCACCCAGCTTGATGAGGTCACTTAAAAGATATTGAGACCCGAGCATGATGATCCCCACGTTCATGAAAATGCCGCTATAGGTAAGGCCTGGTTCCCACGAATTAGGAACACCAATAACATTCCTGACAATGATGCCGACAATCAAACAGTTGACAACATAGTTCATATGCAAAAGATCTGTAAAGAAACCTTTGCCATAGATAGGTGGTAAAACAGCATCGATATAATGCAAAAAGGTATCAAGGGTTAAAGGAAAGTTAAGGCCGGGAAGACCGCAAAACAGGGCGAGCAACGCCATAGCCAGAAGCCCTGGCCAGCTCTTCCTGAAACTGGGGAGCGAACTCCACACCGAAGGCACCCTTGTATTATCGGATATTTTTTCTACTGTTTGCCTGTTGGTTATTACTGTTTCCATACAATATTTCTCCATTATATTACTGCAGTCGCCAGACTTCCCGGTAAGCCAATCGATCCAGCACGGTTTCGCGTAAAAAACCTTCTATTGTTCCATTCACTCCTACCATCACATCTATATTATTCCTTTTGAATTCAGCCATATTAGATGTTTTATGGGTCTTGTTTTTATAAATGGTCTCGATATGCCATGCATTGATGGCCTCCCCGTCAAAATCATCAATAACGATCTTAAAATATCCTTTGGGACCTTCATAGACAGGATGATCTGCGTCCAGTACGACAGGTTCGCTGTTTGAAAAAAGTACTTCATTCAGCTGGTAGCAGTGGCCGCAGACATCAGGTTTTACAAGAAACCTGGGATCCTCCGGCAAGGGCTCGTCCCGCTTGTAGGTTACCGCTCCCTTTGCGATATGGAAAGAAGCTCTTCCCTTTAAGAGATCGACAGGAACATCAAGGGTAACGTACATATCCTGGTATCGCATGGTGATCTTTTCCTGGGACGGCCCATACTGTGGGAGTGTATCCAGCAGCTCCTCGTCCATGGGGCCGAACGTCTTATCGGAAACCACTTGCCCGTTCGCGTCCGACAGACGGCATTCAACCACTCTCTTTTCAGGGTCAATCTTCACAACCTTGAACATATAACTTCCAAAGGCCGTCTCTTCACCTTCTCCAAGAACAGCCTGCCCGGGTTTTTCATAGGTTATGGTAAATTCGTCCATGCCCGGGGCGCCCATTTCCGCCACTTCCACAAAATCCGGTGAAATGAATTTCGGGATCAGGTATGTGCTGCCCTCGGCAAATACATCAGGGATGTAGTATTTAAAATCCTGTTTATAAACGCCTTCTTCCGGAAGCGTTTCGGGAAGGTCATCATATGAGTTTAAGCCCTGTGCAACAAGAAGGTTGGCTCCCCAGTTATTCCCCGAATATTTCGTCACGCGAAGTTCCCCAATCGGCTTACCCCATAAAAAGTCGGTACCCGTGTAGCGAACGGCCTTGGCGCCGTCGCCGATAGCAACATCCTGCCAGAAAATCAGGTTGTCATCGCCCATGGGATATTCCTTCCAGAGGTCGATCTTAAAGTCCTTCTTTACTACCAGATAGCTTTTAAACCCCAGGAGATATGCATCCTTCCCGAGGATTGTAAGGGGTTCTCCCGGACGGATATTCCTGTTGTCACGCGAGCTGTAACAAAGCCCCCCGGGAGGGATGATGATTTTACGATTCCTATAATCCACGTAGCTTTTCCTGATTGTCATGGCTTCCTGGGCGATCAGACGATTGCCATCATTTGTTTTCATGTATTTGCGTATAAAACCATTCAGTTTCGGTACAAATGCACTCGAGGAGTCAGGGTTGAACCACTTTGCATCAGGAATAACCTCAGGATAGGATGTGAAACGTGACTGCACCACCGGGACACCATAGGTAGGATCAGCCAGTCGTTCGAGGAAGGTATCCTCCATCACAGGATAGAACAGCGGGCTCTTGCCGATGAAAAAGTCGATATTTTCTCTTCCCTCCTTCCAGAGTATAAGGTTGTCAGTTCTCTGGAAATAAGAATCTCGCACATAGCAATCCTTTACAACGTCGTCTTTAAAATCCCTGGCAACCACCTTGAAATAACTTCGGTCCCATACTTCTGAAATCTTTACAGGACCGTTAAAACTGCTGTTGTTATCGCTCAGGACAAAGGCCTCCCGGTTTTCCAGCACAAGCCTTTTCAGCATGCCTGTCTTATAGTCCGCCTCAAGCCTCACGATATACCGGTCGTCTTTCGGCCATGGCTTTCCATCCTCAACCCTGATGAGGTCATTGTAGACGGCCAGGGAAAGGGTACCGTCCTTCCACCCATAAGGCACATCGTTGGCCCAGGGAACGAAGTCCGATGCCTTGTAGGAATAAGGATCAACAATAAGCTCGATATGCATGTCAAGATCGAAATCTGTCAGGCAATAATCATCCTGATTTTGAATCTTATATTCCTGCTGGGTAGCCGGCTTAAGAAGCTTGGATGCTAGTATTTTTTCCCCTGTCCAGTTCCTTATCTCCACCAGGACGCCGTTCTCTTTCCTGAAGGTGTATATCCTTTTGTTGCCGTACCAGCGGAAAGTCTCCTGATATACATCCATCACCCATGGTCTTTCCATCGAAAAAACGGCATCAGCGACAATGGGATATTCTATCATCGAAAAAACGGCCTTATCAAAACCGATATTTTTGGCAACCAGTTTTGTAAGTCCATAAAGATAAGAGTCGCTCATGAAAAAGGATTTAAGCTGAGGATTGATACCTTCATTCAGCTTCATCTCCTTCACATCATCCGCTTTACTAAAGGAGGTAGATATAGGCCATTCATGAGGCCATGCCCCGGAAGGTGAAATGAGGGCAAACTCGCCGTATGGTTTTCCGTAATGATCCGTCGCGTAATCAAACCACAGCCGGTAACCGGAGGCATCCAGGATCGCCTTTTCACCCTTTTTCACCTCTACATCCCGTTTAATTACTTTTTTATGGGTAGAGCGAAGAAGATAGGTGTGCTCCCCGAGAATTAAAAACGGTTCTCTCATCAGGGGTCTCGCATCATCTGAGGTCTCAGATACGTAATAAAGACCGCCCGCAGGTACATATGCCTTACCCTCTTTGATCTTGCTTCCCCTTAAAATGAGACATTCCGAAAGACCTCGTTTCTCACCGTATTGGTTGTGGTATTCATTGTTAAGCAGGCCTCCAAGTTCGGGGATATAGGTCGCATCCCGTATTGGGGCCAACCCCCTTGGATTTTCCTCTCCGATGGAGGGAGTTGTGGAGTAAATTAAAAAGAAAGCTATTAAAATGGCCGCTAAAGACCATTTCATTCCAGAAGCGCGTGAATGAAGGCATTTATCAATCCTTAGAAAAGACACATTACCCTCCGACCTGAAACCTGTTTAAGATTAAATCAGCATTTGGACGGGGACAGGGGAATGTCCTCATCTTCTTCTTGAAGCTCCTCACCCTGACGCGGAACAGTATAAAGGTCACCCTCTGTGCCTACCCTGGGGTTGATCTCCTTATATATCTCCTGTGTAATCCCGGGTACTTTAAGCAGATCTTCCGCCTTCTTGAAAGGCCCGTTTTCATCCCGGTATTCTATTATGGACTTGGCGATCTCGGGTGTAATGCCCGGCGCTTTAGCAAGATTCTCTTCAGAAGAGAAATTAAATTGGATTCTTTGTTCTCCCAAACCGCCGGTATGCCCTTTTTCCTGAGCCAATGCCCATCCAGTAGAGAATATCCCCACTATAAACATCGTGGCCATAAAACTTAATACCCTGTACTTCATGATAACACTCCTTGTTTATGTTTTCTTGTCACATTATTAATTTTGTTTTTTTCCAATACCTATTTTGCCGGTTTAAGGTCTTTGAGCCTGAGAAGGGAATTCTCAGGAGGAATTACAGCATTCTCTTTTGGCTTCTTAAGCTGCGGAACATAACTATATGGGACCCTGTATGCCCTGTATACCAGGTTAAAATTTTCAGACTTATCATAGTAAGGGCTGACATATTCCCATACTATCTTATAATCAGGTGTAACTTCAAAAATACGGCCAAATGAGCCTTCAGTTATAAGTGTATTACCGTTTGGCAGTCTCTGGGCTGAGCTTACATAATCACTGTAAAACCTTACGTTATCCCTTGAGCCCGCCTTATTCGCATTATATTCCCATACAATTTCTAGTGTAACAGGGTTTAATTCAATAACCCTTGAATAATCCCTTTTTAAATTATTAATGCCGGTCGGGGCGACGGGACTAGGTTCACCATATCCACCATAACCACCATTATCAAAAATAAGTATGTTTCCTTCACCGGGCAAACCTTTTGGGATCATGTGGGCATGATGCTGACCTATAATAGGCCCGATCTTTCTCAGTTCCTTTGTAGATTCATATTCAGGACCTAAATGCCATACAATCTTGCCGGTTTTTCTATCTATGATTCCGGTCGTATTGGTCTGGCGCCCATCATATATGATATTGTCAGGGTTGAATCGTTCATCTCCCTGATCATACCACTTGTTTGGACCAAGCCATGACGCGGCATTAACATGTATCCAGTCGCCGCCAACAATACCCGGCGTCCTGGTCATCGCGTAATTTGGGTATCTGTACATGACTATCTTTGCAATTTCATCAAATCCCATCTCTTTTACATGATCGCTGGCAATCCATCTGAAGATTTCTTTACCGCTGTAATCCACTTCCACGATAATATCATCACACAAAAGCTTGTCACTTATCTTCTTGTTCTCGACCATAAAATTGGAAAGGATCAGCGTTTTGCCCTTGTCCACGTATGAATCCATTCCGGGCACATAATAGCCTACAGGGTTCCCCTCCCTCTGAAAATCATGGTGAACACCTGCCTTCTTAAATGTCCATACTATTTTTCCATCCCAGTCAACGATTGAAAGATCATTTGATTCTTCATGACCCAGTATCCTGCCGCCCTTTCCTGTGGCACCCATTGCATATCCGCCGGGGAGTAATTTTGCAGGATGCTCCTCGTCACACATGTTGGCCCAGTGATGAACAACATTACCGTTCATATCTATCAGGATTGCCTGGTTTCCCTTTGTTGTAAGAATTGTGTAGCCGCTGTATGTTTTATCAGGGTTAAAAATAGTTGTACCGTGGGGATACACAGTAGGAAACGCATATATTGATGAAGGTATTAAAAAACACAGCAACAAAATCGAATATATATAGTATCTTTTCATAACAGGCTCCTTAGTCAAAAGACAGGTTTAATAAACATGGAAACTTTCAGTATCATCTATATCAAACCACTCCTTGAGCATCTCAAACCATTTTTCCTTTTCATCCTTCCTGACAGTGGTTACAGACTCCTTATTTGGCCCTATTATCAGTATAACCTTCTGGCCCACATTCCATGCCTGGGGTTTGTAGAACATCTTTCCGGTGCTGCCCTCTGCAACGGCTTTGTATTCATCCGCAGTAAGGGCCTCCTTGGCGATATCCGCTATCTCCTTTGATTCATCAAAGCTCCCCAGCACAAAAATATACAACTCCTCCTTTACACCAGAAAATGAATCCGGGGTAACAACCTTAACAGGTATCTCCTTTGACTCAAGAAACCCGAGCCAGTCTTTTGAGGCATCCTGTGTGGCCTTTGTGGCAACCACTATAAGATCTGCAGCGGTTGTATTATAAGCAAGTAAGATGGCCATAAATACTGTGGAAACCATTATTTTCCATACCGATTTTATCTTCATGAAATCCTCCTCAATATTTTTATTGTTTATTTATTTTTTTTTGATCCTGTCTCTATACTTCTTTTCCATTTCAATGAGTCCGCTGGAGTATTTTTCAAGATGATTCCTCATGGAATCTGAGGCCTTGTCAGGGTTCCCTGAAATAACCGCCTCCAGTATTTCATTATGCTGCCCTGTACCATGCACTATCATATCACCCCCACAGTAACCTGCCACGATTATCTCCTGTGTTGAGGTATACGAAACATAATTTCCTCCGGTACAGGTGATTTATTGACGTGTGCTTTTCAGAATTCATATTCTGTTTTTTATATATAGGGAGATAGTTCTTATGTGTCAATGAAAATCTAAAACCGATTTTGCCTGATTCCTCCTGTAATACAATATTCATAGGGACTGGTGCACGTCCCTGTTATTGCTCTACAATATACTGCAAATTCCGTAACATGTTTCATATTTTTTTAAGGGCCGTAAAAGTTCCCAGGCTGTTACCGCTGGCAAAGGCCAGGATATTCATCATCCCGTTGCTGGCGCTATCCTGCAGGATCATGGTCAGAAGCACGAAATTGACTACTGTAATGATCCCGCTCAGAAGCGTGGCCGCTGCGATTTTTTTTTCAGTTATGAATCTGGTGTACTTTGTGACCAAAAGATCGACAATAAACCCTGCCACAAAAATGATTAAAATTTTCCAGACCATGGGTCACCTCCTTCCTTGGAGATTTAATGGAATGTGATCTTGACCGAACCGACGGACACCTATCGGGTTCCGGATATCAGAAACAAAGATATCTCTATCCGGATATCTAACCGGAAAAGCATTCAGCTTAATGATGAATTGGCTTAAAATTTTTCAAGTTGTAAAGATTCATGATTGGATAAAAGAGAAGAGGTCGACACGAATCTTTATTACCCAAAGCCCGACGGAGGTTGATCTTTTAAATCCATAAAAATCTCCATTTTTAAGTGAATAATAAGCCTACAAAGGCTATTTTTGCTCCAATATAATATTAAACGGTTGGAATGTCAAGATTTAGCCGAAAACAGGCAAATATCGGAATTTTCTAATTTTATAGCCACAGTCAGATCCGGCAGTCAAATAATATTCAGTAAACCGTAAAGGATTCCTGTCAGGGTCTGTAAAATAGGGCTTTACATTTTTCTATTTTTTATTTAAAGCGCTAATACTAATAGATGAGGTGCCTGTATATGAAACGATATTTACTATATTCATCAATTCTTATTGTATTAACCCTTAACATTTTTTCGGCTTCTGTATCCGGTGCTGTTGAATATAAATGGCTCAAGACATCAAACTATCAGACAGTTCTGGTATTTGCAGATATAAAGGAATGCGGGCAATTATCCGGATATATGAAAGATACTATAAAGGTTATCCTGTCGCGCTCGGATATCAAAGCGACCATCTCAGACAGCCTTGTTTTTCAGTCTGAAGAAGAAGGTGGTGGATTTACACTGGAGCTTATGAACAGTAAACTGATAGAAGACCGCAAGATACTCTTTTATGTGTATGGCAGATGTATTGAATATGGCTCGGCCCTTATTTACCAGTTTGATATAAATTTCGCCACATATGATAATAAGAGCTCACAGGCACTTATCTATTCATCGCCCAGACACAGCGTGTTTGGCGCTGATTCAGTAAACGGTATTAAAAGGAAATTTAAAAAGCTCATGGAAGATGCAACGATTGATTATCTCTCATCCAATAAAGAACAGTCAAAACCTTATAAAACAAATAGGTAAAAACCGGTTGACTTTTATGGAGCAGCCATTTTAGATATCTTTACTATTAATAAAACATCAGGAAAGGAATGAACAATGACACAAAGGAAATATGAGAGACTTGTATATGAGTTTAAACCTGAATACAACGAGGCAGCAGCTGAAGGCGTGGGAACGGATTTTGTCTATTCTCCACAGGCATATTTCAGGGGTGCATGTCAGATACCCGGTTCAAAGTACAATGTGGGTTTTCAGATCTTTGTAAAACCCTTCTTTCTTGACAGGACTCCTCACCGACACCCTGTTGAAGAATATCTTATTTTTCTGGGTGGGACATTCCCCAATGTGTTTGAATTTGACGCTGATATTTCGCTCTGTCTGGGTGAAGAGATGGAGGAATATATCATTACCAAGCCAACCATAGTGCGCATACCCGCCGGCGTGCTCCACTGCCCGCTTAATTTCAAGCGTGTTGATAAGCCGATCTTTTTTCAGGCAGCATGCATGCAGGGTATGTTCGGCGGCGTATATAATGGAAAGGAGATCTATTACAATGGGCCTGGCCAGTGTGTATATGATGCAGACAAGAAGTGCGATGCCTGCAAAAAATGCCTGGATGATGACTGGGATAGATAATTTTTACATGATAAGCCTGTTGAGACTGGTTTGAAACCCGTCTCAACACCTCATTTTATAACCCTACTGGCCATTCTCAATTTTTAATACTATTTATCTCAGAAATAGCCCATTCTGCACTTTTTCTTGAGAGTTCATTCTCATCTTTCAGGAGCTTTGTCAGTGCAGGTATGGCAGTTTTAGCAGGTTTTCCTATCTTTCCAAGGGCGAGAGCCACCTTTGATTTTACAAAATAGTTTTTATCATCAAGGGAATCGATCAATGCAGGAACAGCTTCGATGGTTGAGGGACTCCTTTTACCAAGTGCCGCTGCTGACCGTACCTTGACCATATTATCCCCATTATCAAGTTCATCAATTAGTATAGACACTGCCTCTTTTACAGACTGATCTATGGCGATAAGTGCGTCGGCAGCGCTGATCCTGACCTTGGGGTCACTATCTTTTAATGCGTTAACAAGCTGACCTGCGCTTGATTTTGCCTCTTTTCCTATCTTGCCAAGGGCACGGGCTGCACATACCTTTACTAAAGGACTCGGATCACTAAGTGCATTAGCAAGTTCAGGTACAGCAGGTGCTGCCATCGGCCCTATGCTGCCCAAGGCATCAGCAGCTCCCCACTTTACACTCTCTATACTGTTAATATCGGAAAAAACCTTTTGAAGGTAAGGTACTACCTTTTTTCCGGTAGCACCGAGAAGAAATATACTGTTCCTGTGGACATATTCATCCTGATCTTTTAACAGCTCTATAAGTGCAAAAATATATGCCTCTGAATCCATACCAATATTGATAAGCGAACGTACAGCAGCATACTGTACAGCAGAGCTGGAATCTTTAAGAGATGAGGTCAGGTTGATTGCCGCATCTTTTATTTCAGGACCCATTTTACCAATGGATTCAGTTGCGCTTACCCGTACATTTTCATCCTGATCCTTAAGTGCAGCAATAATTTTTGAAATTACTTCTTTATTAACAGGCTTTATATTCCCAAGGGCATAAACTGCACCAGACCTTACATCCGGGTTTGTATCCTTTGATGCCTCAATAAGGGGTTTAACAGCCTCAGGCCCTATCATGCCCAAAATATATACAATATTTTCCGGCTGCCAGACAACAGGCTCAGGCCCTTTCTGATCTTGAATTGCTACAGCAGATTTATCCTTAAGGTACTGAATAAGCGCAGGAACAGCATCAGGGCCGATAATGATAAGGGCATCAGCAGCGGCAGACTGTACATTAGGATTTTTATCCTTCAGTTTAAGTATCAGTTCAGGAATAGCCGTCTTGCCAATAATTCCCAGTGCCTCCGAAACCCTGTAACGGATGGATTTGTCATCAAGGGCTTTAATAAGGTGAGGGACAGCCGAAGGCCCTATCTTTCCAAGGGTGTTAACAACCTTTGAGCGAAAATATTCATCATTTTTATGTTTAAGAGCTTCGATTAACAGGGGAACAGCATCCTTTGCTGCGCTACCAGTTTTACTAATTGCATATACGGCATATGACCTGACAAAGATATCCCTGTCTTTAATGGCATCCATCAGCGCCCCTAACGTCTCTTTTCCAGAAGGATCAATCTTGATTATGGCACTTACGGCAAGCCTTCTTACAATCACATCTTCATCTTTAACTGCCATTATCAGGGCAGGAATGGCTGCCTTGTCAGATGAACCGATATGGTTTATTGCCTCAACCCCTGCCCTGCGTATAATCACCTCCTTGTCTTGAAGGGCCTCAATAATGGCGGAAATGGCCTCTGAGGTAGGTGAACCTGACTTTCCAAGGACATTGATAACTGTATTTCTTAAAACAGGGTCATTATCCCTTGATGCACTTACAAGGGCAGCGGTTACATCATTTCCGGTTGCCCCAATTGATAAAATGGCATTTGCAGCAATTGCGCGCAAATAGGTCTCTTCATTTTTTGAAGTTATGATCTTTAATAATTCAGGAACAGCATCCTTTGCCTTTACTCCTTTTTTAGAGAGGGCTTCAACTGCATATGCCCTGATAGAGGGATCAGTATCCTTAAGATCTTTTATCAGTGATAAAACATCCCTGTCAGCTAAAGGAATTGAATCAGCACCAGCGTCTATGGCCTGCATATCAGGTTGGAGCTTACTTTCTTTTAGTGTTTCAGAATCGGGTACGCTCTTCTCTCCATCATGCGAAGTACTATCAATATAATCGTTAGATTTTAATCGGATAGCACTGTCATATGCATTCAATGCCTGGAGAGCCTCTGAGTTTGTGCTTTTTGATGAGATGATCTTTCTTAATGCCTCGGCTGCACTGGTATGAATGGAGACATCATTGCCTTTTAATATCTTCACCAGACCGGGTATGGCCCCTTTTGCTGGCGCCCCGATCTCACCCAGGGCATCAGCAGATAATTTTCTAATAGTTATATCCTGATCCGAAAGAGATGCAACGAGGTATGGTACAGCAGCATCAGCAGACGGACCGATATTAATAATGGCATTAACAGCAGCCAGACGAACTGGTTTTTTACCATTGGTATCACCCAGTATCTTGCCAAGTTCAGTGACAGCACCCTTTGCATCAGCACCTATTACACCTAGTGCAATGGCCGCACCCTCCCTGATATTTTCATCTTTATTTTTAAGCGCACCTGTAAGGGCCGGTAGAGCCTTTGCCCCCATCCTGCCAATGATGTTTTCAGGGCTATAATATGAATTACCTGCGTTGCTTATCTTCATGGCATCTATTAAGGGCTGTATTGCATCCTGACCCATACGTGTCAATGCATAAGAGGCCCCCCAATTTATTGAGCCATTAATATCTTTCTCATTAATTACATCAATCAGGACTGGTATGGCTGCCTTTGCCTTTGATCCCATTCTTCCTATGGTAACAGCAGCCCTGTATCTTAAGATATTGTCATTTTTATCCTTCAGGGCATTTACAAGGGCTGACACACTCTGAGCTCCTATCCTGATCAAAACGGTTGCAGGGCCCTCCACACTCCAGACAATATCATCATTCCCCTGTTTAAGGCTTTTTATCAGATCAGGAATAGCAGACAAACCAAAACCGGTAAGGGAGTCAACAGCGCATTTTCTGATGTAAGGATCATTATCCTTCATCATGCGGATAAGCGCCTGAGCAGCATCTTTTGAATGAGAACCTGTTTTACCGAGCGCAACAAGAGAGGCGATGCGTACAGAATCATCCTCGTCATCAAGGGCCTTTATAAGATAAGGAATCGCATCCTTTGCCTGTTCACCCATATCTCCAAGTACCTTTACCGCCCTTTCACGGACAGCAGGGTCTTTATCCTTAAGGGAATCTAAAAGGGTAGATACAGTTTCTCCTCTTGTAGAATCTACGTTATTTATAAGATCTGCAACCTTCTCTTTATCTTTAATGTCCTTGGTATCTGTTATTTTACCGGGGCTGTCATTGCTGGTCATGGCCGGTAAAGGATGAATTAACACTGATATGGCAATGGTCACAAGAATTAAACAGATATTTGTGCCCTTTATAACTGCCCTGCTCATTAATAACTCCTGTTAAATAAAAATTACCGATCCTTTTCCGTGGCAAGGCACAATCTTCCAGCGCCGGCAGCCTTTGCAACATCCATCACCCTCACAGCCTTATTCAGGATCACACCCCTGTCTGCCTTGATAACGACAAGCCTGTCCTTGTCATTACCGATCATCTTTTTCAGATCCTTGAACAGTGCATCAAGGGAGATCTCCTTATTCATCAAAAATGCCCTTCCCTCTTTATCCACATACAGGGTTATCTCCTGTTGGGTCTGGGGCGCTGCGGCATTTGCCTGGGGCAGCTTTATCTTGATACCCTCATCAACCAGAAAATTTGTTGTAAGGAGAAAATAGATAAGGAGCAGAAACACTATGTCTATAAGCGATGTCAGGGGCGACTGAATTTCATATCTTCTTTTTTTACGAGGTTTTAATGACATGATTTACCTTTATTTTTTTAGTCTTCCAATGCCTTTAATAAATGTAACTGCACCTGACTGAAGTACTGCCTCATATTTGTCTATCCTGGAATAGAGGTAACTATAGGCGACCATTGTTGGGAGCGCTACACCAAGACCAAGGGCAGTTGTAAGCATTGCCTCCCAGATGCCTCCTGCAAGTACTGCTGCATTAACCTTTCCACCCATCTCCTGGATAACCATAAATGCCTTTATCATCCCGAATACAGTACCCAGAAGTCCAAGAAGCGGGGCAATATTGCCCATTGTGGCAAGTGCCTGCACATACCGGGAAAGACTTCTAACCTCTTCATCAGTGGAGTTGGAAATGACTGTCTCAAGGGTATCCCTGTCCTGGTCAATTACCTCTACTGCATGTAAAAGCACTCTTCCCATTGGAGAGTTGCTTTTTAAAAGCATATCCTGAAGATGTTTTTCATCGCCTTCCTTAAGCATCTGTACTGTCTTTAAGGCAAGATCAGTGCCATGGTTATTTATTTTTGAAAACCTTATTAGCCGCTCGACGAAAATGGCAAGTGCTATGACAGAACACAGTAAAATGGGAATTACCAGCACACCGCCTTTAGCAAGTAAATCAAACATCCTTTTTCCTCCTTGTTAATTACATTTTACCTTTCATAACCCTCTGTAGAGACAAGGCATGTTTACCCGCCAGTATTTTGGCGGGCCTTGCTTCTACTATTTATCCGGGCAATTCATATCGCTATAAATCATTCTGTCACCGCCCCCTGATCCTCTCCGGCCTCTTCAACAATATCAGGGGTTCCGTCATAATCCAGGTCCTTCTTTGTCTGGATAACAGCCTCTGTCTCATCATAGATTTCCCAGATATCGGGCTTGCCATCAAGGTTGGTATCCTCTTCAACAGAGGTCAAAATATTCTCTGCATAATGAAACCATGTATCAATCTTTCCATCAAGATTATCATCCTTTTCGGCCAGTACTGCCTTTTCACCTTCATAGTGCCAGATGATATTTATCTTTCCGGTATCCCCTTCATCCTTTTCGATCTTTGTTATCTTACCGTTTTTATCCAGATGGTCTATCTGCTCAAGCCTGCCATCACTGTTTTCATCAATCTCTTTTTTCTTGAGCAGTGAATCCTGATAAAAAAGCCGTGTCTCAGGATTACTATCATTATCAGCATCATTTTCCAAAATAACAGACCACTCCGGCCTGTTATACCAGTAGGTTATTTCGAATCTGCTGTCATGGTTTTCATCCTTTAAACGTTTGACCCTCTTTCCCTCAGTATAAAGCTCAATGATATCCACTACACCGCTGGCATTTGCATCCTTTTCAACACGGGCAAGACCTTTCAGATTATAAAATGCCCAGGTGTCATATCGCCCATCAAGATTACTGTCATCCTCAGACATCTTTTTGCTCCCATTATTATTTAAAAAGACCCTGTCATCAGCTATGCCGTCCATATTTTTATCCCTGGTCATCAAATATACTACGGCTCCTTTTGTGTTAAAAAATCTGATCCGGTCTATTTGACCCGTATGCATCGAGTCATCAAATATCTTTTTTAAAATTCCTTTATCATCATAAAAAGAAAATCTGTCAGGGGCCCCGTTAAAATTGCTATCAGCCTCTTCTGAAAAAGGCTTATCCTTTTTGATTGCAACTGATGAGTCATATTTGCCGTCAAGGTTTTTATCCCTTTTCTGTATTACAGGAAGGGAATTCACAAAGGATGTTAAGATTTCATACCTCCCGTCAAGGTCCCTGTCTCTTTTTTCTTCTTTGAGTTCACCGGCTTCATAAATGCGGAATATATCCATGATCCCGTCCTTGTCTGAATCCAGACTGCGGCTATATAACTGCCCTTCACTGTCAAAGCGTGTTACATAATCAAGGATATTGTCCCCATCAGGATCTGACATCTGCATATAAGGTTTATCGTTTTTATAATCCTGCCAGACATTCACCTTTTTATCGTTGTCTGTATCATCTAAATAAGAGACAAGCTTTCCATCATTGTAGTAAACAACCTGGTTTAAATTCCCATCGCCATTTGTATCTATTCTCCTCCTGACCCACTTCTCATCTTCATCAAAATCAATTATTTCATATATTCTACCCTCTTTATTTATCTTTTCCTGACGTATGACTTTACCTTCTGAATAGTATATCCTTTCGTCTATTTTGTTATCAAAATCACTGTCAGTTTCAATCCTTAAATACTTATCGTTTTTAACATAATAAAACTTATCCATTATCCCGTCTTCATTGTTATCAGACTCAACCAGATTGATAACGCCTATTGAGGCGTCCCTGTGGATAATACTGTCAGCCTCACCATCAAGATCCCTGTCCTGAACAACTGTAACTGCCATTACCTGACTGCACAATAAATGCAGTAAAAAGATGATCAAAGGAGCTGTTGAAACAGCAGATAAAAAAGATAGTTTATTTCTGTTTTTTTTCATTTGATAGGTCTCATAACAGTTCAAATGATAGATTTAATGGTATTACAACTCCGCCCTTGAAGATATTCTGCGGAGGTTTTGGAAAGGGAATACTGTCTTTTACTGCCTGAAGCGCAGCATGGTTCAGGGAATTATAAGGGCATGGTTTAACAATCTTCAGATTACTGACTGTACCATCAGGATTTATGATAAAGCTCAGGGAAACAACCGCCTCCTTGTACGTACCGTCCGCATCTTTAGGGTATTTTTTAACCCGCTCTATCCTGCGGAGGACCATCTCTTTATAGTCTTCACCCTTTGTAAGGCCAGACACACCTTCAATAAGGCTTGATGAAAGTGCTGTATCGCCATGCCCGGTCATAATACGGCTTACATCCGGAACTGATAGAGGGGCTGCCTGGCTGATATTTATCTTGCTGTCGTTCTGAAGCACAGGCTTTGGTATCATCGGGGGCCTCGGTATGCCGCGGCCAGGGGTCTTTTTTTCCTGCATCATATTCAATTCTATGAACTGGTATACCTTTGAGGAGAGTAACCCATTCATGTGGAGATATATCGGGATGTGTACAACCATGGAAAAAATAATCAGCCATAACAAGAGCTTATTTGATTTTTTATCAGTATTATGTATAGATTCCATCAACACTATCCTAAAATCAATGTTTTAAACAATATGGTTTTTAATGCAGATAAAAAAACTGAAAAGCTTATAAAACTTATAACAACAGGAAAAGGTGAATGTAAAGAGAAAAAGATTTATTACTTCCCTAATTGTGCTCAATACAATCACTTTATAAATTTAATTGGCTGTTTTTAAGAATAAAATCCCGCTAATCTATAAACGATCGTAATATAATTGCCACGATCTATATATTTTATAAATGTTGTTACTTGATTATTTTAACTATATCCCTGAACTTTGGATGCTCTGCTGTCTTTATCAGTTCAAAAAGGGCCATCTCAACACAAGTCATATTTGCGCCCATGTGTTCCATCTTTTTTAAGGCAAGCTTCCTGTTTTCAGGGTCTCTTGATGCTACTGCATCTGCCACAATATGAACCTCATAGCCCATATCAAGAAGGTTCATTGTGGTTTGATAGATACATATATGGCTTTCTATCCCGGAGATGAGTATCTGTCTTTTACCAATCCTTTTGATCTCCTCCATAAATGCCTTTTCATCACAGCAACTAAAACTGATCTTTGGGATAGCCGTTAAATCAGGTATAAGTTCCCTGATTTCGGGTATCGTAGGGCCAAGCCCCTTCGGGTTCTGTTCAGTAAGTATCATGGGTATTTCAAGGCACTTAATACCTTTTATCAACTGCCCGGTGGCCTTAAAGAGAGACTCCTTATCATGCATGGCATGGGCAAGGTTTCCCTGAATGTCAATAACAGTGAGCAATGTGTTTTTCAGTTCAAGCGTCATTTGTTCTCCTTTTTAATCGTCCCAGAATATACATGACATGGGGCATTCACCCATTGCATCCAATATACAGTCCTCATCACCACCTTCAGCCATTATCACAAAGGCCTTTTCAAGTTCATGATTTAACTCAAATACTTCCGGACATATATCAGCGCAGCTTCCACATCCTATGCATTCATTTTTATCTATCCGAACCTTTCTGCTCATAAAAGCTCCATATATATGATTGCAAACGGGGGGCACTATACCATATTAACCGGTATTATCCATTTATTTCTATCAGGAAACTTAAATAATTGCTTGAAATAATGAACAGTTTTTTATATCTCTATTATAATCGGATTTTTTGGGGCTGAACTCACACTGACAGCCTTTGAAAAGTATAGAAAAAAGTTTATTTAACTAAAATATACCAAACACAATAAGGAGAACCAGATGACAAACAGAGTTTATAATTTTAACGCAGGCCCGTCGGCTCTTCCACTGCCAGTACTGGAAGAGGTAAGAGAGGAATTTCTTGATTTCAAGGGATCAGGGATGTCTATAACAGAGATCAGCCACAGATCAACTGCCTTTGATGAAGTGATAGATACAGCCATAGCAAGGGCAAAAAGGCTCTTAAATCTTGATGACAACTATAGTGTGCTCTTTATTCAGGGCGGGGCAAGCATGCAGTTTTGCATGGTACCAATGAACCTGAATGTCAGCGGCAAACCCGTTGACTATATAAATACGGGCACATGGTCTACAACTGCTATAAAAGAGGCAAAGATCCAGGGACTTAATACAAGGGTTCTCGCCTCTTCCGAGGACAGAAATTTTGCTTATATCCCATATAATGTAAAAGAGGATGGCAATGCCGCATACCTTCACTTCACCTCCAATAACACCATTAAGGGTACACAGTGGGCAAAATTTCCGGAACCAAACGGGGTGCCCCTTATATCTGACATGTCTTCGGATTTTTTAAGCCGGACCTTTGATGCAAAACCCTTTGGCCTGATCTACGCCGGAGCCCAGAAGAATGTGGGCCCTGCCGGTGCGGCAATGGTTATTATAAGAAAGGATATGCTTGAAAGGACCCCTGCTAATCTCCCGACCTTTCTCAAATATACCACCTTTTCTGAACATAATTCCATGTTCAATACACCGCCGTGCTTTGTTGTCTATGTAACAGGCCTTGTACTTAAATGGCTTGAAGAAACCATAGGCGGCCTTAAAAATATGGAAAAGCTGAACAATGAAAAGGCTGAAACCCTTTACTCATTCCTCGACAGTTCCAGCTTTTACAGGGGGACGGCAGATAAGGACAGCAGGTCAAAGATGAATGTCACATTCAGGCTGCCTACGGAAGATCTTGAAAAACGATTTGTCTCCGCTGCAACAAAGGCTGGTCTGGAAGGGCTAAAAGGCCACCGCTCTGTTGGCGGATGCAGGGCATCCATATATAATGCCACTGCCATAGATGCGGTAAAAAGCCTGATTAACTTCATGAAGGACTTTGAAAAGAAAGAGGGGTAATCTTGTGATACATACAAGGGTCGACCGGCTCCTCTCCCTTGAAAAAGGAGAGGATAATATCACAGTAATGGGATGGGTAAGAACCAGACGGGACTCAAAGGGAGGATTTTCCTTTATTGAGATTAATGACGGCTCCTGCCTGGGGAATCTCCAGGTTATCGCTGACTCAAACCTGCCTAATTACAAAAATGAGATCATTAATCTCCAGACCGGCTGCTCTGTAAAAGTGACAGGGGCAATCGTGCCTTCGCAGGGTAAAGGTCAACACATGGAGATGCAGGCAAAAAGCATAGAGGTGCTTGGATGGGCAGACCCTGAAACATACCCAATGCAGAAAAAAAGGCACTCATTTGAATTTCTTCGCACTATTGCCCACTTAAGACCACGCACAAATACCTTTGGCGCAATAGCCAGGGTCAGAAATGCCATGAGCATGGCTATACACAACTTCTTTCAGGAGAGGGGTTTTCTGTATATACATACACCTATCCTTACAGGAAGCGATTGCGAAGGGGCTGGCGACATGTTCCGGGTTACCACATTCGAACTGGATAAAATACCATTTAAAAATGGAAAACCCGACTTTGAACAGGACTTTTTTGGCGCTCCCTCTCACCTGACCGTAAGCGGTCAACTTGAGGCAGAGATTTATGCCCTAGCTATGGGTGATGTATATACCTTCGGCCCTACATTCAGGGCTGAAAATTCCAACACATCCCGCCATCTTGCAGAGTTCTGGATGATTGAACCTGAGATGGCATTCTGTGACCTTGAAGACAATATAAAGGTAGCCACGGAGTTTATTAAATATGTATTAAAGTATGTGCTTGAAAACTGCCGCGAAGACATGGATTTTTTTAACAGTTTTATTGATAAGACCATTATCGATACACTTGAAGCCATCATAACCAGAGATTTCAGGATACTGACCTATACAGAGGCAGTTAATATTCTTGTCGCATCCGGTGAAACATTTGAGTACCCGGTAAAATGGGGAGAGGATCTTCAGGCAGAACATGAAAGATATCTCTGTGAAAAGACCTTTAAATGTCCTGTAGTACTTATAAATTACCCTAAGGATATCAAGGCCTTTTACATGAAACTTAATGAAGATAATAAGACAGTAAAGGCCATGGATGTACTATTTCCAAAGCTGGGCGAGATAATAGGCGGAAGCCAGAGGGAAGAAAATTATGATGTACTCCTTTCAAGGATCAAAGCGACTGGCCTTAACCCTGACGATTACTGGTGGTATCTTGAATTGAGAAAATTCGGTTCAGTACCCCACTCGGGTTTTGGTCTTGGGTTTGAACGGTTAATCCAGTTTGTTACAGGCATGGGGAACATCAGGGATGTCATCCCCTTCCCCCGTACACCGGGTAATATATCCTTTTAAAAGACTATTGATCCATAGAAACCTTTACTTTCTCTTTAATATCTATCACCCTGTCATTGCTGACAGTTTTATCATCCATCTGATAAATGACAGCTACAAGGTGTTTGCCTTTTTTGAACCTGTCCACCGGGCTTATTATAAGGGTACCCATACCAAAAGTGGTAAAATCCATCACATCAAAACTAAGGAGATCCTTTGAACTCAACTCAGAACGATATTCATATATCCCGCTGTACTGGTTATCGTTAAGACGTGAAATAAACATGGGGGTTCCCAGGTGTCTTTCAGCCTCACCCCTTTTCATACCCAAGAATACCGGTCCCCATTCAGGTGCAGTTGAATTCTTCTTTACATATACCCCTGTTGAACAGGCTGTAAAAAACAGAGAAATTCCCAGAAAAAAAACAAAAGGGATCAATCTTCTATGCATTTATGACTTTCTCCTTTATGTTAAAAGATATCCTCTATTAAAATATTCAAATACCATGCCAATTAATGGATTGTGTCCATTCGGAAAGAGGCTATTTTTTGATGAAGCTTTCAGCATTCAGCTATCAGTTGTAAGCCAAATCTTAGTATTAGATACCCTTTGCTGAAAGTTGAACGCTGATAGCTGAGCGCTAAGATCCAAAAAACGATAGTTTTTGGATGCAAGCTAGGTAATATTTGCCGGCCACAGGGAAACTACTTCATATCTGACACTCTGACAAAATTTACCATAAATTGACCAGCCTGCTTATTTTATTTATTATTCTTTATTTTCAATATGTTACACACACGAAACAGGATATCCTGAAGCCAAAAATGAATGGTATGATAATTGCTAATATCAATCGCAGTAATCATTCTTATGTGGAGGCAGAGATGATAAACGGAATGCTTGAAGCTTCCAGAGGTTGCATGAAAGAAGAATTCAGGATGGATATAATATCCAGCAACCTTGCAAATATCAATGTTATCGGTTTTAAAAAAGACAGGATTTCCTTTCAGAATGTCCTTGATAAAACATCCATGTCAGCAAATGCACCTGCTAATATAACAATAAGACCGGATATGGAACAGGGTGACCTTAATTCCACGGGCAACGAGCTTGATATTGCCATTACAGGTAAAGGCTTTTTCAAGATCAACACGGAAAACGGCATAAGATATACCAGAAAAGGCAATTTTACCCTTGATCCCGATGGCACACTCATAACACAGAGTGGCGACAAGGTCATGGGTAAATCAGGCACCATAAAGATTACAGGCAAAAACATAAGTATTGACAGCAAAGGTAATATCCAGACCGATGATGGTAACATCGGACAACTGGATGTTGTGGATTTTGAAAATTACAAAGGGCTCATCAAGGAAGGGAAAACCCATTTCAAAAACCAGTTGGATGAGTCTGAAATTGAGATCCCTGCTGAGAGCATTATATCCCAGGGATACACAGAAATCTCAAATGTTAATGCCGCTGATGAAATGGTCAACATGATTCATTCATTGAGGGCATTTGAAACATACCAGAAATCCATGAGAACTATTGATGATCTGAATAACCAGGCCATAAACCAGGTTGGCAGATTGAGATAATACCGAAAACAAGGAAGAAGGAGAAAAAAAATGATAAGAAGCCTTTGGACATCCGCATCAGGGATGTCAGCACAGAAACTGAATATGGATGTGATCGCACAGAACCTTGCAAACGTAAATACGAGCGGATTCAAGAAAAGCCGTGCGGATTTTGAAGACCTCCTGTATCAGAACATGAAATCGCCGGGTGCTGACACAAGCTCCGGCGGACAGATACCCACAGGCATCCAGATCGGTATGGGTACAAGACCTGTATCAGTACAGAAGATATTCACCCAGGGTGATTTCCAGCAGACAGGAAATAATACTGATATGGCCATTGAAGGAAGTGGCTTTTTCAAGGTAATAAGCAATGGCGAAGAGGTTTATACCCGTGCCGGCTCTTTTAAACTGGACAATGAAGGATATCTTGTAACATCACAGGGTGACAGACTTCAGCCTGAAATATCCATACCTCCAACGGCAGTGACATTCACAGTCGACGGTGGAGGAACCCTTGCTGCCATGGAAGAAGATGGCAATACTGTTGTAGCTAGCGGGCAGATTACCATATACAACTTTATTAATCCGTCAGGGCTTAAGAGTCTGGGCGGCAACTATTACACTCCGACACCTGCATCAGGAGAACCCACAGAAGGTAACCCCGGTGTTGATGGCCTTGGCACGCTTGTTCAGGGTTCGCTTGAAATATCAAACGTTG
Source organism: uncultured Desulfatiglans sp. (assembly GCA_964499695.1). GTDB lineage: Bacteria > Desulfobacterota > DSM-4660 > Desulfatiglandales > HGW-15 > JAAZBV01. The sequence continues at coordinate 28,393 of CAZCMD010000002.1, forward strand.
ATGTTGTTGAAGAAATGGTAAATATGATCGCTTGCCAGCGCGCCTATGAAATATCATCGAAATCAATCAGGTCTGCTGATGACATGATGCAGATAGCAAACAATATAAAGAGATAGGACAAAGGTTATGATCAGTAATACTTTCAAATCAGTAAAATATCCGTTGACTCTGTTTATTGCATGCATGTTGCTTTCATCCTTATGCTTCTCACTCGAAATCAAGGTAAAGAATACGGCAAAGATCAATGGTGAAACAGTCTCCCTTGGCGACATCGCCTCTTTCCAGCCATCAGATGATATACGTGTTGACAGATTAAAGGCAATAGAAATCTCAGCATCCCCTGCCCCTGATACAATACGCAAGATTGAAAAAGAGTTGATTATGTACAGGGTTGCCGCCCTTATAAAAGGTGATAGGGATATCACGATTAACATGCCTGAAAGTATTATGGTCGAAAGGGATTCGCAGGTTATCTCAGGCAAAACCCTTGAGAAAATATTCACCAATTATGTGCTTGAAAATTCACCCTGGGATCAGGATCAGGTTGTTTTTGAAAATATAAATACACCATCATCCATAGCATTCCCTATGGGAAAGCTGGATTGGGAAATAACTGAAAAACAGAACAATAATTTCTCAGGAAACCTCTCAATTACCGTAGAGTTTTACCTGGATGGGGAATCACAAAGAAAAATAGTCCTCTCCGGAAAATTAGGGATTATCAAAGATGTAGTAAAAGCCGCCAGAACCATCAATAAAGGCGAGATCATCTCATCGAAAGATATCATCCTTGTCACGGAAAAGGGAAAAAACAATAATAAAAACTCGATAACCAGCATTGAGGATATAATAGGGAAAAGGGCAATCAGAAGAATACAGGCTGATCAGCTTATATGTGACAGCATGGTAATGGTCCCCCCTGCTATCGAAAAGGGAGCACGCATAATGATAAAGGCTGAAAATGATGACCTGATTATAACCGCTTCAGGAAAGGCACTTGAAGAGGGAGGCCTCGGTGACCAGATAAGGGTTATGAACATAGTGAGTGGCAAGGAAATAATAGCCACAGTAAAAAGATCAGACCTTGTTGTGGTTCAATTCTGATTACAGGATGCGATAAAGAATAACAACAGGGATATTTTTAGGAGTAAAAAATGGTAAAAGCAACATATAAAATAATACTCATCCTCTGCCTGACAGCATTAGCGGGCTGTGCATCAAAACAACCTCAGAGGCAGTCAATGATGCCTGCTTCAAATCCATCTTTAAATGCTGTTCCCTATAACAGGGATATTAATAAGAGAGATCCTGAGTCACTTTCAGATATTTATTCTGATGAAGCTTCAAGGGATTTTTATCAGGACATGCGCGCCTATAAGGTAGGAGACCTTGTTACTGTTAATATTGCAGAGACATCCGCTGCAAACAAATCAGCATCAACACAGACAGGAAGATCTTCATCCATTGATGCAGGTATAGAGAATATGCTGGGCTGGGAAGGCAAAATTAAAAATGTCACATCACTTGGTAATGCTGATGCACGTAATGCCTTTAATAATTCAAGCATGCTGAAGGGTTCGCTTTCCAACAGTTTCAATGGCACAGGTCAGACTTCAAGGGGTGACAGCATGACAGCATCCATAACCGCAAAGGTTATTGATGTCCAGCCAAATGGAAACCTGCTCATAGAGGGGATAAGGGAGATCAGGGTCAACAGTGAAACACAGGTTATAATACTCTCCGGTTTTATCAGACCGGTGGACATATCACCGGATAATACTGTTCTTTCAAGCTATATAGGTGATGCAAAAATACAATACCTGGGAACAGGAGCAATAAGTGACAAACAACGTCCGGGCTGGCTGTCAAGGGCAGCAGATATTATATGGCCATTCTAATGGAGGCAACGATGAGACCAGTTAATAAAAACAGGTTTATAAAACTTATTATCCTTACATGCCTTATTATTACAGGATACGCAACATGCGTTTCAGGCGCAAGGATAAAGGATATCGCATCTTTTAAGGGTGTAAAGAACTACCAGCTTGTGGGGTATGGACTTGTAATCGGTCTGAACGGAACAGGTGATGGCAATTCTACACAGTTTACAACACAATCCCTTGCAAATATGATGGAACGTCTTGGAATCCATACCCAGTCTGATAAAATCAAGGTAGACAATGTAGCAGGTGTTATTGTTACGGCAAATCTTCCTCCCTTTTCAAAAAAGGGGAGCGCACTTGATGTTCTCGTTTCATCAATTGGCGATGCAAAAAGCCTTCAGGGTGGCACTCTTATAATGACACAACTTAAGGGTGTTGATAACAATATATATGCAACAGCTCAGGGAGCACTTCTGGTAGGAGGTTTTGCCTCTTCAGGTGCGGCTGGAGGTGGTGTCCAGAAAAATCATCCAACAGTCGCAAGGATACCCGGAGGTGGCCTTATTGTAAGAGAGATAGCCTTTGATTTCAATACACTTCCAGATATAACCATAGCCCTTGACCGTCCGGATTTTACAACCGCCCTCAGGATGTCTGATGCCATTAATAATACACTCGGGACTGTAAATGCTATTCCTGTGGATGCCGGAACAGTAAAGATTAATATTCCGGAAGCCTATACCGGAAATCATGTAACCCTGGTATCATCACTTGAGCAGATAGAAATACAACCTGATCTTGAGGCCAGAATCGTGCTCTCTGAAAGAACAGGTACGGTTATAATGGGTGAAAAGGTAATGATTTCTCCTATTGCCATAGCACACGGGAACCTGAGTGTTGAGATCAAGGAAAAAAAGGATGTAAGTCAGCCTGCTCCATTCTCAGATGGTGAAACAGTTGTTACACCGGATACTGAAGTAAATGTTACAGAAGAAAAAAACAAGCTCCTGCTGGTCAGTCCTGAAAAGGCAGATATCGGTAGTTTAGTAAAGGCATTGAATGCCATAGGGGTTTCACCTAGAGACCTTATAACAGTATTCCAGGCCATAAAGGCTAGCGGGGCTTTGCAGGCTGAACTTGAGATTATCTAAGTTTTAAAAAAGGCAGGCCATAACAGGGAGCATAATGCTAATGAAAGATATATCCATAAAATCAACAGATCAGCCCTCAGTAATAAAAACTGCTGATCAAAAAGATGCCAAATTAAAAAAGGCCTGCAAAGATTTTGAAGCAATATTTACATATGAGATGCTTAAGAGCATGAGAAAAAGCATAGAAAAGTGTGATCTCTTTCATGGCGGACAGGCAGAAGAGATATATGAATCAATGCTTGATCAGGAACTCTCGGAAAATATGGCTGGAAAAGGGAGTAACAGCATAAGCGAGATTTTATATAATCAGTTGAAAGATATTTATCAATTAACCGAAAATGCTGAAACGGTGAGAAGCACTGAAAAAAGCAGAGAGATCAGCACACGTCCGCTAATGCCTGTGAATGCAGAGGTATCATCATCCTTTGGCTTCAGAAAAGATCCATTTACAGGGAAAAAGAAATTCCATGCAGGAATGGATATGGCTGCAGATGCGGGTACAGAAGTAAAAGCAGCTATGGCTGGAAGAGTCCAGATGACAGACGATCAGAAAGGATATGGCAAGGTGGTCGTTCTTGATCATGGACAGGGTTATACAACACTTTATGCACATAATAGCGACATTACGGTAAAAGCCGGTGACTGGGTACAGAAAGGCACAACAATAGCAAAGGTCGGTTCAACAGGTCGAAGCACAGGTCCTCATCTTCACTTTGAGGTAAGAAAGGACGGGCAGAGGCTTGATCCTGAAAATTTCTTTAAATCATGATGTTATGCCGGTGATTAAAGGATATTTCAGAATTTGCATTCTTTTACCGATATATAAGTTAAGGAGCAATATGGAAAAGGACATAATAAGACTAAAAAATCTATACCTTAAAAGGGTATCACTGTATGAAGAGCTGCTTGGTTGTATAAAAAGGGAGAGTGATAACCTTATAAACCAGGACATAAAGGGTATCTGGTCATCTCTCGATGAAAAAAAGGAGATTTTAGAGGCTATTGAAGAAAATAACATGAGTTTTCCGGGAAATCATGCTGCAAGTCCTGTACCAGCAGATATTTTAAGGAATGACAAGGATTTAATAATGGGTTTCAAGAGAAAACTCATGGAGTTAAAACAGGAAATCGGCACAAGGGTCAAAGAAAACATATCATTTATCAATGATACGCTTTCTTTTATTAACGACGTGTTCAACACCATCACAAATAACGATAAAAAACCTGATATATATGGACGTGACCTGAAAAGAAGAAACGGGACCTCTAACCTTATTTACCATAACGAGGTTTAAAAATGAGTGGAATTGGCCTTGTACTTAATCTGGCAAAGGATGCCATACTTACACAGCAATATGCTATTGATGTGATTTCACATAATATTGCCAATGTGAGCACTGAAGGGTATGCAAGACAGGTCCCCATGCTTGAGGCACAGGACGCTGCACCCTATGGAGGCCATCTGTTCGGCAGAGGAGTAAAGCTGAGTGAGATTCAGAGCGTGACAAACGCATTCATAGAAAGGCGTTTACAGTCAGCAACAAGCAACCTCTCCATGATGTCAGAAAAAGAGACATACATGAATATCATGGAGACTATCTTTACTGAAAATTCAAGCAACAGTATAAGCAATCAGTTAAGCGAGTTCTGGAATGCCCTTAATGACCTCAATAACAATCCTTCAGGAATACCCGAAAGAAATATGGTTACAGAATATGCCTCGCTTCTTGCCCAGAGTTTTCAGGATACAAGCAGTGATCTTCTAAACCTGAGCAAAGAGATTAACAATTCGGTAGAGGTAAGTATAAACTCCATAAATGAGATACTTGATCAGATAGCAGATGCAAATAAACAGATACAGGTGGTAGGAATTACAGGAAATCCAAATGACCTTATAGATAAAAGGAATCTCCTGGTAAAACAACTATCAGAGTATATGGATGTCAATACCTATGAATATGAGGATAGAACCATTTCAGTCAGCAGCAATAAGGGTTTTATGCTGGTCAACAAGCAGTCATCATACCACCTTGACTTTACTGGGACAGATATAACCTGGTCAACCAATTCAAGCCCTATAACTAATGAAATCAATGGGGGCAAACTTGGCGGATGGCTCGATATAAGGGATGAGATAATCCCGAAATTCAAGTCTGACCTTGATGAACTTGCCAAGGAAATAATATGGGAAGTGAACAAACTTCACAGCCAGGGAGTGGGGCTTAACGGATTTTCCTCTGTCACAGGCACCTATGATGTAGATGATTCATCTCAGGCGATTGGGAACCCTATTCCACCTAGTTCAGGCCTGGACTATTATGACAGGATAACGAATGGGAGTTTCAGAATATCGCTGTATGATGCAACAGGAAATTTTGTGGGAGATACCACAATAGCTGTTACCGCAGCCTCTACCAACCTTGATGACCTCGTATCTGTAATAAACGGGTATACTGGCCTGAACGCCTCAATTACAGATGGATTACTAAATATAAAGGCAGACCCCGGTTACACCTTTGCCTTTTCAGATGATAGCAGCAATACCCTTGCAGCGCTCGGTATAAACACATTTTTTACATCCTCAAACGCAAGGGATATGGGGATAAATGATATGATTCTTGCTGACAAAAACTATATTGCAGCAGGCACAATAAGCGATGACGAAATTTATCCCGGCGACAACACAAACTCCCTGAAACTGGCAAACCTCCAGTATGAAAATGTATCTGTAAAAAAATGGATATATTCGCGGGGTGAGAGCCCAACCTCACTTGATGTGACAAATATTACACTTGATAATTATTTTCACCAGATGGTAGGCTCAATAGGGATAGAGAGCCAGAGCGTACAGCGCGAAAAGAGCTATAATGAGGCAATACAGGAAGAGATGAAGGCAACAAGGGACAATATATCCGCTGTCTCCCTGGACGAAGAGATGACCAACCTGATCAAGTTTCAGCATGCCTATATGGCCGCTGCCAAATTAATAACAACCGCACAGGAGATGCTTGATGAGATTCTCCAGACGGTATAGGTAAAGGTGTAACATGAGAGTAGCCAATAAATCTATATATGACGGCACCATAAGGAACCTCAGCATGACCTCATCAGGAATGGTTGAGGCAAATGAAACTGTATCAACAGCAAAGAGGATAAATAATCTTTCCGATGACCCTGTAGGCCTTGTTGCCGTGCTGGGACTGAGATCATCCCTGTCCAATCTCAATCAGATGGAAAGAAATATCTCCATGGGAAATTCATGGCTCAAGGCATCCGAGTCTGCGCTTACTCAGGTAAATAATATACTCACATCCACAAAGGAACTGACTGTTGCAATGAGCAGCGCAAACACCAATGCCTCGCAGAGAGCAAATAGTATGGATCTTGTTGACGGGTATCTAAAAGAGATCATCTCTCTTTCAAACAGCACCACCGGAGGAAGGTACATCTTCGGAGGCACAAATACTGATACAATACCCTTTGAACTAGATACTGCCGGCACACAGGTTACATACGCAGGGAATGATACTGCCTTCTCAATAAATATCGGCAAGGACTCTGTCGTTCCGGTTGGGAGAGACGGCAAGGATGTGTTTGGCGAAGACTGGGATGATTCAAATATATTCAAGACTTTAGTTGACCTTAAGACAAGCCTTGGAAGCAATGATATAGCCGGCATACAGAATGCAATGACAAAACTTGACTCGCATGTAAAAAGCGTCAGTGCCACCATATCAGATATAGGTGGAAAAACAATAAGGCTTAATGTAAAACAAGAGGTAGTAACGGATCTCAAACTCACAGATACTGAAAGGATGTCAGAACTTGAAGATGCTGATCTTGCAGCGGCAGTTATAAACCTTAAGTCAAAGGAGCTGGCATATAATGCGGCACTCTCTTCATCAGCAAAAATGATGGAGTTGAGCCTGGTTAATTTTATATAGCTGCATTCTCGGGTATCTGAGTTTTTACTTAAGAGGATTATTAGATAAATTATATTTCTGGAGCCATGGAGGGTACCAGTGCTTGTACTAACAAGAAAAGTGGATGAAAGTATAACAATAGGGCATTTTATCACCATATCGATCCTGGAGGTCAAAGGGAATCAGGTAAAACTGGGCATCAATGCGCCAAAAGATGTCCATATAAACAGGACCGAGATATATGAAAAGATCATGAGTGAAAATATAAAGGCATCACAGACAGAGATCGATCTTGATAAATTCCTTAACTCTATTGAAACAGGTGAAAAAGGAAAGTAATGAATATAAAAACTTCAAGATTTGGCGAGATAGAAATTGATAAAGAAAGGATTATCCAGTTTACTGATGGCCTGATTGGGTTTCCTGATGAAAAGGAATATATAGTCATGGAACACAGGAGTGATTCCCCTTTCATGTGGCTCCAGTCTGTAAATAAGCCTGACCTGGCCTTTGTTATAATGAATCCTTTTCAGGTTTTTCCTGAATACCTGAAGGATATCCCGCAAGAAGAAGAAAATGCCCTGAAGCCGGACAATAATGAAACAGTAATGATATTTGCGATTGTCACCATACCAAATGGAAAGCCTCAAGAATCAACCTTAAACCTGATGGGGCCGGTTGTAATAGACCCTGTTACAAATAAAGGCAAACAGGTAATCCTTGCAAATTCGGGATACAGTCACCGGCACCCGATCATGTTTAAAACTGACAAGTAAGAGAATATTTTTATCATTTTTTTATGGCAAAAGTAAAAATTACTGCATAATATCCTTGAAAAAATAGTACTTACGTATTATATTTTGTGTTACTTTTCTTAGTCAGGGTTCAGTAATGAAAACAAATACGGGTCTTGCGATTATTCCGGTGAATTATGAGATCAAGCCTGTGAGGGGGATTTCCAGCAGAGCTATAGGCGCATATAATAATGATAAGGATAAACTTGTAAAACTCCCTTTTACTGACACAAAATATAACCGTGTTGGCAGCACCTATGGCAGGGCAGGCAATGAAAAGGATACCAGGGGCATGGGAGAAAATATTGACCTGTATGTATAGCAACTGACCCTATTCATCAAAACCTCCCCTTTCCTTGAGCACCCTTCTCTGACAATAATAGGTAAATTTTGTAAGTTCGTTCTGGTCATCCTTTTTTATTTCAAGGATCTTAAGTCCAAAATCCATTTTCCCTGTTTCCACATATTTTATCATTCTTACAATCTCAGCAGAACCCATCTTGATATTAACAGAGTTTTCTTCCTCTTCATATAAAAGAGAGATGGCCAACAATTTTTCACCCTTGAACAGGATATCCTTATTATACCGGTTTAGATCAGCCTCTATCTGGATACCCTCTTCACTTATATTTGTAACCGTAAAGGTCATTTGAGTGTCAGCACATTTGCAGGATAACTTTACTCCTGAAGGGACAGGCACCCTGAAACAGTTACGTCTCTGTACCCTTTCTATGTATTCGGGAAAAGGGAACTTGATTCTTCTACCAAATATCCTGTCAATGGTCGTCTTGAAACTGTACTGTATCTTTTCACTATCACTGAACTGGAAATAACATTTTTTACCTTCGGCAATAGGGGTAACAGAATCGGCGCTTCCGGGGTAATCAATGAAGAATCCCCTGTTTTCAGTATCAGACAGGCCCAGCACAATTGTCAGGCCATCGAAATTTGTACCCATCACATGTATGTTCAGTATGGTATGATCCTGTTTTAATCTCTCAAGGATAGCAAGCATCTTTTTCCCGCTGATCTTCTCCGTTTCTTCCATAACTGTACCCCATTAATTCCCTGCCCTGATCATACATATCTTAGAGATGCAATACCTGTGCCCTGCAATACTGATCCCGGGTGATCAGGAAATGGTTCCATGATTTTTACCAGATTTCATTACCAAACGATGTATGAATACATATGCTACAATTACTACTGCAATAAAAAGCAGAATCCATATGTAATGTTCTGCTATCATAGCCTTTCCGCTGTGAACCAGGTCACTGTATGACATATCACCGGATAGACTCCCGAGATAATAGCCAACCCATAATAAAATTATAGACCATATACCAGCGCCAAGACCGGTAAATAATGTAAACTTCGCAAAAGGCATTCTAGCAATACCTGCGGGTATTGAGATCAACTGCCGAATAGCTGGAAGGAGACGGCATATAAATGTGGCAATCTCTCCATATTTTAAAAATATCTCTTCCGACCTTGTAAGCACCACTGGTTTTAGAAAAAAGCATTTACCATAACAATAAAGAAAAGGCCTGCCCAGACGAATTGCCAGATAATAGTTTATATACGCCCCGGTAAGGGATCCGGCCAGACCGCATACAAACACAACAGCGATGTCAATACAGGGTTCACCGAAAAACAGCTCACCCCTATATGCCATGAAACCAGCAGGGATCAAGACCACCTCACTCGGGAAGGGGATAAATGAGCTTTCTATGGTCATAAATATGAAGACCATTAGAAAACCCCATACATGTGCATATTGCACTGCCCATTCAATATGTCCTATTATTATCTCTGTCATCTCTATTCATTTACTCCGGCTGATGCTCATCCCTTATAAGATCAAAAACAGTTTTTACAGGACTGAAGGTTGCAGCAGGCACTTCAATAAAAACAGTATTCCAGAAAGCCATAGAGCCATTCCAGAGCCCGGGCAGTTCAAGTGCCTTCACTTCCCTGCCATTCTGTGATTTTAAGGAAATAAAGCCTGCATCATTATCTACATACTCTCCCAGGTTATATGGATTCCCACAATAATCCCTAAGGCCGCATACAAGATCAACCGGGTTAAAATGGGTTGCAGACTCAAATGCCTTTTTCTGATCCTTCTTATTCAGGTCTATCTGTGATGATTCGACTATTTGTATTGAGGTGCCTTTACCTGTCTTTTCAACCCAGAATGGTCCGCCTCCAGGTTCACCTGCATTCTTTACCATCCCGCATACTCTTAACGGCCTGTTAAGAATACCAATAAGATATTCTCTTTGTATACTGACAGGACTCTCTGTTAATCCATTATCAGGTGTGATACAAAGGCGTTTTTGTAAATATGTGAATAGTGATTTTATATATTGATCATCATGGTTACCCTCTATCAGGGTTTTTAAATGTCCGAATATTTCATTCTGAAGATAAATCAGGAAACCCCCGATGGCCTTTTTATACCTGGAGGTGATATCCTTAAACCTGTCATGGCTGACATTATCTATATTCTTGATAAAAACAATATCACCCTTAAGGTTTGAAAGATTTTCTATCAGGGCACCGTGGCCTCCAGGCCTGAAAACAAGGGCCCCATTTTCATCCCGGAATGGCATATTATCCATATCAACTGCGATTATATCTGTATGAGGCATCTGGCATGAATACCCTATTTCAAATTTAGCCCCTTCCCTTTCATACTGGTCAAGGACAGAGTCAATGTATCCCCTTACCCGTGCCTCATGTTCAGGGGAGATGGTAAAATGAATCTTTACCCTGCCAGCCCTGTCATATGTATAATTGAATGCCTCAACAAGGTGCTCCTCAAATGGAGTTCTCGAATGGGTATCATACCTGTGAAACGGTATCAAACCCTTGGGGATATTGGGTAAGTTAAGGCCTTCATCAGACAGGAGGCAATCAAGTATCCGGCTGATATTTTGATCTTTAACAGCATCATCAATGTTAATGCCGTTTTCTTTCATTTTTATTTTAAGATCATCATAGAAGGCGTATCTTTTTAGATCACCTGTGAATGAAATGAGAGGTTTATGTCTTTCATCAGATAATATTTTTCCGAGATCATCCACATTTTTTATTTCGTTATAAACCTCAAGCAGATATTTAAACATCCTGCTGGCTGCCCCTGATGCAGGCACAAATTTCATGCACCTGCCCTGCTTCCGGGCAGTATCAAATGTACTGATATATTTTTCGATATCATTATTATCCAGGGTTGTAATGCCATCATTGATAGTACAGGGTCTTAAGATCTTTGTGAATGGTATCCCTTTTTTAAATATGTTAATTTGAGAGATAACCTTTTCAGGCGTCATCCCATGTGCGGATATCTGTGTAAGATCTGCTTTTGAGAACATTGATGTATCCATAACCGTTCCGATAATTAGTAATTTACTCGTACAATAAAAGTAAACAGAGGATATTTTAAAGGAAGATTCATGTCAATATGATCTTGGGAAAGTTTCGCATTACTGTTATGTTTTTTAAAATTGCTTTTATTTCTTGTATAAAAGTAATTTGTCTCGCTGGCCTTAATAGAAAATGAGAATTTAATACTGAAATCTGCTCTTGACATAAGAATATTATTTGGTTATTTTACCAAATAAACAAACATGAGGTGACATAATGAATCAGAAGAATAAATCTTTATACGAGGCAAAGTCCAGGGTTCTTAAGGCCCTTGCCCACCCCACACGGTTGTGGATGGCTGAAGAACTTTCAAAAGGGGAGCGATGCGTGTGTGAATTTGTCGAAGTTATTGATGTTGATTTTTCCACCATTTCAAAGCATCTCACTGTTTTGAAGCAGGCAGGTATTGTGGAGGATGACAAACGCGGTAAACAGGTATTTTACCGCCTGAAGGTTCCCTGTGTTCTAAATTTCATGAGTTGTGTTGAGGCTGTAATTGAGTCACAGATCAAAACACAGAAAGGTCTGATCAAAAAATAATTAACTATAGGGTATTCAGGTCGTAGGCATTTGGCGTTTCCAATCCTACACTATAAATAAAGTCAGATGTGAGAGTAAATAATTTTGAGGTAAATTATGAAAAATAAAAAAGCTATATTTATGACGCTTTTCTCAATTATATCTATTGGTCTTACCGGGTGTGTAATGAAACCATCCACTGATGCCTATTATCCGATCCCGCTTAGTTATCATACTGAACCAGATCAACCGCAAACAATAACAGCAAGATATCCTGCTGTATTAAATCCTGAAGGCATGATGCTTCCGGAAATTATCAAAATCGCACTGGAAAACAACTTTGAAATTGCTGTGTCAGTTCATGAATCCGATGCTTCTATGGCACGCATTGATCAGTCAAAAAGCGTAACCCGCCCTGTGTTAACAGCAGAGGGAGGATATTCGCTTTATCTGGATGATCAGCGTCTTATACCTGCAAGATCAAATGGTGACCCCGGGGCATTCAGCAATTCAATTTTTTCCGGGGATATGGTTGTAAGAATGCCTTTATATGCAGGAGGAAGATATGTAAATGCCATAAAGGCCGAAGAGCTGCTCGGAGATGCATCGGAATACAATGTGAACCGCATAAAAAATGAGGTTGTATTCAATGTTACAAGGGTTTTTTATAATATCCTTGCGCAGGATAAAATCCTTGAGTCATTGTCCTTCTCAAAGGATGCCCTTGAATCCCATATAAAGAGGGTTAACAATCTTATTGACCTGAAAAAGGCTGCAAAGGTTGATCTCTTACGCACAGAGGTAAGGCTTGCTGATATCAATCAACGTATTTTAGCGGAAAACAATACCCTGATGATACTTAAAAGGACACTGATAAACCTTATGGGGATTAACCCCGGAGAGGGGGAGGTCAAACTTAAAGGGGATTTTACAGAAAACACTTATCAGCCATTTTCACCTGAAGAATCTCTCCAGACTGCTTTAGAGCAAAGACCTGATTATCTTGCTGCAAAAAAAATTCTCGAATCCCAGGCAAAAAAGGTTGATATGGCCAGGTCAGGCCATTACCCCTCCATTAATCTTTTCGGATCATACGGGGGACGATGGGCCGCAGGCGGAAGCGCCCAGGGTTCATCAGATGAATTTTCCGATACTGGGAAAATAGGCGTTGGCATAGAAGTGCCACTCTTTAACTGGGGCCGTGTTGACGCCCAGATAAGGGAAGAATACGCAAAACTTGAAGCATCACGAAAACGGCTTGATAAACTGAAGGATATGATACGTCTTGAAACAGAATCGGCCCTTTTGCTCTTTAATTCCATATCTGAGCGTATTCAGATGCTTAAAAAGGCGATTGAGCAGGCGCGTGAAGGACTGCGCATTGAACAGCAGAAATATGAGCTTGGAAAGGGTGTTATTGTTGATGTCCTTGATTCGCAGACCGCGCTGCTGGAATCGGAGACAAACTATTATATTGCACTTGGAGAGAGCCACGTCGCACTGGCACAGATCAATCTGGTTACTGGAGGATTAAAATAATGATCAATTATTCTATGCATTTAAACAATAAAATAAAAACCTGTATCAGCTCACCTGGATTTTTGATAGCTCTTGCGATTATTATATTTTTATCAGGGTGCGGAGAAAATAAAGAGGCTTCTGAATCAGCATCTGCAAAAAAAAACATACCCAGGGTAAAGGCCGTCAAGGTAGCGCCTTCATTTATCTCAAAAACAATAGAGCTGACAGGTTCGGTTGTTCCCTATCGTGTTGCGGCACTTTCGTCCCCTGCTGAAGGTCCGGTTGCAGGGCTTCGTGTGCGTGAAGGCGATCGTGTTTCCGCTGGGGAGGTATTGCTTACAATCGGAAGAAAGATGGGGGTTGAGGCATCAATTGTTTCCCTCAGAGAAGAGTTGAAAAAAGAGGAGGACAACCTTAAAAGGGTCCGCCAGCTTGTTGAAAGCGAAGCGATCCCCAGTGAACAGCTTGATCAGGCAAAGGCCGCTTATGAAAAGGTTCTGGCACTGCTTGTAAAGGCTGAAGAAACCGCCAACGATTATATTATAACAGCCCCCTGGCCAGGAGTGGTATCAAGTGTAAATGTCAAAGATGGCCAATTTGTTTCACCGCGTACTGCGCTTCTTGAGATATATGACCCTGCGAGCATGGTTATAAACACAGAGGTTCCGGAGGATTATTCAACTGAAATTATAAGAGGAATAGCGGTTGAGGTGAGGCTGGATGCCTATCCCGGAAAAATATTTAATGGAAAAATTGAGAGGGTTTACCCTTATCTGGACAGTCAAATGAGAACAAGGAGAGTGGAGGTAAACATAGAAAAATCTGTCAACCTGCTTCCTGGCATGTTTGCCAGGTTGAAAGCAATGCTTGAAACATTTGAGGATGCGATCACAGTGCCTTCAGAGGCGTTGATCAATACAAAAAAAGGTATTACCGCCTTTGTGATAGAAGATAATAAGGCAGTATCAAGAATAGTCAGCACAGGTATTGAATCAGGTAATAGTGTGCAGATCCTGTCTGGCATCAAAGCCGGTGATTCGGTCATTGTTTCGGGAAACGACAAACTCAAGGAGGGAATGGAAGTCGGGCTTATAAAAGATGAAAAGACCGGGGATAAAAAAGCACAGGAGTTAAGCGACATGCCAATGAAGAAAACAGGCGAGGGGGACGAGGACAAATGAAACTTACAAAATATGCGGTAACACGTCCATTGGCAACCAGTGCAATATTACTTGCATTGACTGTCCTTGGCCTCTACGGGTTATGGCGGCTGCCTGTGGATTTTCTCCCCAGCATAACCTATCCAATGATCAAGGTGCATATCTGGTGGAGGGGCGCAACACCGGAAGAGATAGATAAAAACATTGCTGACCCTGTTGAGCGGCAGATGGCCACTGTTGATGATCTGGATTATCTTGAGTCTTCATCAATAGAGGGCATGTATACGCTTCAGGCAAACTTCAAATATGGTGTGAATGTTGATGTAGCCTACCAGGATGCAATGGCTGCAATGGCCCGTGTGGCAAGGGAACTCCCTAAAGAGATGGACCCGCCTGTAATAATAAAGTCTGACCCATCGCAACTACCGGTTGTCCAATTGACAATAAGCGGCGATAAATGGGACCTTGTACAATTACGCACATGGGTGGATGACTGGCTTCAGGATCAGTTGCTTGCGGTTCAGGGTGTGGCTGGAACAGAAGTTGTTGGAGGGCTCAAGCGTGAAATACGTGTTCATCTTAACCGTGACGCACTCGAAAAATTCGGTATTGGCCTCAATGATGTATTGAAACGGCTGAGGGAGGAAAATATTGAGCAGTTCGGCGGACGCATAACAGTCGGCACCAAAGAGATCATAGCCCGTACCATGGGAGAATACAAATCTCTTGATGAAATAAGGAATGTCCTCGTATCAAGAAAAGGGGACTCAAAGATATATGTAAGGGACGTGGCAGAGGTCCTGGATTCCAATGAGGAGGTGCGTGTTATTACCCGCCTTGATGGTAACGCATGTGTCAAGCTGAGCGTGCTGAAACAGTCCAGTGCAAATACTGTAGAGGTGGCAGAGGCGGTAAACAGGAGGATAAAGGAACTAAGGCCGGAATTACCTGAAGGGTTAACCCTGGGAATGGTGGAAAATCAGGCAGATTATATCGGAGCGGCTATTGACGGGGTCCGCAATGCCGCGTTTGAAGCTGCACTGCTGGTAATTTTAATAGTCTGGCTTTTCCTTGGCTCATTCAGGCAGGTGCTTGTGATAACGGCCGCATTGCCGTTAACCCTGCTTTTAAATTTCGGGCTCATGAAACTTGGTGGTTTCTCTCTGAACATCTTCTCTCTTGGCGGCCTGGTTATTGCTATCGGTGTTCTGGTGGATAACTCCATAGTTGTAATCGAGACAATCACACGTAAAAGGCATGAAAACCCGGATGAACCGATCAGTGCGGTGGTGACAGGTTCCACATCTGAGGTAGGCCCCGCAATAGTAGCTGCCACACTTTCATTTCTGGCCCTGTTTCTTCCATTTTTACTTGTGCCGGGGCTTGTCAGTCTGCTTTTCAGGGAACTGATTCTTGTAATCGCGGGTATCGTCATTGTAAGCCTTATAATGGCTGTTACTGTAACTCCGATGATTTCATCAATACTTATCGGAAAACATCGTAAGCAAAGGCTTTCACGTTTTGAACTTGCCTTTGACCGGATAACCGGTGCATATGGGCGTATCCTGGAAACAGCCATCAAAGGGCGATGGATCGTTGCTGCTATATTTTTTATTATCTTAGTCCCAGGGATAATGGTTATAGGCCGTATCGGAAGCGAGTTTCTGCCTCAGATGGATGACGGCCGCATCATGGTTAAGGTAAAACTTCCGACCGGGGCATCACTGGCTGAGACCAACAGCGTCCTCTCACAGCTTGAAAAGGCAATCGGCAAAGATGATCGTATTGAAAGCATCTTCACTCTCTCTGGCGGAAAGGTATGGGGACTCTATACATATGAAAT
Organism: uncultured Desulfatiglans sp.; assembly: GCA_964499695.1. Classification (GTDB taxonomy): domain Bacteria; phylum Desulfobacterota; class DSM-4660; order Desulfatiglandales; family HGW-15; genus JAAZBV01. The sequence goes on from CAZCMD010000002.1 coordinate 44,616, forward strand.
AGCAAATGAAGGGGAGCTTAACATACAGCTTGTCCCGAGGCATTCTCGAAATGTTTCGACCAGCGAATATATTGAGTACCTCAGGCCTGTTGCAGACAAAGTGCCCATTGCAGGGGCAAAGGCTATGGTCTCACAGATGAAGCTGAAAGGCATTAGAAAGCTGGGTGACGCCGACATTGAGGTAAAAATTAAAGGCCAGGAAATCGGGCAGTTATATGCCATTGCCGGAGAGATGGCTGCTGTTATGAACAGGCTGAAACACTTCACCAATGTTTATGTATCCATGGATATGACCAAACCGGAATATCAGGTGGTTGTGGACAGGGTCAGGGCAGCGGAACTTGGCATACAGGTTTCGGATGTAGCAGAGTCTCTGCGTACCCTTGTTTCGGGTAGTGTGGCAACACGTTTCAGGGATGGTGATGAGTATTACAATATCCGGGTTATGATTCCTGAAAAAGATATTGTCTCCAGGTCTGACCTTGAAAATTTGCCATTAAAATCCTTACATAGCGGATATTTACGCGTTAAGGATGTGGCAAGGGTGCTTAAAGCAGCAGGGCCAGTTGAAATTGTGCGTGAAGATCAGATCAAACAGGTCATTGTCCGGGGTGATGCATCCGGCGTCAATGTCGGACAGGCGCTGGAAGAACTTAAGAGGTCAATGGCTAATATAAGTATACCGGTCGGTTATGACCTGACATACGGCGGGCAGGCGCAGATGATGGACGAAATGAAACAGAACGTTCTTTCTGTCCTTGTATTTGCGGTCTTCTTCTCCTTTATTGTCCTTGCTGTCCAGTTCAATAGTATCAGGCTTCCAGCTCTTATTCTGGGAAGTGTCCCATTTTGTCTGGCGGGTCTTGTCTTTATCATGCTTTCAACCGGTTTGCCATTTGGAGCCACGGTGATTATAGGCGTTCTTGTTATTATAGCAGCGGTTGTAAACGATGGAGTTCTTTTGCTTAGCTTTGCCAATGAGATGCAGTCACAGGAAAAAATAACACCGGCAGAAGCAGTAGTAAGGGCGGCAAAGATACGTCTTAGGCCAAGGGTAATGACAACAATAAGCGTTATTGTTGGTTTCATTCCGCTTGCGCTTGCCATTGAAGAGGGAGGGGACATGCTCCAACCCATGGCAGTTGCCGCTATCGGGGGGTTAATCATGGAAATGCTTGAGGCCTTGTTTTTAATGCCATGCATGTATGTCATGGCATCGGGAAAAATTAAAAAAGGAGAGTTTGATAATGCCGCAAATCAAAATTAAAACCATTGTGAAAGGGAATAGAATTATTAAGGCGTTTAACAATAAAACAGGTTTAGCGCATAAAGGGCTGTTAATTAATTCCGCACTTTTAGCGGCTCTGCTTTGCTGCCTTTTATTTATCACTTCCTGCGGAGACAGCTCCAAAGGGGAAATCCAGAATTCTTCGCCTATAAAGGCCGGTCAAAAACTTCCCAGGCTTCTTGACCTGGGTTCCGGCACCTGTATTCCATGCAAGATGATGGCTCCTATCCTTGATGAGCTTTCAGCAAAATATAAAGGTGTTTTTGATGTTGAATTTATTGATGTAAGGGATGAACAAAGCAGGCCCCTTATTGATTTATATAGAATAAGGGCAATCCCAACCCAGATATTTCTGGATTCCAATGGAAAGAAACTGTGGAGGCATGAAGGTTTTATTTCAAAGGATGATATCCTTAACAAATGGAAAGAGCTTGGATACTCATTCAAAATATAAAGATGCATCTAAATTCATATGATTAATTTCCCGGACATCAGCCCATATATTTTAAAAATCGGCCCCTTCCAGTTGAGATGGTACGGCCTTATGTACCTGCTTGGGTTTCTGGCTGCATATTTCCTGATAAAATATCAGGAGAAAAAGAGGCCTGTTGGCCTGACTACTCCCTTGATTCATGACCTCCTGTTTTATCTCATACTGGGGCTAATGGCAGGTGCAAGACTCGGATATATCCTTTTTTACCAACACATGAATTTAATGGATTATGTTTTAAATCCTGTTGAGATCATAGCGGTCTGGCATGGAGGCATGTCCTTTCATGGCGGGCTTTTGGGCACAATTGCTGCCGGATTGCTGTTTGCGAATAAAAACAGATTCTCATTCTGGAAAATAGCTGACCGGGTAATTCTTGCAGCGCCTATCGGCCTTGGTCTAGGCAGGATCGGAAATTTCATAAATGGAGAACTCTATGGCCGCGTTTCAGATCTGCCATGGGCTATGGTATTCCCGGATGGAGGCCCTCTGGCCAGGCACCCATCTCAACTATATGAAGCATTTTTCGAAGGACTTGTATTGTTTCTGATACTGTTCTGGTTAAGCATGAAGAAAATACCGGGAGGTTTTCTTCTGGGCGTATTTTTTCTAGGATATGGGATGTTTCGTTTTTGTATAGAATTTTTCAGAGAACCGGACGAACAGATAGGCTTTATCCTGGAGCATTTATCAATGGGGCAGATACTTTGTATTGTTATGGTTGTTCTTGGAATCTTTATCTTATTATTAAAAACAGGAAAAAGAAAATAAGATGAGATTGCAGTTTAATTTTTTTTTTAAATAAGCCACAGGAATTCACAGAGGTTTGTATAAATCCCCTGCTTTAATATCACCTCTTGTGTGTGTCGAAAACCTTTTAAAGGAAAGCGCCATTTTATCGAGCTTTTAAATTTACACAAAATGTTTTATACTATTTCATTTCATGGTAGGTATCGATTTACTTAATGGTCAGGAAGGAAGGATATAATGTTGTCCAGATTATTTCCGCTAGATATCAAACTGAGAAGCTACATTCCATATTCAACATTTGAAAGAATACCTCTAAAAATCCCAATATACCTGATTATCTTCTTTAACATTCTTGGGAGCTTCTCGTTTCAGAGCTGCTCTTCAGAAGGAAGCAAGAATGAGTATAAAACAATTCGAGCTGCTAAGCAAACCTTCTCCCTTACAGTTACCGCCCTTGGTACAGTTAAACCTCAGGTAGGCGCGGAGGTGCGCCTTGGCTCTCGCATATCCGGTAAAGTCGAGCACCTTCGTGCCAATGTAGGCAATTTTGTAGAGAAAGGACAGATCATTGCAGAGATTGAAAAAGATGAATTAAAGGCGACTGTCGAAAAGCAGCAGGCTTTGCTGAGCATTGCCGAAATCAATCTTACAACAAGGACAACACTAGGCCCTGTAGTAATAGAGAAGGCCGAAGCCGATTTAAATCAATTCAGGTCGATCTATGAACTGAAAGCTATAGAATATGAAAGGGAAAAGATCCTTTTTGATGAAAATTACACATCCAAGCAGGTTTTCGACCAGTCAAGTGAGGCCCTCTTAGTGGCTAAGGCTCAGTTTGAGGCTAGTTCCAAAACGCTGGAGTTGGCAAGAAATACGCTCAATGAAGATTTAAAATTACTAAACGCTGAGGTTGAAAGTGCTCGGGCTTCTGTGAAAATCTCTGAGGCGGCATTGTTGTACGCAACCTTGCGTGCCCCTATTTCAGGAATTATTGCCTCTGTCTCAACGCAAGAAGGTGAAACTGTAGCCGCAGGTTTAAACGCACCCACATTTGTGACAATTATTGATCTTGATCGACTTCATGTTGAGGCGTATATAGATGAGATCGATATCGGCAAGATCAAGATTGGCCAGAAGGCCTCATTTACGGTTGAGGCTTTTCCTTCAATTGACATAGAGGGAGAGGTTGTTGGGATATATCCAGAGGCAATTCTCAAAGAAAATGTTGTTTTCTACAATGTTATGATTAAGAGCATGAAATCTTCTTCAGTTGATCTCCGGCCGGAAATGACTGCTAATGTTTCAATATTCCTCGAATCTCGCGAGGATGTTCTTGTAATAACAGCGAGTTCCGTTAAAAAATCGGGGGGTGTCAACTTTGTATATTTAATGGAGAATGGAAAACCGATAAGACGTGAGGTGAAAATTGGCTGGAAACAGGGTCGCTTCCTGGAAATAACAGAGGGTCTTAATGAAGGGGATGAGGTGCTTGAAGATCAAAGCGCCTTTGAAGGAGGATAATAATGACCCGAATAATACGAATTACCAGAGAATCATTTCGGATGGTGAGAAACAACAGGGTCCGGGGATTCATTATGATCCTGGGCATAGCAGTTGGAGTTGCTTCCCTCACAATGACGATCTGTGTGAGTCAGGGTGTGTATGAAAAAGTAATGGACACTGTCAACAAGCAGGGGCTGGATCTGATACAGATACGGCCTGGTTCGGACAAATTTACCGGGGCTCCTTCGGGCAGCAGGGATGTTGTATCACTAGTCGAGGAGGATGTCGATGTTATCCGCCAACACGTTGGAAATATTGTAGCTATCTCGCCCGTAAAAGACCGCAAGGAAATTGAGGTAAAATATGGAGATAAGTTCACCTTCACCAGGGTATTCGGTGTTACTCCGATATGGGCGCAGATCCGTGATTTTGACGCAAATAAAGGAAGCTTCATATCCGAGGAAGACATGTCTTTTTCTGCAAGGGTATGCCTCATCGGACAGATTGTAAAAAAGACCCTGTTCGGCGATGCTGATTCAATCGGTCAAACAATCAAAATCATGGATGTCCCGTTCACTGTCAAGGGAGAACTAGAGACAAAAGGAACAGGCGCTGAAGGGAGGGATCGGGACGACCGTATCATCATCCCAATTACTACTTACACAAACAGACTCTTCAGAGATATTCCTCTGACACAGATAGTTGTTACCGTGAAGGATACCGACAAACTCAACAAGACTGTCAAAGATATAAGCGCCGTGCTTCGCGAACGCCATAAGATCTCCCCCGGTGAATCGGATGATTTTGCCATGAGAACTCCCCAGGACCTTATCGACATGACCTATGGCGCCTCTCGATCCTTGTTACATGTGCTGATGGTAATCGCCGGAATAACTTTACTGATCGCTGGCATTATGATTATGAACATAATGCTTGCATCTGTTTCCGCGAGAAGGAGTGAAATAGGAGTTCGCAGGGCGCTTGGTGCGCGGAAGAATGATATACTCCGCCAATTTATAATAGAGTCTCTCCTCATCTCATTAATGGGGGGCATATTAGGAACTATCCTGGGATACAGCGGTTCTATTATACTTTCGAGCATGAACGTAGCTGCAAGCAATCTTACACCCCTGGCTTTTGCAGCCGCCATTGTATCATGCAGTCTCATTGCGGTTATTTTCGGAATATACCCTGCAAGGAAGGCGGCAAACCTTAATCCTGTCGACATTTTGAGAGGTTAGTGAGAAAGTGAGGGACGAAGCATGATCAATATAAAAGACATTGAGAAAACCTATATAAAGACTTCTGTCGAAACCCATGTACTGCGCGGTGTAACCTTTTCTATTCAGCGCGGGGAATATGTGGCAATCATGGGAGCATCAGGTTCCGGCAAATCCACACTTATGAACATTATCGGTTGCCTCGATAAGCCTACGAATGGCCAGTTTGAACTGGACAACATTAATGTATTACAACTGGACGATGATGCCCTTTCCGCGCTGAGGAACAAAAAGTTCGGGTTTGTATTCCAGCAGTTTTTTCTTTTGGAACGAACCACTGTGCTTGATAACGTTCTCTTACCGCTTATCTACACAGACAAATACCCTACTGATGCGATGCAACACGCTATGAAACTTCTGGCCAAAGTTGGACTGGAAGACAGGATGCAATATTATGCCAATGAATTGTCTGGGGGGCAACAACAAAGGGTAGCTATCGCTAGATCCCTGATCAATGATCCTGATATAATTCTGGCTGATGAGCCAACCGGCAATCTTGATTCGGAGAACGCGGCCGAAATCGTGGAAATTTTCAGTCGTCTTCATAAAGAGGGACGAACTATCATCGTTGTGACGCATGATCGGGCGGTAGCTGAGCATGCGCAACGAATACTGGAACTCAAAGATGGACAGCTAAAGGGATAAAGCACATTATCTGTGATTTTTTTGAGTTTCTTTGTAAGATAAACTCAATAGCAGATTGTCAATCCCGGAGATTTTCTTGAAAATATCAAAAAACATCACCTTATCATGTAAGCTCCTTGCCGTTCATAAATTACGCACTGCCCTGTGTATGTCAAGCATGACCATAGGGGTCGCGGCCGTAATAGTTATGGTGTCCATGGGACGAGGTGCACAAAAACACGTGCTTGATATGATCCGCGATATGGGCACTAACTTGATTGTAGTGAATGCAGGACATGTTACCCTTGTTGGTGGTCGGGAGACCCAGACAGCGATCGTTACTTCATTGCAAATCACGGATGCTGATGCCATAAAGTCTCAGTGTGCATCTGTTGTCGATGCGGCTCCAGAGACCAGCAGCAAAATGAGTGTACAGTGGGAATCGGAAAATCTAAAAACAGAGATTGTTGGAGCTACTCCATCTGCTTTTCGGATACGCAATATAGAGATAGCAAAAGGTCGTGCATTCGATGAGGTAGATAATGATACAGCCCAGAGAGTCGCAATCATCGGTGAAGTGATCGTTGAAAAAATATTCCATGGCGAAAATTCTATTGGATATCTAATACGAATCGGCGGCGCGCTCTTCGAAGTTGTGGGAGTTATGAAAGCAAAAGGGATAGATGCCAATGGAGTGGATCGGGATGATAGAATTCTCATCCCGTTAAATACTGCGATGCATCGGCTTATACGCACTACCTTCATACAAAGGATACACATCCAGGTCACAGATTCTACGCAATTGAAAAGTGCCGAGACCGAAATAAGAGAGTTGTTGCGTGAGAGGCACAGACTGCGTGACAAACCTGATGACTTCACTATTCAGAACCAGGCAACCCTGATAGAGTCAGAGAGAGAATCCTCTCGCGTCTTGTCTCTTTTAGTTGCAAGTGTTGCCGCAATATCGCTTCTTGTTGGTGGTATTGGGATTCTTGCGGTCATGCTTACAGTAGGCCGGGAGAGAAGGCAAGAAATTGGATTACGCCGAGCCATTGGCGCCCGTCGACGTGACATTCGAACCCAGTTCCTGCTGGAATCTCTCATTATTGCCGGACTGGGCGGATTTTTTGGAGCTTTCTTCGGAATGCTCTCGACCTTTCTCGCCTCGAAGATTGGTAATTTGCCTGCGGTTCAATCATGGGACGCAATGGGTGCGGGATTGACTCTTTCATTTATTATTGGGCTGATTTTTGGAATTTATCCTGCTTCCAAGGCTGCGACATTAGAGCCTATCGAGGCACTAAGAGCCGAATGAGAACTAATACTAGTCCTCCTGTTAAGAGAAAAATAAATATTTATAATATCAATTAGCTGGAGGGAACTAATTCCCAGGGCATATTTCCCCTATAGTCGAAATGTTTAAAAAATCAGCGAGTCTCTCGCGAAAGCAAATTCCCTACCTAATCGTTATAAATCGATAATATACCCGAAGGAAACGTGTCGGCTGGAAATGAACCGGTTACTATTGTCAGGTATTCATTAAACACACCATCCTTGAACGAGGTTTCTTACCCATGAACCACCATGTATTATGCGATGACTGTCTGGAGACTTGCAACAAACCATTGAAATGTTATAGCATAACCAGTTATTTGGGCAACTGGACGAATGATAATGCTATTTATTGGGATATGGTTTTGAAATATCCAGCTTAGGTTTCTTTAATTTTATTATTTCCCCGGTTTATTCTTAAACCATCCCCTGTCTGAGTAATATTTTATTACAGCTTCTCTGAGGGATTGAAATGGGTGATCCTGCATTGCAGAAACAGAGATATTTTGCCATTGATTTTCTGCTGTTTGATCAGAATGAAAATTTTGGCTTACCAAAAAATCATATGCCTGTTGAATCTCTTTGAATCTTTCTTCTGCCTCAGGATTGTCCGGATTTTTATCAGGATGATATTTCATGACCAGTCGCCGGTATGCCTTTTTTATCTCCTTTTTTGTTGCGTTTGGAGATATTCCTAAATGTCTATATGGATCATTCACTATATTTATCCGACTTTCGTATTATTTAAAAAATCCCCAAAAGTTTTAATACTATCTGTACCCCGAAAAACCACATGATGCACGCGAAGGCCACCTTGACGAATCCTGGGTTTGCCCTCACTGTAATCTGAGATCCGATGGCAGAACCGAGTATGCATGCCAAGGCAGTAGCCGCAAGAAACCGAAGATCAACCTTACCAAGGGTAAAATGACCAATGGTTCCGATCAAAGAGCTGACAGTCACGATAAGCGAGTTGGCTCCAGCCGCCTTCTGAGCCCCGTATTTCATGAAAATAACAAGGAATGGAAAGATTATCAATCCACCCCCCACTCCGATAAGGCTGGACAAAACTCCGACACCAAAAGAAAAAAACAGTATAAATATGATCATCCCTGCATTAAGGGCCTTCACTTGCCGGGCAACCTTATCCTTACCGGAAATGAACAGGAGAAGGCCAGCGGCAAAAAGGAATGCAGAAAATATCCCAAGCAGCAGGTTTTTGGGGGCTATGCTGGAGAGTAACGCCCCAATAAATGAGCCTATTATTGTGCCTGGAAGAAAGACGAGACAAAAACGAAAGTCCACCAGCTTGTTCCGCTGAAATACAATTGTTGCAGTCAACGCGGTCAGTAGGTTCAAAAAAAGCGCAGTGGATATTGCGGGCCCGACTGCCATACCTAGCATTATTAGGACAGGCGTGTAAAGCGACCCTCCTCCTTTCCCGAACATTGAAAAGACACCTGAAATTACCAAAATAGTGATAAAGCTGACAATAACTGATGACAGATTCATGACAGTTTACCTTTCAATGTCATGCACAAAACGCGAGCAACAGATTAATTCTTATCTTCATAGCCGGAGCAGGGAATACATACCGGATTGCCTTCCGCTGTTTCCCTGATCTTGTTCACGAAGGTCAGCTCACCGCACTTTGAGCACCGCTTTGTTGTGAACACACCCTTGCCCTTTTTGATCTCCACCGTGTGAACCGGCCCCACCTGCAGAAAATCTTCTTCCTTGAGACCAAGAATGCGATTTACAAGCGGGTCAGTGATCTGTTGTTCAATGTCCTGAGGAGGAACCCCGGCCTTGCGCTTTTGAACAAACGGTGAGTTCAACGCCTTTTCAAAGAAGTCCGGCTTGAGTGACACACGCACCGCCCTGCCGGTTTTCTGGTCGATAAGGGTAAAGGCCATTTTATTATAATAACGTTTCTGGATATTGGACTTTCCATAGGTGCATCCTGTGGCGGTCATGATACCGTCCAGAAAGCAGCCGGCAGCATGGTCTTTGCCGGTTTCCGCATCAACGAAAAGCTCCTTGTCCTTTGACCTCTCCACACCGAGCGCTTTCATGGCTGCAAGCCCAGCCTTGAGCCCCATGGGCATGGCGGGGCATTTGTGGCCGTGAAACGCTAATCCAATCTCAAAAAGTTTTTCAAATTCCATAGGTGTTCTCCTCTAAATAGTTATTAATTTCCTGGTAATAGATCCGAAATACTTCCACCCATCAGGTAGAAATAGGTGACAATCCAGTTGCAGAGTATTGTAACAATACCAAACAAAATATTTCCCACACTCATAAGCGCCCATCCTGAGAGGATATTACCTATGACACATCCACCTGCAAACGCAGCGCCTGCACCCAATAATATACCCCCTATAAATGCAACCAGTGTCTGAGATGGCGGCCTTGGTGTAAAGGTCAGAGTGCCTGAGAGTCTGCCTGAAACCCATGCGCCTATCATAAGACTTACAACAAGAAACAGCAACCAAAGGTTGATCTTTTTTGGCGCCGGGGTAGAAGGTGTAATTGGTTTTTCAGCAGCTGAGACCTGCCCGGTGGCTGTTGTTTGAGTTATAGCAGCAGGGTTTGTTTCAGACTTTTTGTAGACATATGTCGGGTTATTTTCAGTAAAGATCTGCTGCATATGAAGAACACCGTGGGTCACACCCAGGGGATAATTTCTTCCTGTAGGGGCTGATGAGAGATAGGCAAACAATGCAAGGATGCCAATAGCAATACCGGCCTTCCAGGGTTTCCATGGGTGCGTGATCGTCCTTGATATTGCTCCTGTATCATCCTGTTTTAGTTTGCTCTGTTTTTTATTCTTTTTGTTGCTAATAATAATGCCAATTATCGTCAATACAGCAAAGATAGCTGCCAGCATCCAGTAGGGCATACCTGTAATGGATGATAAAGTAACAGGCCCGCCATCCTGTGTTTTAAGCACAAACCCGTTCATATATTTTTGTAAGCCATTAAGATAACCGAACTCCACAATGGATATCCCGAGTGGAATACCAATAAGACCGGCCATTGAATTGATGTTACCGGCAGCAGATTTGAACAGGCACCCGCTTATACAGCCTCCGGCAAGCACTATGCCTGTACCAAAGAGCACCCCGCCAACAATATAGTTAAGATAGATAAAGGGTTTTGGTGACAATTTTATAATCCCCATAAGGTCAAATATGGCAAAAAGCGCCATGCTCACAACTATCGCTATCCAGAGACCAAGGGCCTTTGAGCGGTCTCGCATGAGAATAACTTCACTAATGGCGCTTGCACCGCACAACTCTCCTTTTTTCAGGAAAAACCCGAATAGAAAACCGACAGGGATAGCGGTTATTACCCATAGACGTGTATATATGGCAATCATGATAATAGCTGCCATTATTACAATACTTGCAATCGAATAACCTTTCCAGTTGATATCTCTTACTGCTGCTGACATTTGATCTCCTCCTTGTTAATATCGATTTTCATTCTGTCTACAGCCTATAGCCTAAAAAGCTACAGCCTCTTTCTCCATCACGGACATCTTATTATACCCTGCGCCCAGAGACATGCTCCGCAGGTGGGGTGTTTGTTACCGATGCAATCCTCCTCATTCTTTTCTGAAAGATCACAGCCCCCGCAGGTGATGCATGGTGAAAAATCAAAATCCATTACACGCTCTCTGAATGCCTTGTGTTCAGGGGTGTTCCACAGGTCATAGAGTTTTTTATCAACCACATTGCCTATTGCCCATTTTTGAGAATGACGACTTCCATAATTAAGAAAGCCAAGGTACCCTTCATGGTTGTGCAGCAGGGGAAGACATGGGCTCAAGTCACCGTTCCAGGCAATTGCCCCGGCACTATCCTCGATAAAAGGGCAACGGTTTCGTAATTTCTCAGCAGATATGAATGGTATTGTCATGTGGATACTCTCTGCTGCCTTGCGTATTGCAGAAAGAGTGGCATCGTCCATATCCATTAGAGGCAGATCCAGGTCGAAACTATTCCTGTTTATTGACCTGTAATACATGGCCCCCTGAGTCATGCCTTCTGTATAAGGAAGCAGGTTCGTAACAAGCACACTGCTTGCCCCGATATTTTTACCGATATCTATTACAGCCGGTAATTCAGCTATGTTCCGTTTCATAGCAACAAAAGCAATACCTATTTTCATATGCTTTAAAAAGCCAAACCTGCCCCCCTTTTCGTTATTCATCCTGTTTAACATACTCAGGTTTTCAAGTATATTTGGCAGCTGGGCTCCCATTCGTATATCTGAAAAACTTTCTGGTGTTGCGCCGTCAAGAGATATCCACAGGGTATCAAGGCCCGATTCTATCAGGGATTTTATCATCTCCTTTTTAAGAAGGGTCCCGTTTGTGATCAGCTCTGCTTTCATATTCATTGACTTGACGCGTGAAATCATGTCAATGATCCACGGATGGGATAAAGGCTCACCGAAACCGCCAAAGAATATCTTTTCCGGTAATGCTGAAAATTCCATCAGCCCATCAAGTATAGCCTTAAAAACCCCTTCAGACATCATGCCCGGGGTTTCATCCCAGACATTCCTTATACAGGTGCGGCAATTGAGGTTACACTGATTTGTAACCTCAATGTAAAGTTTTGTGAGTCGCATTGGAAGGCTCAAGGTTAAAGAGCTTCCCCTTTCTGAATATTTTACATGATCGCCAGGTTTTATTCCCAATCCAGCGGCAATTTTTGCAGGAATGATGAGGTTGCCTGATGAATCTGATTTTAAAAACTGATTTTGATCTTCTATTGTATTAAGTTTAGTACTGCTTTGCATTTTAAAACACTTATATTATTTTTTATTGAACCCTGTATCCATATCTTAACAAATGACTTTATCTAGTAGTATACCAATCTTAAAGGTTCAATGCCTCTATCATCTGCCCGCGGCATAATTGCCCGGTTTATTAAAACAGATTATTTTTTATCATGATACTCATAATCATTCGTTACTTTCAACCTCAGGATGATTTTCCTTTAACCATTTTCGGCTTACCTTTCCTCCAAATATACTGCGCATCGACTGAGGATTAACTATAGTGCTTAGATAAAGATGCGCTACAATCAGAATTAGGATTAACAATGCTGCCAGATCGTGAAGTGTATAAAGCATAGCAAGATTGGTATTTATGTTATCCTTAAGTATAGCCAAAGAGACACCTGTGATGACCAGGAAAAAACCGCATGCGGCTATCATCCAGAATAATATCTTCTGGCCTGCATTGAACTTGCCTGCAGGTTGTTCTCCGCGATAACCAAAATATCCACCCAGCGCCTTAAGCCACTTTTTGTCACTCTTGTTGAAAAGCATATCCCTGAACCAGATAAGCATCATCGCTATCCATGCTACACCAAATACAATGCCTATCCACATATGGAGGTTACGTGTCGGCATGCCATTTAGCCCCCGATTATTCTGTAAAAACAGTATGCCGGTTATTGCAAGGACAAGAAAAGCGGCGAGAGAAACATAATGTGCCAACCTTTCGGAGAGTGTGAATCGCATAGTGAGGTCAGTCTCTTCGAGCGATGATCTAATGCTCCTCTGTCCATAGATCACAAAATGGAGCAACAAAACAAGTATCTCTATAAAAATTATCCAGAGATTAGCGGGTTTTAAAATGGCCTCCCTGAACGAGCCAAGCCAGGCCTCAAGTGAAGTGATGCCCAGAATCGCATAGTTGGGTATCCATTCAGGTTGAGCATCAGTACCAGTGAACAGTGCATCAAGAATAGCCCCATTAAAAAAGGCAGAGTCTCTGCTATGGCAATCAATACAGCCCCCTGACCCCAAAGCTGCCTTTGAGGGTGCAATATCATGAGAAAACTTATAAACCGATGCATATGCAGTAGCCTCATACTCCTCACGGTGAAGCTCTCTGACCTCTGTTGATGAAAAATATGCCTTGCTATCTGATACCCATACCAGCCGACGATTCTCAAGAGGAAAAGATGTTGCTGTAAGATAATCCTTTGTCGCTGTAAGTAGAGCCTCTATTTCCTCATCACGATTAACCTCAATAATACCGTCCTTATTGTCGTCTGTTATCTTTGAAAGTTCAGGATATTTTTTTCCCGGATCTGCCTGATGTTGCGCCCACATCTGGTAAAAGTCCTTCATAAAAAGCTGGTTCAGCCCGGTCTTGCCTTGTTCTTCAAATCCAACCCATGAGCTGTGGACACGGTTAGCAGGGAAAATTTTACCCTTGTATCTTATAAGAGTGGGCCGGGTTATGTCAGTCGGCTGATCTTTGTTAGTAAATAGTTCCAGTTCCCCATAGTGGTTCCAAAAGTTCATCTCCTGGTCATAAAATGTCCATATGTGTTTCCCGGCAGGGTTAATCCTTGGCGCTGGGTTATAAACATCACTGGCCTGAACTAATGCGCTTTTTACTGAACGTGCCGGTATATGGCATGCCTGGCATGATATTTTATCTAGGTGCAGATCAGGAAGCCAGTCATGCCTTGCACGCGGGGCATTACCCCATCCTTCTATATGACATCTCTCACATGATCGAACCGTATTATCAAGGTCATTGCGGACAGAACCGGACGGGTCATCACCCTTCCCTATCTGGTGCACCTCTTTACCTCGGATTATCGGGTCAGCAGCATCGCTGCCAGCCGTATGGCAATCCACACAACGAAGTCCGGCAGCCATGTGGATATCCGTGCGGGTAGAGAATGAAGCCCCTCGCTTTTTCCAGCCAGGTTTGGCATGACATTTAAGACAGGTCTCATTTCGCGGTTCAGGAGTCATATGCAGCATGACATTGCCTTCGGCATCAAACCTGCTTTTATCATAGGAAATGGTTGGTTTTTCACCTGTGTTTACTTTTCCAATTATCTCCCCTAAACCTGCCCCTGCCGTCGCGGCCCAGCGAAAGTTCAGGTTGGCAAGCTCTTTGTTTCGTTTTGTATAGTCATACTCAGGCATATGACATAGAAGACAATCTGCCTCGATCACGCCAGTCTCTGCCCAACGCGCCTTGAAATAATCGCCATCAAAATTATTCTCTCCGCCAGAGACCAGGCCTGATGCGGGATCTTGCATATTTATGTCATAGCGTTTGCCGTCACGGTCATACTCAAGAGGCCCTCCTCCTGGATGGCAATTACCACAGGAGGCGGTCACAAATTCAAAGGAGGTCATATCAATTATGCGTGCGTTTGTGTTATTTTTAGAGGCAAGCTGCCGATAAAGGGGAGCAGGTGAGCACCAGTTTCCGCCATAATTTCCGGGCGAACTTACCCAGTTGTAGCGTTTGGCCATGGCATCAGGGACTTTCTCCCCCTTACCCTGAGTAAAGTGAAAACCCTCGGTGATTTTTTCATAGTTGTGACATCCGCTAACACCGCAGGTCTGCTTGGGGGAATATGGTACAGTATCGTTTATACCTTTAACAGGGTCAATTATATTTCCAGCCTCATCGCGTAGTTGAAAAGGTGGGCAGACATCAATGGCCTGGGGCACATCTTCATCATTAGAGGAATGATTACGAGTTTCTCCTATAGTCACATCAGGACTTACTCCCGCAAATAACATTATCATAAGGCCAATGCTTATAAAAGAAGTATAAATATATTTCATTTTACCCCCTCTTTTAAAAACCATTTTCTGAAACACAGTATCCTACCTGCCAAGCTCTTCCTCTAGATTTTCCACAAATGCCTTTATCTCATTCCTTACCCTTCTGTAATTGTTCAATGCCTTCTCCTCATCCTTTTCACCTTCAGAAAGCCTTGGCGGATCATCAAAACCCCGGTGCATCAATTTTGTCTTTGCAGGGAAATAGGGACATGCCTCATGGGCATTGTCACAAAGGGTTACCACATAATCAAATTGCATATCTCCGAGTGAATCTATATCTTTTGATTTCTGACCTGATATATCTACCCCTGCTTCAGACATTACCTTCACAGCTCTGGGGTCAACCCCTTTTGGAGATATCCCGGCAGAGTATGCATTGAATTTAATCTTTTGCAGATAATTTGTCCACCCTTCTGCCATCTGGCTTCTGCATGAGTTCCCAGTACATAGGAAGAGTATCTTTTTAGGCATGTTAACCCTCACACCTCACATGACACACACCTGTCAGTGTTTTAACTTCATATGGGAAATATTTTCTTTTTAACCATAATGCCACATTAACCAGTGCAATCAGTACAGGTACTTCAACAAGCGGCCCAATGACAGCGGCAAATGCCTGCCCTGAGTTAATACCGAATACTGCTACTGCAACGGCAATGGCCAGTTCAAAATTGTTGGATGCCGCAGTAAAGCTTAAGGTTGTTGACTGCTCGTATGTGGCCCCCGCCTTCATGGAAAGGAAGAAAGAGGCAAAAAACATTATTACAAAATAGATACAGAGCGGAATAGCAACCCGAATCACATCCATTGGGAGCTGAACAATATATTCGCCTTTAAGGGAGAACATGACCAGTATGGTAAACAATAGTGCAATCAGTGTAATGGGGCTGATCTTTGGGATGAATTTTTTCTCATACCATTCCTTTCCTTTTGTATTAAGACCTATAACACGTGTAATAATGCCCGCAATAAAGGGAATACCGAGGTAGATAAATACACTTTCGGCTATCTGACCGATTGATATATTAACAACAATACCCTTTAATCCAATCCACTGTGGTACAACAGTTATAAAGATGTAGGCATACAATGAAAAGAAGAGCACCTGGAATATTGAATTGAACGCAACAAGACCGGCACAGTATTCGGTATCGCCTGATGCGAGTTCATTCCAGACTATAACCATTGCTATACATCTTGCGAGGCCAATTAGTATCAGCCCAACCATGTACTCATGGTGCCCTGATAAAAAGGCGATTGCCAGCAGAAACATCAGGATTGGCCCTATAACCCAGTTCTGCACGAGCGAAAGAACAAGTACCCTGATATTTTTGAATACACTGCCAAGCTGTTCGTATTTGACCTTTGCGAGAGGCGGATACATCATCAATATAAGACCTATCGCTATTGGTATATTGGTTGTTCCAACCTGAAAGATATTAATGACATCTTTAATTTTCGGAAACAGATATCCTGAAAAAACCCCAATTATCATTGCTGCAAAAATCCACAGCGTAAGGAACCTGTCAAGAAAAGAGAGTCTTTTAGTAATTGATCCACTCATTTTATTCACCTATAAATGGTTTAACAATAAAATAGAGACCCAACAGGATGATAACTACACCTGCCCCCCTTCTAAACCATCTCCCGGTACCCTGCCACCTGCTGTTTTCCATTATACTTTTAACAAACCCGGTTGAGCTCCCTGCAATAACAATGGGCAGACAATGGCCTATAGCAAAAAGGATTATGTAAATAATGCCAACAATGATCTTTTGCTGCACAGTAATAATGGCAAGCACAGGGGCAATAAATCCAAAGGTGCAGGAGCCTGAAAGAATGCCATATGCAAGCCCTAAACCCAGTGCCCCAAGAAATCCCCTGAAGTTTAATTTATACAGCAGGCTGCCGGATGCGGAGCATTTATCTACCCCGAGCATACCAAGTGCAATCCATATCAGAATAATTCCAATAATAACCTGCCAGTAATTACCTATATCTCCAAGCATCCTGCCAAGAAAGGCGCATATGATACCCACAAGAGCTATAGAGATAAAAAGTCCGGTGGAAAATAATAAAGAATATATGGCTGCCTTCCGGGGTGTTAAAAGGGTCTCCTGGCCCCCTACATATGCAACTATAAGAGGTATTGATGCCAGGTGACAGGGGCTGAACAGAACGCTTATCACACCCCACAGAAAACAACCCAGTGCCGCTATTGCAGGGCCTGCTGTTATCCATTCATTAACAGTAAGGAAAAAAGAATCAAACATCAGATATTACTCCGAAACACCAATTATTTTTCAACACCCATTTTAGCAAGCTGGGCTACAATATCCTTTTCACTCATGAACCCGATGTGTCTGAAGACCTCTTCTCCACTTGGGTTAAAGAATACCTGGGTGGGAAGAGCCCTTAATTTGTATACATATTGCTGTTCAGGATCATCAAGGAGATTTATAAAAACAATGGCGGCCTTTCCCTCATAACTAGTTTTGAGTTTTTCCAGTATCGGAGACATCATTTTGCATTGAGTGCAGGTTTTTTTACCAAGTGCGACCATTGTCACCATACCCTTGACAGGAAGGTTTTTTAGGAATTCCTCATGCTCTTCAGCAGGCGTTTTACCTGATACAATTCCTGGCACAATAAGAATGGCTATAAGTATTGTAATTAATAAAGACTTCATTTTTATCCTCCACAAATTATTTAACAGCCTGTATATAAGCAGAGAAAACCAAGTTTTCAGCCCCTTTGGCCACATTCCAACTACTGATTATTTCATGACTCTTAGGTTTATTTATAATTGTTTTTTCTTTAAACCCATTGTCTGTAAGAATTTTTTCCACCTCACCGGGTGAAATAGCCCCGGACACTCAGCCAGTGTAGGCTTCAGGATCATTCAGAACCTGCGCTGGCAGATCTCCTGATCGTAATACATCAGAGATAATCATCCTTCCACCAGGTTTAAGGGCGCGGAATATCTCACCGAACACCCTGTTTTTATCGGGTGAAAGATTAATTACACAGTTGGATATTACCACATCAACAGAGCTGTCAGGTACGGGCAGTTCTTCTATTTTTCCCCACCTGAAATCAACATTCTTAAAATTTAATTTTTGAGCGTTTTCTTTGGCCCGTTCAACCATTTCGGGGGTCATGTCCACGCCAATCACCTTTCCTGATTCACCCACAATCCTTGCTGCAAGAAATGCATCAAACCCGGCGCCGCTTCCCAAATCCAGTACTGTTTCACCGGGTTTGAGTTTTGCCTGGCTTAATGGATTTCCGCATCCAAGCCCCAGGTTTGCCTCACCGGGGGCAAGACGAAGCTCTTCATCAGTGTAATCAAGGGCCCTGCCTAGTTCTTCAATAGAGATATCCTGCCCTGTTTCTCCGCAGCATGAAGAACAGGCAATGCCACCTGATTTAGCAATATCAGAGTATTTTTTAATTACAATCTGATGAATTTTTTCTTTTTGTATTTCAATGCCCATATATTATCTATGCACCCCCGCAACACACCTTTTTAATCTCATCTTTTACCCTCTGAATCTCAAGGTGTTTCAGATCAAAGTCCTTGCTCTTTTTGATTCCCAGATCAGTTAGAACAATATAATCTTTTAAAGGAACATCTGCCCGAGCAAGCGTAGCCTTTGCGCAGCCCACTTCACATCCATCAATGGCTATCATGCGGGGCGTATCCTTTGCCGACTGTACAAAACCCGAAAGACCGCCACCTATCCCTGCAAGACAGAACATCTTTCCAAAACCTTCCTGCGTAAGTTCAACAGCAGCCCTGTTGGCTAGCTGACCCACATTTGATGCGCCTGAACAGGCAAGAATCATAATATTCCCATCAGTTGTACAGCAATTTTCTGCCATTTTTTTATCCTCCTTAAATGATTATTGTTGTATCCAACCTTTGATCTCATCCTTGGTTGGTATCTTTCCTACGCTTTTTACCTTGCCATCCACAACAATAGCAGGTGTCCCGAACACACCGTGTTTAGCTATCTCAAGGGTGTCAGTGATTTTTTCAACATTTACATTTATTCCTGCCTCTGCCACGGCATCCATCACGTTTTTCATGGTAGCCTCGCATCTTTTACATCCCGGTCCTAATACCTTTATTTCCATAATTACCTCCTTTTTAATATTACTTATTATTCACCGCAAAGGCGCAAAGAGTGCTAAGTTTTTTTTGTTTTTCTCTGCGTCCTTGGCCTCTTTGCGGTGAAACTTTACATAGTTAACCATCCATAGGTCATACCCGCTATAGTGGATAGAATCACAATTATTGAACAGAACACGGCTGTCTTTTTAACTCCCATAATCCCGTTTATGACCAGCATGTTAGGCAGAGACAAAGCCGGCCCTGCCAGAAGCAGCGCAAGCGCAGGCCCTTTGCCCATGCCTGCCCCAATAAGCCCCTGCAATATGGGGACTTCAGTAAGGGTTGCAAAATACATTAACGCCCCTGCTACTGAGGCAAAAAGGTTTGCCCATAGAGAATTGCCACCAACCAGGCTCTCTATATAGTGTTCAGGTATAAGCGCCGGATGACCCGGTCTTCCAAGTAAAAAACCAGCAACAAGTACACCTGCGAAAAGAAGCGGGAAAATCTGTTTCATGAACCCCCATGTTGATTCGACCCAGTTTATTCTTTCATCTTTTTTGAACCACTGTTTGATCATAAACCCTAAAACAATCAGCAAAATAAAGGTGATGTACCATTTTATTGAAAATATGAAGGGCCAGATCCCTATTTCCCCCTGGGCTGGTCTGGCAAAGGCGGCAAATATAAGTATGAGAACCATTGTAAATATAAACATGGCATCTTGTGTCAGTGTCCGGCCCTTTTCCTCTTCATCAGGCAGATATATCTGCCCTGCCTCTCTTGCCGCATCATCCTTTCTGAAGATAAATGCCATCAGAATGCCTGTTATTATAGCAAATAGCACCGCTCCGACAGCCCTTGCTAAACCAAGCTGCCAGCCAAGGATTCGCGCAGTCAAGACAATGGCAAGTACATTTATCGCGGGCCCTGAATAAAGAAAGGCAGTAGCAGGACCAATACCCGCACCCCTTGTATATATACCAGCAAAAAGGGGAAGAACCGTACATGAACATACAGCAAGTACTGTCCCGGACACGGAGGCAACAGAGTATGATAATATCTTATTTGCCTTTGAGCCAAAATATTTAAGGACAGATGCCTGGGATACAAATACTGCTATAGCACCGGCAATAAAGAAAGCCGGTATAAGGCATGTGAGCACATGCTCCCTTGCATACTCCTGAAGCATAAGAAATGCCTCAAGACCTGACCTGCGGACAATTTCACTGTGCCAGGGTATATAATATGCCCCTAAAAATATAACGATTATAAGTAATAATTTATTACGTTCTTTCATGGTATTATCCCCAATATCTATATTCTAATATAGATATATAGCGCATTTATCATCTGCAGCAGACTTCATCCCTTCGGACTGATGGAAGCTTATCCATAAGGGATATGATATCTTTTTCATTCTTGAGCCAGTGTTTAAGGTTACCCAGAAGGCTTGCAGCATAGGGTGATCCATTCCCATCGGACAGATAATAATCCACCCATAACCCATCCTTTCTGCTTTCGACCAGACCTGCTTCTTCAAGTATTTTAAGGTGTTTTGATGCGCTCGGCTGGGCAATCTGGAGCGCCTCCCTTATTTCGCAGACACACATTTTCTTATGTTGAAGCATTTTTACTATCTTAACCCTGTTTGGATCAGACAGGGCCTTCATTACCTTTATAAAATCTTTCATTCGTATCTCCACATCTATATTCTTTTTATGGAATATAGTCTCCACATATGCCATTGTCAACAGCTATATTATCTACTTAAAATTGGTATGTAATATGATGTTAAAAGGAATAATTTTCCTGGAAGGTTGTTCCCGGGAATCGGCCATTACGGCTGATTCCCAGTATTATTAATGGCTGTCAAGCTGTGGGTAGGATTTTACGAGATCTTTATCAAGCTTAAAGGATTCATTCAGTATCTCAAGCAGTTTTATATTCTGCCTGACTGCCATCAAACAATCACCCACAATTGCATAGAAAAGAATGCTAAGTCTTGTTTTTGATGAATTATCCTGTATCCTTTTGATCTGCTCGATATTCGCCCTGTCTGCAATCTGATTTAATCTGTTATATTGCTCAACAATGTTCTGATATTCACTGATATCCTTATTTATGAAGGCAGTCTCTACCTTTATAAATACATCCATCACAATATCTTTTATCTCCTTAAGCTCTTCGATCTGAACACCAAGCAGCCCTTTATGCTTATTTGCGATATGTATATATGACCTCAACACAATATCTCTGAACCCGTCAGAAAGTTTCTGGAGGATACGGATTGTCCGTGCATAATTATGAGAGAGTTTATGATCTTCCTTCTGCTGAAGCCTCAACACCTTGAAGACATTTGCCATAATGATATTGACCCACACCTGGTGTTTTTTAACCACTTTTCTTTGTATATTTAATGTGCTGATATCCTGCATGAAAAGGGCATCAAGTGTTGTATCAAAACATCTCCTGAATTCACCAATCAAGATGGCCAGGTGATTGAAGGTTATTGATATAGCCGCTTTAGGATCAGAGATCTTCTTCAGGTTTAATATCTCTGTTTCTTTAATCTCTTCTGACCGTGTCTTATGCTTTTTATGATTGCGGTAGATAATCAATATGGATATGACAAACAGTAGTGCAATCCCTATAATCTCCAGTGATGCTATTATGTAGCAGAAGAGAAATGCAAATATAAAGGCAACCAGGGCGGTCATAAACCACCCGCCTATTACTGTCAGCACCCCTGTAACCCTGTAAACAGCGCTTTCTCTTCCCCAGGCCTGATCAGCAAATGAGGTACCCATGGCAACCATAAATGTTACATATGTGGTAGAAAGGGGAAGTTTCATCGACGTGGCATATGCTATGAGGGCGCTCGAGACCATCAGGTTTACCGAGGCGCGCAGCATATCGAACTGTGGTCTTCTGTCCAGGTCTGGAGTTGCCTTTCTACTTGACGGGTCTATTCTTCTGTCAACGATCTCCTTTACCCTTTCAGGTATAAAGCAGCACAGATTGTTGAAGAGTGCATCGGTCATGCTCACAATCTTTCTTGAGATCCACATGGATTCAAAAAGTTCAGTCCCTTCATCCTGCTGCCCCAGGCTTATCTCTGTACGTGTAACAGTGCGGCCTTTTTTAGAAAACCAGAGAGTAAGCACCATAATTATACCTGACAACACCAGGAGCATCCCCTGGGTATGCACCTTGTCACTTAATGCGCCCATCATCTGAGTCATCGGGTTTCCTGATGCCACTGCTATCTGATATGCATTAAGTCCGGCAAGGGGCACTCCAATGAAATTTACAAGGTCATTGGATGCAAAGGCCATTGCCAGGGCAAAGGTGCCAGCGAGGACAATTATCTTTAATATTTTAATCCTGAATAAAATCAGGGCCTGGAATATTATTGCTGAACAGATAAAAATGTAGGCCATCAGTCTGAAGGTATGCTCCTTTATCCAGAGAGCTATCTCAGGTGTTATAAATGTTGCCCCTTTTACCCCGTTAATCAGCATGAAATATATAATCAGCACCATTGCAAGGCCACCCCACAGCGCGCCATATCGTTTGATTTTTTTCTCATAGTTAAAAGTAAAGATAAGGCGTGTAAAAAACTGGATGACTGTACCGAAAAAGAAGGCAACAATAATTGATAATAGAATACCGAATATGATAACCATTGCCTTTGATGTGTTGATGTATGAAATAACATCGACAAAACTTGCGCCTGAATCCTGTACCTTTAAAAAGGCCATTGCAACGGCGGCACCAAGCAGATCAAAAACAATAGAAACTGTTGTTGATGTTGGAAGACCATAGGTATTGAATACATCAAGGAGGAGTATATCGGTGAACATAACCGCAAGAAAGACCGTGATCAGCTCCGGCATGGTAAAAAACTGGGGATGAAAAATACCCTTTCTTGCCACCTCCATCATCCCGCCTGATGCAGCGACTCCGGTAAGGATACCAATGCTCGCAATAATAAGTATTACGAAAAATGGGGCAGCCTTTGAACCTATGGCTGAATTTAAAAAATTAACCGCATCATTTGCCACGCCAACTATCAGATCAAAAAAGGCAAAGAGCAGCAAGAGACCGACAAGTATATATATAACTTCTATTCCCATAGAAATACACCTTTCTAACTATTTGTTATCGTATAAAATATCTTTCAATGATATTTTTCTAACAATTTTTGAATAGTATTTTAGCCGGGTATTTCAGTCAACCCTAAACAGAATTCTAACACAATTCTAACAATTGGTTTGTAAGGCAGATTTTACGGAGATAGAGTAAGAAAAGATGCGATATCAGTTATGAAAAAGATATCGCATCTGTGTGATTATCAAGCCAGCAATTCACTGATACTAGTGTGTTTCTCAATAAGATGAGATAGAAGTTTTAACTTCACATCATTATCCTTTGTAAGAAGCGCCTCCATATCATCCACCTTCTTTACTGTCTGGAATGTATCCATGGTAACGAGCAGAAGAGGGACCTTCTTATCCATAGCCTTAGAAATAACATGCTGTGGAGGCATAATATCGTTAGTGATTATTATGCATGCAGTATCACGTTCAAGCGCTGCAAGGATCATGTCGCTCCTGTCACCACCTGTGATCATGAGCTGGTCCTCCCTGTTAAGGGTAGGCAATGTAAAAAGGGGATTTTTATGGGGATCGCTTGTAGACATGGCGCCTACTATCATGTTCTTGACTGTATTCTTGATATTCTCCTCACCGGCAAGCACCTTGGCCATCAGCTTTTCAGCGAGAAAATCGACAGTAAAATAGGTCAGTTGCTCTTTGTATGGAATAAGTCCAAGTATCTCTATACCCATTTTTTTAATTTCAGGCACAAATATTTCTTCAAACTCATCTACTTCATTTACCTTGTTGATTATTATTCCGCCAAAGTTCTTGCCTTTCACATCCAGATACTTATCTATGAACTTTATATCATCCAGTATAGTATCCCTGTTCCCGCTTAATACCATAATAAGTTTTGCATCCAGGTATTTTGACACTGAGATGGAATCAAGATTCTCCCATGACCCGAAAAACAGATCCCTGCCTCCTTCGGAAAAAAGGATATCATTACCGGTGCCTATCTCTTTCACCATATCGAAAAGCGCCTTTTTGATACCCTCTTCATCATACATATATCTTATTTTTGACTGGTCAAAACCCAGGGTTATCTTCTCAAAACGGGATTCCAGCTCTCCCTCACGCCCCAGGAGTTTTACAATAAGGCTTGCGTCATAATCCCAGCTTTTTTTCCTGCGATAGATCAGCCTGTCACCGAGAGGTTTAATATATGCAAACTTTTTATCTTTTATCGAAGAAATAATACCGGCGATAATGCTTGTTTTCCCGGCGCCGTCTCTCATTGAAGATATCACTACCTTTTTCATCTGTTTCCCTCCTTTGGTTTTGCAATCAAGATCCTTGCGTCCACAGCCTTAAGTCCGCTTTTATCTGTATAGACTACAACCGGATTAATTTCTATATCAGTTATCCTGTCACATTTTTTTATAATAGAGCTTATTTTTATAATTGTATCGATCACAGAATCAATATCCTTCTTTTCTTCACCCCTTGCGCCCAGGAGCAGGGGATATGACCTGATATCCTCAAGCATAGAAAGGGCAATGTCACGATTCATAGGCATTGTCCTGAAGGAGACATCCTTCATGACCTCAACGTATATTCCTCCAAGCCCGCACATGATCACAGGGCCAAATGAAGGATCTCTTCTGGCCCCAATGATAAGCTCTGTTCCCTTCTTCACCATCTCGCATACTTCAATGCCTTCAATAACAGCATTGGGGTTATATGCCTTGCATTTATGCATTATAGCTTCAAAGCCATTGATTACTTCCTTTTTTGTTTCGAGGTTAAGAATTACACCGCCTACATCGCTTTTATGAAGTATATCTTTTGATACAACCTTCATGACAACCGGATAATCGATCTCTTCAGCATATCTTACAGCTTCATTAATGTTTCTGGCAATTTTGCTTATGGGTATCTGGATGTCAGCTGCCTGCATAACAGCTGCCCCTTCATTTGCCAGAAGGAAAGACCTGTTGTTCTTCAGGGCATTGTCAATTATCCTGTTTATGGCATCAGTGTTGATTTTATATTCCTCTGAGGCAAGGGATATTTGATCCAGGTACTTATAGTACTGATTATAGGCACCGATACAAGAAACCGCCTGCTGCACCTCATTGAACAGGGGAATGCTTGTAGTTTTAAGAGATGCAATTGTGGATTCTACCTGATCACCACCGACAAGGGCATATGTGACAGGCTTCCCCGCCTTCATATGCTTTGAGTATGTTGATACAAGCATACTCTCAAGATTAGCAGAATCGAATGTCGCTGTTTCACAGTACAGGGCAATGGTCGAGTCTATTTCCTTTGATTCTGCGGATGCGGTAAGGGCTGACTCGTAATCTGCCGCAGCTGCGCCTCCAGTGATATCAACAGGGTTTTTTGTAGACCCGAATGATGGGGTTACAGGGTCAAAAATCTTTTGTAGGAGCGGCTGATCATCACAAAGTTCTACCCCATATTTTTCACATGCATCTGTAGCAAGAACACCTATTCCACCGCCGTTTGTGATTATTACGCTGTTATATCCTCTGGGTGGGGGGCTTGATGAAAAAAACTTGCACCAGTTAAATGCCTCTTCAACGCTTTCAGCCCGCACAACGCCGCACTGTTTCATGATGGCGTCAAATATTTCATCCGATCCGGCAAGAGATCCGGTATGTGATGCGGCAGCACGCGCGCCCCTTTCAGATCTTCCTGATTTTATAACAATAACCGGTTTTTTATTAACTGCCCTTCGCAGGCTGCTGATCAGCCTCTCCCCTTTTTTAACACCCTCCATATATATCAGGATTACCTTTGTATCATCATTGTCGATGATATATTCAAGCAGGTCTGACTCATCCACATCACATTTATTCCCTATTGAAATGATAGATGAAAGACCAATCCCGGAAACAGCGGTTTTACCGATCATGGCGATCCCGAGTGCGCCGCTCTGTGTAAGTATTGCCACATGCCCCTGGATTACCCTGCTTGCAGAAAAGGTGCAGTTAAGGGATGCTGAAGAGGAGTATAACCCGAACATGTTAGGCCCTACTACCCTCATACCGACCTTTTTCGCAATCTCAGCTATCTCTTTTTCTTCTTTGTCATTGCCAATCTCGGAAAAACCCGAACTGATTATCTGTACATACTTAACATTTTTCTCAGCGCATTTTTTTATTGCATTTACCACCAGGTTTGCGGGGATCACAATCGATGCGCAGTCCACCTCTTCTTTTATGTCAAGGATATCTGTGTATACCTGATGGCCATCAATAAAGCCACCCTTTGGGCTGATTGGATATACCCTGCCCTTGTACCCGCCAGATATAATATTATTGAAAA
The DNA here is from genome assembly GCA_964499695.1 of uncultured Desulfatiglans sp. GTDB lineage: Bacteria > Desulfobacterota > DSM-4660 > Desulfatiglandales > HGW-15 > JAAZBV01. Next base: position 71,083 of record CAZCMD010000002.1, read on the forward strand.
CGCTGTAACCTATCTTTTTCTTATCCTGTGATGCCCCTATGACAGCTATACTGCCTGGCTCGAACAGGTATTTTATATCGTGTCTGATCTCATTACCCATTATTTTGCTCTCCAAATCTCATTATAAGCCTGTATGCCCCCTCTTCTAGTTTTCTGTGAATGTCAAATCCCATCTTGTTAAACACACGCAGCATGGGCTGATTCTCAAGAAGGACCTCAGCCATGAATCCGTGAAGCCCTTCCTTCTTTGCGATAATGGTAAGATAAGAGAGAAGCGCCGTGCCTATCCCCATATTCTGATAGTCATCCCTTACTGCAAAGGCCACTTCAGCAAAAAGTGTATTTTCATCTTTAGATATCTGACCCATTCCCACAACAATCTCTTTCTCGTCATCTTGTATAACAGCAAGAATCACCAGTTCCTTAGTGTAGTCAATAACCACGAAATCCTGCCTGATCGAATGAGGCACATCCATCCTGAAGGACATAAACCGCCTCTGCAGACTCTGATTCGAAAGCGAATAGAAAAAATCCTTGACCAGGCTCTCATCATTAATCCTGACAGGCCTGAAAAGCAGCTGAAGACCGCCTTTTATTGTCTTGTACTCCTCCAGGTATTCAGGGTATTCCGCGCTTTTTCCGGGAATAAAGGCCTGGTCTTTGTAGATTATATTTAACCGCTTTGCCTCTTTTATTAGCCATTCCCTGAACTTTGGGTGCGCAATCGAAATGAGGTCCATTGCACGTTCACGGATATTTTTACCATGCAGGTAGGCTATCCCGTATTCTGTAACCACATAAAAGATATCTCCCCTGTTCAGGGTGACACCGGTACCCGTCTCAAGATGCGGTACAATACGTGATACTTCACCATTTCTGGCAGTGGATTCAATCGCAAGAATTGTTTTACCTCCAGGTGCGAGTAATGCGCCGCGCATAAAATCTGCGCTGCCGCCTATCCCGCTGTAGAACCTGCCGCCTACAGATTCCACGCTGGCCTGCCCGGTAAGATCGATCTGCAAGGCAGAATTTATGGCCGTCATATTATGTATGCGGGATATCACAAGAGGGTTATTTGTGTAATCTATTGTCCTGAAATCCATTTCAGGGTTGTCATCAATGTACTGATAGGTCTTCTGTGTACCCATGCAGAATGAGGCGACTGTTCGGCCTCTGTCGATTGTTTTTTTGGAATTGTTTATTACCCCGAGCTTGATCAGCTCAACAACCGCATCTGTAAGGAGTTCTGTGTGAATTCCTAAGTTTTTCTTATCCTTCAGATTTTCAAGAATCGCATTTGGCAGGCTTCCATAGCCGATCTGGATCGTGTCCCCATCATTCACTATTTTTGAAACATACTTCCCTGCCTGCCTTGCTATGTCGCCCGGTACTACCGGTTTATATTCAAGCAGGGGTTCATCATGCCGGATAACATATTGTATATCCTTTAAATTCACAAATGTATTGCCGTGCACACGCGGCATATTTGCATTCATCTGGGCAATAATAAGATCGGAATTTTCCACTGCTGCCTTGCAGATATCAACGCTTATGCCGAGGCTCACATTTCCATTTCTGTCAGGGAGAGAGGTCTGAATAAGGGTAACATCAAACCTGATATACTTTTTATGGATCAGATCCGGTACGCGTGAAAGAAATATCGGGGTATAATCCGAAAGACCCTTATTGATAGAGTCCCTTGATTTATCGCTTATAAAAAAGGAGTTATGCCTGAAATTGTAATTGAACTTTTCTTCAGTGTATACATTTACACCGAGGGTCCACACCTGGAACAGTTCGGCATCCGCAAACGCCTTGGGATGCGATTCCACATATCTTACCAGTTCATTTACAAGAAACACAGGTTCACCGCACCCGGTGCTTACAAATATCTTATCTCCCCTGCCTATATCCTTAAAGATTTCATCCTTGGAAACAAACTTTTCCGGATAGGTTTTTTCCCACTCTGATACAAAAGAATCCATTTATATAATCCTGATTTTAAATCAATCAAAAAGGTCATGGGTAACTATATAATATTTTCACATTAAAACAATAAAAAATTAAATTTTGTCCATATTGAGAACAATAAATTCCGGATAGCGCTTTCAGCTGTTTGTGTCACACTCTAAGATAACTACTTGTTTATAATATCTTTTTATGAAAGCTGACAGCATGTCCGTCCATGTCTTGCTTTACAGTTTATGATAACAGGGGTATCCGCAGTAATGCTGCAATAAGGGATGCAGATATAAGGCAATAACTATTCTTTTATCTATTTTTTAAGGAGAAAAATGAGTGAGGACAGCACAAACAATATACTAAATTTATACCTCGTTCTGTTTTTTTAACCTTTCATTTATTACCTCTGAAACATATTGTTGAACGGTTTGATTTAAAAGGCTTTATTAATGATTCTATTGGTTAATTTACCCATATTTTTTTTTAAAAAAACTGACCTCTTTACCACCATCAAAAGTCAAGGCAATCCGTTTTTAAACCTTTAATGGGTGTCCGAAATAATTTTTACTGTAAACCATTTTATTAGTCTGCCGATGTTCTATATATCAGGGTGCTTTTTCATTGTTTTTATGAAAATTGAACCAGTTAATAATTATTTGGTATATTTTAGCTTTAAGTTGGCTTTTTTATTTGAGTTTTAAGATAATGTTAAATGCAGTTAATTACCGGCTATTTTCAATTGTTTCGCTTTTATTATTATTTACAACCAACATCAATGCCCAGGAGCCAACTGCCAGTTTTACAGTCTCTCCCAACCCAGCCGCCTGCAACCAGACTATAACATTTAATGCCTCTGCTTCTTATACTAATGATCCAGAAAAAACCATTGTATCTTATGAGTGGACTTTTGGAGACTTATACAGTGGAGATGGAGTTATAGTCACACATGAATACACAAAATTTGGTAAATATAATGTCCTGCTTATAGCAAGTGATAACGGTGATCCGCCATTAGGGGGGCTCGCTAATATTGATGTTGATGTTTCGCTTGGAAACAATACCCCGATCAGTGTTGCAGGTGGTCCTTACATTATAAGCCTGGGTGACGGGGGTGTTTATCTGGATGGAAGCGGATCTTCAGATCCTGATGCAGGTTGTGATGCCATTTCCTTCCTATGGGACCTTGATAATGATGGGCAGTACGATGATGGATCAGGTGCCCAGCTCGCTGTAACCTTTGGTCAAATGGATGCTCTCGGGTTTGACTATCCTGCTGATCCAGTGACAGGTCTGCCTGCCAATACTGTTAAGCTTAGGGTCACGGACAGAGTTGGCGCTACAAGCGAAAGCACAGCTATAGTGACTATTTATGGGGATAGCGATAGTGACGGGGTTCATGATGGTATAGACGCCTGTTTTAATGATCCTTACAAGGTTGATCCTGGTGTATGCGGTTGTGGAATAGCAGATACGAACACAGACAGCGATACGATACCGGACTGCAATGACATTTTTCCTGATGATCCTGATGAATGGTTAGATACCGATGGGGATGGAACTGGCAATAATGCTGACACAGATGATGATGGAGACAGTATGCCTGATACATGGGAATCGCAATATCCCCTGGTTCTTGATCCGCTGGCTGCTGATGGATCAAAAGATCTAGATTATGACGGTTACACCAACCTGGATGAATACAATAATGGGACTAATCCCCATATGCCGCAAAAACATGCGATGGTGAATGCAAGATTAAATAATACCACAGGTCTGAGATCAGATGGTACAGCAGTTGCGGTTGGAGATAATAGTTCCGGGCAAAATAATGTTGAAAGCTGGTCTGATATCGTATCCGTTACTACCGGAGAGTCACATACAATAGGTCTGAAATCAGATAGAACAGTGGTCGCCCTGGGAAATAATGACTATGGACAATGTAATGTAGCCGGCTGGACTGATATTGTAGCCGTTTCTGCAGGGGCTTCTTATACGGTTGGCATAAAAGCAGATGGTACAGCGGTCGCTGCCGGGCAGGATTCATTTAATAAGTGTAATGTAACCAGCTGGAGCGATATCATATCTGTTACTGCCGGGAAGTACCACACCGCAGGCATAAAAGCAGATGGTACAGTGGTTGCTGTCGGAAATAATATTGCAGGGCAGTGTGATACAGGAAGCTGGAGCGATATCATATCCGTTTCTGTTGGAGATTTCCACACAGTAGGGGCGAGATCAGACGGTACAGTGACCGCTGTTGGATCTAATAGCAATAGCCAGAGCAATGTATCCGGCTGGACCAATATTATATCCGTATCAGCGGGTAGTTATCACACAGTAGGCTTGAAATCAGATGGAACAGTGGTAGCGGTTGGCCAGAATAACATGGGGCAATGCAATGTATCTGGCTGGACTGATATCATAGCTATTTCCGCAGGTGGTCTTCATACAGTTGGTCTGAAATCCGACGGAACAGTAGTTGCTATTGGATATAACGCAAGTGAACAGTGTAATGTAGACGAATGGGTCTTGATAGATGATGATGGAGACGGGATACCCAATGGCTGGGAAATCTTATACGGATTTAATCCCGATGATAACAGCGATGCCGCGTTAGATACAGATTTTGATGGACTGACTAATCTTGAAGAATATCAAAACAGTACCAATCCTAATGACCCGGATACAGACAATGATGAAATGCCGGATGGATGGGAAACTGAATACTCCCTTAATCCATTAACAAATGATGCAGCTGGAGATGTCGACGCCGACGGTTCTACTAATTTTGAGGAATATCAAAACGGCACAAACCCGACAGCCCCGCAAATACCACTGGCTGAAAGAAATGCCTTAATAGCGCTTTACAATAGTACCAATGGCGATAACTGGACAGATAACAGCGGATGGAAAACAGGCGATGTTTTTTCTGATGCGGGAACTGAATGTTCGTGGCATGGGGTCATTTGTAATGTAGACGGCGATAAGGTCATATCAGTCTTTTTGCCAGGAAACAATCTGACAGGTTCCATTCCTCAAGGGTTAACTGGGCTTACAGCCCTTACAGAACTTTATCTTGACCATAATCAACTGTCAGGGACAATACCTTCTGAACTGAGCAGTCTCCTCAACCTTACAACCATTCATCTGGATACGAATCAAATCTCCGGGTCAATACCTGTTGGACTCGGAAGTATTACCGGTCTCAAAAATCTATATCTTGATCACAACCAGTTATCCGGGTCTATCCCAGCGGAATTAGGCAATTTAAGCAACCTTGAAACCCTGGAATTGACAGGTAGCCTGTTAACAGGTGATATCCCAGTAGAACTGTCAAACCTGAACGCCTTATCTACGCTCACACTTGATTATAATTCACTGCACACCAATGATGAGACATTACGTCTATTTTTAAATAATCTGGATTCAGACTGGGAAAATACCCAGACGATTGTGCCAATAAATATTACAGGTGCAGCATTCACAGAAACAAGTGTAAAAATTCAATGGCTTCCCGATGGAGATACCATTAATCCCGGGAGTTATTCTATTTACCACAGTACAGCAGCTGGAGGGCCATATACCCTTTTACATGAAACAGAGGATAAAAATACCACCCAAGTTACCATTACAGGATTGGATACGGATATTACTTATTATTTTGTAATTCGAATGATTACTGATCCACATATGGTCAATCAGAATATTGTTGCCAGTGATTACAGCGATGAAATATCTGTTACCACGATATTTGATGCAGATGGCGATGGGATGTCTAATGACTGGGAGATTTCGAGTTTCGGAAGCCTCGCAAAAGATGGAATTGGAGATTATGATAGTGATGGATTAAGCGATCTGGAGGAATACCAGAATGAGACCAACCCGACTCTTAATGATACTGATTCAGATGGCATACCTGACGGCTGGGAAGTAGAATATGGGATTGATCCCCTATATAATGATGCATCCCTTGACCCTGATAAGGATGGATACAATAACCTTCAGGAATACAGGGAAGGTGGCGATCCATATAGCTCCGATACGCCATTTCCATGGGAGCTTTTTTATCCTGCGTTTATGAAAAAAAAATGATCATCTCAGGGGATGATCATTTGCTCTCAAAAAAGAAATATAAAAAAATTCAGATCGTTACCCCAAAAGAAGCTTGCGATGTGACTGAGACTTTAAAGCAATAATAGAAGATACTTTTTTCAGGATATTACATAACCCCCTTGACAGGTTAGCCCGGTCCAACTAGATATACTCAATTTTTTAAAATATTGATCACCAATGATCTTATACATTGCTTGATCCGGGAGTTAATAATGCGACGTTTTGTTTTACTTATACTTATTTCATCTATTTTATATAGCTGCACCTCATTTGTTGATGGCGTCAAAGATACCACCAAGTTTCAGGTTAAGTATTTTCTTTCAACACGGTTCAGAGAGCATCTTGAGAGGGGTATTGACACAGTCATCGGTCAACTGGCTAAAAAAGGGGGATTTCTTGATGACCTGCTTGTACGCATCATGCTGCCACCACCGATTGGACTTGCTATCGGTATTGCAAGGGATTTACAGGATAACCCCCAGGCAAAACTGCTTGAAATCCTGATCAATCAGGCGGCGGAAAATACCATCCCTGTTGCAGGGCCCATCCTGAAAAATATCATTAAAGATATGAATACCTTCAGTATTGAAGAAATATTGGATTCAGGAGATAAGGCAGCAACAGAATATCTTAAGGAAAAGGGAGGGGCTGCTGTAAATGAGGTGCTCTTGCCTGCTGTCACCAAAGAACTCCATCTTAACGGTGCAATCGAACTGTATGGAAAGCTTGTCAAGGCAAGGGAAAAAATAGAGAAGATAGCATCAGAGGCCGAAGAGGCCAAAACCAGGATAGAAACTGCCCGGCAAACGGCTTCCCAGTTAAAGGATGTCACACAGGAGGAACTGGGCCAGTATGTTGTTGATCAGGCCATGTCAGGCATGTTTAAAAAGGTCGCGGATGAGGAGATTTCTATACGCAAATCCATGGAATCATATCTTGAGAGTAATGTTGATGCAGAGTGAGATAAAGATTACTGCTGATCATGGATTTCTTTGCTAAGTCCTGACATTTTGTGTATAAGAAATAAAAATTTAAATGGGGTTAGATATGAAAAGACTGAAATATGTGTTGATATTATTCATAATGCTGCTTATCGGGAACTCATCTATCGCCTTTTGTGAAGACGAGTATGAATACTCAAACGCAATAAAATTATTCAAAGAATCAAATGTATCGAGTAATTTTTTTAATAACTGTTATGGTTATGCGATTTTTCCATCAATTGGAAAGGGTGGCTTTATCCTTGGCGGATCATACGGTAAGGGAAAGGTCTTCAGTCAAGGCGAATTCACAGGAAGGGTTACTGTAATAGAGGGTTCAATCGGTTTTCAGGCAGGAGGAAAGAAATTCAGTGAAATTATCTTCTTTGAAGATAAAAGGGCCTTTGATGAATTTACCAGCGGTGCGTTTGAGTTTGATGCCACTGCCCAGGCCATAGCCGTTACAGCAGGGGTAGAGGCCCAGGCCAGTACATATGGCAGCAGTGCAGGGGCTAGTAAAAACCCGATAACAGTGAGACAGGCTGAGACTACCTATTATAAAGGTATGGCCATCTTTGTTCACAGTAAAGGCGGCCTGATGATCGAGGTATCGGTAGGTGGTCAGAAATTCAAATATAAACCAATAATCAGACACAAATAACAGCATGAAATTTACAAATTATTTACAATTATTCTATCTGAAATTATTGACATTTTTCGGATGATTCATTATTGTCCGGTTAATGTTTCAGCTCAGAATTAATTCCATTTAAAAAAAGAAAGGCCGGGAGAATAACCCTCCTCCCGGCTTTTTTTTTAGGGATTAACCTCTTCAGTGCTTTTCGGTTCGTTTAATTCGGCCCTGCAATTGGGGCAGAACTTCCATAATTGTTTTACCGGGTACTGACACTGCCTGCAGAATGTGCCTGACAGATCAAATCCGCAATGGGGACAGAATGCCTTTGTGCCGTTAAGCTCATTTTCGCACTGTGGGCAATGAAAGACCTTGTAATTTTCTGGCCTTGCAAGCAGATAGATTGTAAGCCCGAAGAATAGGGATATCAGAGCAAGAAATGCCCACAAACCGGGTTTACTTACATCCCGCTGCCTTGCATCGGTGTAAACCCAGGCTGGTAACAGGAACCACAGAAACATGCCTGAAAAAAGAGCCATAAAGCCGAATATGG
>CAZCMD010000003.1:0-2874 GCA_964499695.1 uncultured Desulfatiglans sp.
ATATTTTTCGGAAGGGCCTTTTCATCAGGGGTAACATCAACCTTTGCAGCACCTGCTTTAAAAAGGAGATCAGCAGTTTGGGCTGAGGCTGTATTGGAGGACATAACAAAGATCAACGTAACTGTTATTAATATTGATATGGATTTTTTCATTTTTTTACTCCATTTAATAAAACTACTTAATCACCTTATCTAACGCCTCTGCGATTATCTTTGTCATTATCTTATATCCCTCTGCATTGGGATGAATGCCATCTTCTGATATCTCTTCTTTCAAAAATCCCTTTTCATCCACCATTGCACTGAAGTAATCCACATAAACTGCATTTCCTTTTGATGCATAATCCTTCATCCATGTATTAAGCTTAAGGATATCCTTTGTCGGGTGAGTAGCTGATACCGGGTCTTTCATATATGAGGGTAATTTGCCACTGGCTTTCGCCTTGTAAAAGCCATAGTCACTTATTGGAAGAACAGAGCAGAGAATAACCTTTATGTTGTTTTGTTTTGCAATATCGGTCATGGCCATTATGTTTTGCTCTATCATCTCAGCAGTTGAAGGCCCTGTGTTTTGTGACACATCGTTAATACCCGCCAGAACCACCATGGCAGCAGGTTTATGCACAACAACATCAGGATACATACGCACCAGCATCTGTGGTGTTGTCTGCCCGCTGATGCCCCTGTTCACATAGGGCTTTCCAGGAAAATATTCTGCAAGTTTCCAGAAATCAGTAATTGAGTCGCCCATGAATACAACCCGTTTTGGATCAAAGGGCTGCTTTTTGACTGCCTCGTTATCACTCTGGTATCTGCTGAGCTGGTTCCAGTCAGAGAGCTGATTCACAAGCCTCTGTGCAAATATAGGCAAACAGCAGCTATTGTCCTCCTGATTGAATTCCTCAACAAGCTGGCTTTGGGCGGTAATACTGAAACCCATAAAAAATAATATAAATGCCAATATCCTTAATTTCATTTTAGTTCCTCCTATCGGCATGGGCATAATGCCTCGTGCCCTGCGAATTTTGTTTTTAGCTGAATGCTGACAGCTGAAAGCTGACAGCTTTTTTAATACTCACTCGAATCCAGTTCTGCCAGCCTTCTTCTGGCCGGATTATAAACCCAGTTGAAAACCATCCCCAGAAAAAGCAGCCCTGCAAAAACCGTTGCAAGGATAAAACCGTATCTGGGATTTCCGAATATGTCACTTACAACACCCATTGCCCATGGCCCTGCCGCAGCAGCCACACAAGTAAAAAAGAGGATTACGCCTGCAACGGTTCCATGCTCTGTTTTTGGAAAGCAGCTTATACCCTTTGAGTTAAGTGTAGGGTATATCATTGACATAAAGAGACCTGAAAGTGGCAAAAGCCAGATTGCGTAAGCCAAACCGCCAATCATTGAGCCGATAAAGCATATAAAAATAGCCAGGCTGAAGAGGACCATAACAGATGTCCAGTTGAAACGGGCCAAAATCCATGACCCCATAAACCGCCCTATTACCCTCAGGACAAAAAATATGGAGGTTGCGTATGCGACTACAAAGGTAAATGAACCTGTATACCCTTCAAATAGTGTGGGCATCCAGACATATATTGCGCACTCGGATGCCACATATAGAAAAATCATAAATGAAAACCCGAGGGCATAGGGATTTTTCATCATCCCAAAGGTTCTTGAGAGATCAATGGGTTCATCCACGGGTTTGACTCTCTTTGGATATTTTACCAGCAGGGCAGTTACGATGAGTATGACGCAGATTGTTCCGGCAATAATATATATCCACTTCCATGAGAATCCGCCGTCAAGAAGCCATGTTACTATAGCCGGACCTATGATTGCGCCCACACCGAAAAATCCTTCAACCGTATTCATGGTGGCTGTATGTTCAGTGGTTGACCCCGAGATATCACCCACAAGGGCCAGTGCCCCTGTCTTGAATATGCCTATTGCTGCCCCTGATATGACAAGGAGCACAATAAAAAACATAAAGGTATTGCCGGCTGCAAAAAGGTAGGAGTTCAATGCAAAAAGAATCAGCCCTAGAATAATGGTCTTCTTTCGTCCAAGCCTGTCAGCAAGAAAACCAAGCAGGATGCCAGCGAGCGCAATGGCTATCATATTGGCATAGTGGAATGCACCTGCAGCCGCCATGCTCAGTTTAAATTCCTTTATTACCACCGGAATGATAAGGCCCACGGAATCGGTGGTCATGGCAAACATCATGAACATAAGGTATGTAAGCCATTTTATTGCTGTAAGGTTGTGTCTATTGGATGTTTGTGACTCCATGATTGTTCCTCTAAAAGTGTTTTTCGTCATGCCCGCGAAGGCGGGAATCCATTTTTTATATAAAGCAAAAGACAATGGATGACCGCCTGCGCGGGCATGACAACCTGTTAGTTATTCATTGAAATATATAATAATTGTCCCTCGATATTTGTATTACTAATGTTTAACCTGCATATCTGTATTCTTTATCCAGGCCCGAGCCAGTGATAATGGCCTTAACAGATGACAAATCCACATTCAACGTTACCCAGTGCACACCCTTTGCCCACTTCATTATCAATAAGTCCTTCTCAGGAACCTCTATACTGAATTCGCCATTAAAGGCAGCGTGACTGTTTCTTAGGCGGATCAGATCTATAAGCCTCTGTACCAGAGGCTGCTTAAGTGCACTTACGACTTCTTCATTTGTATAATAATGACGATTTATGTCACGCCCGACCTTTGAACGTTCAAGGAGTTCCATATCATTCCTGCCTCCCAGGAGGCCGGTATAATAGACCTGTGGAATCCCCGGTGCAAAAAACTGGATGGCCCTGGCTATCAGGTAAGATGCTTCGCTTCCACCAAGGGCATCAAGGAAGGT
>CAZCMD010000003.1:2974-5185 GCA_964499695.1 uncultured Desulfatiglans sp.
GGAAATACCCTGTCAAAGGTGAGAAACATGCCGGCATACGGCGAAGCTGCCCCATTCTTTGAAAAATCCAAAAACTGAGGAGATGATGATGATACATGATTAACTATCAGATCCGCCACAAGCTCCACTGTTTTACCAAGTTCACGCACATCATCCCATGTGCCGAGTTTGGGGTCTGCCTTTGTATGATCTATGGGATCAAAACCTGCATCTGCACCGTCAATCGGGTAGAAAAAAGGAAGAAGATGAGCACCGCCAAAAACATTGGATAGAGGACCCTTTAAAAGGCTGTTTAGCTTGTTGAATCCTCCCCCTGAAAGGCGGTCAACATAGGTAATGAGTTGAACCTTATTTTTCATGGCTGTTCCTTTCCAGCAGGTCACTACTTTTTATATTATATACTTTTCAACAACTCCTACCAGATTGTATTATCTATTGTCAATGCAATTTCTTATATATTGATAAATACAGTTACCTGCCTGATAATACCAATTTTTGATCCATTAATCATATAGTTACATGTTAAACATCACATATATCAATATACTGTTTTAATAATTATCGCACATCATATTGTCATTACATTTTTCCTGATTTGTAATATTTACAACCTTGACATTTATTTTATCTAAAAGTAGTATCCCTCCGGTGTTTAAACCATTTAATTTTGTCCCGCCAATCTTGCTTTTTCTGAGCGGGTTTTACAGACTACCAAAACATGACATTCTACTCAGGTGATTTTACCAGACAGGGATTGTCACGCAAATGGAGGATTTCCATGTCAGTCAATTACCCATTACAAAATAAAATTCATGCAATTATCCTATCTCTGTTTCTGGTGATAACAACAACCGCTATGGCCGAACCTGTCAAAATCGAAAACGGTATGGTTCAGGGTACTGTGGAAGATGGATTAAGGGTCTACAGGGGCATTCCCTTTGCTGCGCCTCCTGTTAACGAACTACGCTGGAAGGCACCTCAACCGACCCAAAAATGGAAAGGGGTTCTGCCGGCTGACAAGTTCGGCCCTGCAAGCATCCAGAACAACCCTGCGATGACTAACCTTCCCCCTCCAAGCGAAGACTGTCTGTACCTCAATGTGTGGACACCAGCTAAAAGCGATAAAGACAGGCTTGCTGTTATGGTATGGATACATGGCGGGGGTTTTATGGCAGGGGCTACTTCAGAGCAGCTCTATCACAGCGAACACATCGCAAAAAGGGGGGTTGTGGTAGTTACTATCGGCTACAGGCTGGGCATACAGGGCTTTATGGCTCACCCGGCCCTGAGTGCTGAAAACGATAAAAAGGTATCGGGCAATTATGGTCTTCTGGATATGATCGAGGGGCTTAAATGGGTTCAACAAAACATCTCTGCATTTGGCGGCGACCCGGGAAAAGTTACCATATTTGGTGAATCCGCCGGAGGAATTGCCGTAAGCATGCTGTGCGCTTCGCCCCTTGCAAAAGGTCTGTTTCATGGAGCAATATCACAGAGCGGAGGATCATTCGGTCCGGTCAGGGCAAATGGCGGCCCGGGTGAAAACGTGCAGTCTCTGGCTGACGCGGAGAAGGCAGGAAAGGAATGGGCCATAAAAGAGGGGGCCACTACCGCCGCTGAACTGCGTAAACTTCCTGCTGATAAACTCATCATTTCATGGCCTGCTCAGGGTAATGGCTGGCCTGTGATGGATGGATGGGTTATCCCTGATGATCAGTACAGACTCTACGAGGCTGGTAAATATAATGATACCCCTGTACTTGTCGGATACAATTCTGATGAGGGGGCATCCTTTCCAGCGGAACCAACTTCTGAAGCATATGTTAAATACACAAAAGAACGTTACGGCCGTTTTGCGGAAAGATTGCTTGAGTTATATCCCCCCGGAAAGGATAAACCAACAAAAACCGCCCGTGACCTCATGCGTGACACTGCATTTGGCTGGCACACATGGACATGGGCGCGCCTCCAGACAAAGACCGGTAAATCAAAGACATTTCTCTACTATTTTGACCACCACCCCGAATATCCTCTTGATTCACCAAAGGCAGGCTTTGGTGCTGCACATTCTGATGAAATGCCCCTTGTCTTTCATCAGTTCGGTTTACCCGGACGTCCTGCAAAGAATGATATAGATGTAGCAATGTCAGAGATGATCATCTCCTACTGGACCAACTTTGCCAAATATGGCGACCCTAATGGCAAAGGGCT
>CAZCMD010000003.1:5285-6886 GCA_964499695.1 uncultured Desulfatiglans sp.
TTTTTTTAACCGTCATCTTCACAGGTGATGCAATTTAAAAAGGAGGGAATTATGCGGATATCGAGGAGATCTTTTCTTAAAGCCGCAGCAACAGGAATTGGTTCAGCCACACTTACAGGGTTGGGAGCAACAAAATCCGGGGCAACTCAACCGGATCAGATAACAAAGTGGGATTACGAGGCCGATGTAGTTGTACTTGGCCTGGGGGCCGCAGGACTCATGACTGCAATAACAGCATATGATCAGGGAGCTGATGTATTAATACTTGAAAAAGCACCCGAGGCCCATGCAGGAGGCAATACCCGTGTCTGCGGTCAGGGTTACTGGTGCCCATCTGACTCTAAAAATGCTGTAGAATATCAAAAGGCATTGAGTGACGGTTTTCCCATACCGGATGAAACCACTGAAACATTCCATAAATACTCAATACAAGTAACAAAATGGCTGACAGAAATGGGTGCTGATATGAGGACAATTCCCTCAAAGGGGGAATACCCCGAATTTCCGGGAAAGGCTGAATATGTCTGCTGGTCCTCAAAGGGGAACGGTTATCAGCGTCTGTGGCTCCTCCTGATGGATAATGCCCTTAAAAAAAGAAAAGTCAGGGTCATGTATGAGACACCTGCAAAGGAATTGATCAGAGACAACAGTGCAGGAGATATCCGTGGTGTAGCAGCGGAAAAAAATGGCAGTAAAATTTATGTAAAGGCAAAAAAGGCTGTAACGCTCTGCACAGGTGGCTTTGAAAATAACCAGGAGATGATACGTGATTATCTTGGTATGCCATGCGGATATCCAAAGGGCAGCCCCTATAATACAGGTGATGGGATCAGGATGGCAATGGCAATAGGCGCCGACCTCTGGCATATGGATAACCAGGCCGGCCCTGATTTCAATTTCAAAATACCTGACAAAGAGTGGGCCTTTGGTTATAATTTTGCTCCCCCCGGTAACGGATGGATCTGGATTGCAAAAGATGCCACCAGGTTTACTAACGAAGCATATTCAACAAAACATGGCAAAATACCTTTCCATGGAATCTATATACCTGTGCCCACACCATTGCCAGTACATTGTGTATTTGATGAAACCATGAGAAAGAGCGGGCCACTTTACCCTAATGAATATTTCTTCTGCTGGTGGTCAGAGATAGAAAAATACAAATGGAGCCCTGACAGCAGCGCGGAGATAGAAAAAGGCTGGATCATAAAGGCCGACACAACAAAAGAACTTGCCTCAAAAATAGGTAAGGACCCTGACACCCTTGAAAAGACAGTTGCCACATGGAATAAGTCCTGCGCTGAAGGTAATGATCCGGAATTCGGAAGGACTCCTCAAAAAATGGCGCCAATTCAGACACCCCCCTTCTATGCAGCAGAGTTAGTCCCGGCATTCACCAATACCCAGGGAGGGCCGCGGCGTAATAGCAAGGCACAGGTGCTCGATACAAACCGAAAGCCAATCCCGAGGCTCTATTCTGCCGGTGAACTTGGTGCACTTTACAGCTGGCATTATCAGGGCGGCGGCAACATACTGGAGTGTCTGGTCTTTGGCCGCATCGCCGGTGAACAGATAGCCCTGGAAATACCATGGGGGTAAAA
>CAZCMD010000003.1:6986-76922 GCA_964499695.1 uncultured Desulfatiglans sp.
AAATATCTCGTTTATGTAATAATCCTGATTCTACCATTTCTAGCCTGCTCTCAACCTGAAAAGACTCAGATAAAAAGCGATAAATGGGTATCAGCATGGGCAACGGCCCAGCAGCTTGACGATGTGGTGTTTCCCAAAATGCCTTTCCCCCCTAATTTTAAAATGCCAGAACAGGGCCCTCCGCCAAAACCGGGTGAACTGGGAGACAACCCGTCAATATTTTATGTACCTCCTGATCTTAAGGACAGGACTGTGAGGATGGTTGTCCATACAAGTATCGGCGGTAAAAAAATCCGGGTTAATCTTTCCAGCGCTCTGGGTCGCCCACTGGTTAAGGTAGGATCAGCCCATGTTGCGATTTATAAATCCGATGGGTCAATCGTACCGGGGACAGACCATGGACTTACATTCGGCGGTAACCCTACATGCACACTCTTGCCAGGTGTACTCATGGTGAGTGATTCAGTAGACATGGAAATACCCCCCTTTACAGACCTGGCTGTATCCCTTTACTTTTCTGAAGAAACCGGTACTCCAACCGAGCACAGGCTTGGTCTCCACACAACATGGGTATCTAAAGGAAATTCAGCCGGAAATGAAGTTATGCCTGAACCTGAGAAAACCTATACCTATTTATGGCTCGCAGGCATCGATGTCCTCACAGATACAGATGGCTTTTCAATTGTTGCCCTGGGCGATTCAATCACAGATGGTTTTGCCACAACGCTGGATGCAGACAGGACATGGCCGGTGTTGCTTGCAAAACGTTTGAATGAAAAACAGGGAGGGCCACAGATATCTGTCATAAACAAGGGCATCTCAGGTAACCAGGTATTGATGGATGGTGCAGGTATCAGCGCCCTTGCACGGTTCGACAGGGATGTGCTGAGTGTTGCCGGTGTAAAATGGGTGATACTCCTTGAAGGTATCAACGACATCAATTTTCGCGGATGGGATGACAGCCCGGATGGTCTTACAGCAGATGACCTTATTGCAGGTTATAAACAGATAATAGAACGTGCACATACTCACGGTATAAAGGTGATCGGAGCAACACTTACCCCTGAAGAGGGCGTGCCGACCATGTCAGATCATGGTGAAAAGATAAGGATTGCAGTTAATGAGTGGATTCGAACGGGCAATGCCTTTGATGCTGTTGTGGATTTTGATGCGGTAATCCGTGACCCGTCAAGACCCATACGCATGAGGCCTGAGTTAGACCCTGGTGACCATATACATCCAAACGATGCAGGCAACCAGGCAATGGCAGATGCCTTTGATTTGAAGCTTTTTAAAGAATAGACAGGAGAGCAGATATGTACCGGAACGATATTCGAGGAAATCGTTTTATCATAATGGTGATAATTTCTCTTATTTTTTTATCCATGTTTGGGTGCGGGAACTCAATAGAGAGATTAAAGGTTGATGGGGGCATGGTTGAGGGCACCTTTGAAGATGGTCTTCATGTCTTCAGGGGCATCCCCTATGCTGCTCCTCCTGTTGGTGACCTTAGATGGCGTCCGCCGCAGCCTGTTCGTGAATGGCAGGGGGTACTGAAGGCAGATAAATTCGGTGCTCCGCCAATCCAGACAAATGCAGCACTGGCCAGTGTACCCATTAAACCGGATGAAGACTGCCTTTATCTTAATGTCTGGACGCCTGCAAAGGCAGCCACTGAAAAACTGCCTGTTATGTTCTGGATTCATGGCGGAGGGTTTACAGCCGGTGCAACCGCAGAACAGCTTTATCATGGTGAGCATCTGGCTAAAAGGGGAGTTGTTGTTGTAACTGTTGGCTACCGTCTTGGGGTGTTCGGTTTTCTGGCTCATCCTGGTCTGAGCGCTGAAAACGATCAACATGTATCAGGAAATTATGGCCTGCTGGACATGATTGAAGGTCTCAAATGGGTTCAAAAAAACATCGCCGCATTCGGTGGTGATCCGGGGAAAGTGACGATCTTCGGTGAATCAGCCGGTGGCGCAGGAGTAAGTATCCTGTGTGCATCACCACTGGCAAAGGGCCTTTTCCATGGAGCAATTGCCCAGAGCGGAGGTTTCTTTCCGCCGGTACGCAGCGGTGTGTTCGGAGGGCCTGGCGAAGGAGTAAATCCCCTTACTGATGCTGAAAAGGCAGGAGAAACATTTGCCGCTTCAGCTGGCGCATCTACCATACAGGAATTGCGTAAGATAAATGCGGATAAGTTGGAGTCCCTGAGTTTTAATCAGCCAGGCGTTAAGGGACCTGTATGTGACAGGTGGGTGATCCCTGACGATCTTTATAAACTCTACCAGGCCGGCAACTATAATCACACCCCAATAATTGTTGGATATAACTCAGACGAGGGTGCAAATTTCGGAAAACCGGGAACACCCGAAGAGCATATTAATAATGTACAAAAAAGGTATGGTCCTTTTGCTGAAAAGATACTTGAACTCTACCCTGCAGGGATGGATACTGCCGCCAGAATGGCCCGTTATCTTATGCGCGATGTCTCATTCGGATGGCCGGACTGGACATGGGCAAGATTACAATCAAAGACCAGTAAATCAAAGGTATTTTTTTACTACTTTGATCACCATCCTGATTATCCGCCCGATTCACCAAGGGCAGGTTTTGGTGCGGCACACAGTGACGAGATGCCCCTTGTCTTTCATCAGTTCGGTCTGCCCGGACGCCCTGAGAAAAATGATGTGGATCTTGCAATGTCAGAAACGATCATGTCTTACTGGACCAATTTTGCCAAATACGGAGATCCAAACGGTGAAGGGTTACCTGAGTGGCCGGTGTTCGTGGAGGCAAAGCAACAGGTGATGCATTTTGCAAAGAGAGTGGAGGCTGGGCCGGTAGTTAATGAAGAAGGTATAAAGGTTATTGATGATTATTTCAATTGGCTTCGTTCTGATAGCAGACAGGCCCATGATACAACCGGACCATACAAAGTACTTATGGAAACGGACCCATCCCTTCCCGGTCACACCATATTCCGGCCTGAAAATCTGCCGGGAGTAAATGGAAAGCTTCCAGTAGTGGCTGTGGCTCATGGAGGCTGTTATGATGTTGGAAATTTTTCTTCAAGTTATACATACGAGATTGCCTCACATGGCTTTCTTGTTATTGCCAATGGAAATATCAGCAAGGAACTGGAAGAGGCAGCTGAGCAGGCGATCGCTGCAAGACAACAGGGAGCAAATCAGTCAGTGGAAACCCCATCCGTTGACCTTGCTACCAAAGTTCCACAGGAGCAGCTTACCAGATGTAAAACAGATAAACTGTTTAATGCAATTGACTGGGCAATAGAACAGAACAAAAAACCAGGAAGCATTTATAATAACAGGCTTGATACCAGCGCCATTGCTGTAATGGGCGCTTCATGTGGCGCGCTTCAGGCCCTTGATGCCTCCCTTGATACCCGCATTAAAACAGTGGTATTTTTAAACAGCGGGATCATGAGAACAGGTATCCCTGAGGGAGAAGAGGTAAAAAAGGTAATGGATTTTTTGAAACTGCCAGGTCCTGATCTCCTTAAAAAACTTCGCACACCGGTAATCTACCTGAATGGCGGCCCGACTGATATTGCATATGATAATTCTGAAAAGGATTTTGAAGAGATAGAGAATGTTTTTGTGTTTAAAGGCGATCTTGATGTCGGGCATGGTGGTACATTTTTTGAGCCACATGGCGGAAAATTCGCTGAAGCTGCAACCCAATGGCTTTTGTGGCAGTTAAAGGGAGATAAAAAGGCCGGTGAAATGTTTCTTGGTGATAAATGCGGGATATGCACGGATCCTGAATGGAAAGTTAAAAGGAAAAATCAGCCGTGATTTAGTGGAGCAAAATAAAAATTCTCATACCATGAATATCCGAATATACATTAAGCCCCATCCGGCAATCCTGATGGGGCTTAATGTTTTTAAACAGTATCTTACTTTTCCTCAGGAGCCAGACTCTTTACACCCAGGGTCTGAATAAGTTCATTTATATTTGTTGTCTTGAGATTCATACCGCCTTCTGACACAGGAAGGAGTATGATCTTTTTACCCTGTATTGCCTCGGCGATCTTCAGTTTTACCATAGCTTCGCCACCTGCGCTTGCCATGGCCTTGTTCATCTCAGTGATACCCTGTGCCTCTGCAATCCCTTCTGCCTTTATCGCCTCTGCGATAAGCTGCTGTTTTTCAAAATAGGCATCTACTTCAATTTTTGCCTTCTGGAATTCACCATCCACATCGGCAATCATCTGATTTACTTCACCTCTTGCGTCTTCAAGTTTTTTATTATACTCCTCAACAATGGCATGCTGTGCGGATTTGTTTTTTTCCACCATTTGATCAGCCACCTTTTTATCTTCAATTGCCTGCTGGTATTTTTCATTAAAGCGGTAATCCTTGGTCAATACCTTTTCCACTATTATCCCCATAGGATCGAGCATCTCCTGGAGCATTTTTTTGGCCTTAAAAGCCTGTGCATCACGCTTTCCTGCCACATAGAACTCTTCGGTCTTCAACTCACCGAATATATCCCTTGGTTTGCTACGTGATACTGTGCGGATTATCTTATCCCTGAGTTCCATGTCATTTCTTGCAACATTTTGTATGATAATATGGGCCTTGGCTGGATCAATCCTGTAGGCAATGATCATATCAAGGCTGATATCATTACCATCGATGGTTTTAAAAAGAAGGTCATCCCTTGTACCTCTGTCTCCACTCCTTTCATGTGTAAACTCCAGGTTCTGAAGCTTTGTATCAAATGTATTCCAGTCATTGATAAAGGGGAGAAAAAAATAGGTTGAACCCGGTTCATATACCTTTTCCTCAACACCCTTCTTTCCCCAGAATGCTATCTTTTTCGTTCTCACACCGACCTCTGTCTCTCCTGTTGTATGTGGAACGCAACCGCTGAGTATAAAAATAAGAAGTGCTATTATAATCAGATTGATTTTTCTCATTTTATTCGCCTCCCTTCTGGACATCAAAAAGATCAAGGGTATTTTGAAGATCAAGCGGGTTTACACCTTTTGGTCCGTCACTTGGCAGGATGATAACATCAAGCCCCTTGTATACATCTGCCATTTTAAGACCGACCATCCTCTCTGCACCCTTCCCCTTTAGTGCCTCATTCTTTAGCCGTGTCTTTTCAGCATCAGCTAGTTTTACCAACAGGTCAGCTTCTGCAGTCTTCTTCCTGAAATACAGATCCTTTTCTGCCCGTGTTTTGGTCACATATGCCTTTCCCTTTTCCAGTTCAACAGAGACCATAACCATACCCTCCTGGGTGATCTTTTTTAATTTTGCCTCTTCTATGGCTGCCCTGGCCTCGGCCTGATTTTTAAATACAAGCTGGTCTTTAAGTTTCTTTTCTTCTATGTTCTTCTGGATCTCTTCACTGTATTTAAAATAGCGTACAAGTACCTGATCTACCCTTATCCCTTTTTCATTGAGTTCCTGGTTCAAACGTTTTTTAGCATTTTCAGCCTTCTCCGTCCTCAGGATACTGTTGTAGAATTCTTCGGTTGTGAGTTCTCCCAGTGTCTCTTTCAGGGTAGGCTCAGCCTTTGGAATAATTCCGTTATCTTCAAACAAGTTTCCAGGGCCTATCTTGGTAAACACCTTGTAGGGGTCCTCTATGTGATAGAGGATTGATAAATCCACATCTACAAAAAAACCGTCCGATGTCTGTATATGGGCAGCCCTCTCCTGTCTAGCGAACGCTGAGGCTGTTTCAGAATAATTTGTGAGTTCCAGCACCTGGATGTCTCTTGGTAGAAAATGCATCTTTTGCATACCTGGGACAACAAAATGCAGGCCTGGGGTATATGGCTCTTTCTGGATGCCTCTGCTTATACCTATTTTAACCTGCTTGATTCCGTACTCATTAGGTTCTACATATGTTAAAAAAGAATTGTAGAGAATGACAATAATTATAAAGATAAAAATGCCAAGCACCATTCCGCCGGGGAATTTCAGTTTGAAACGAGCTAATGAGGGATTACGCCTGAGCTGTTCAGGAAATACATCAAATATTTTTTTATTATTTTCCATCTTTTCTCCTTCCTCCTAAGATAATTGAGGATCATACTTAATTTATAAAACAAGCGGGGAATACAGAAATTTTTGTTTTTTGATTCTGTGAAAAGAAATAACCGGATCACATAATATTCCGTTACAGGAAATCAAGGTAATAGAACCGTAATAAAAGGTCAATATCCATATTTGAATATAAGAAAGATGGTTTCTGTTTTATATAATCGTATTACATGCCACGGAACCCGGAGGTGCGTATATATTATATTTATTCTGTTTTCTTGCATAATTACCGGGAACTATATTATATAATCAAATCAAAATTTCCGTTATAATAATTGCCCTTATCAGGGCAGGAGTATCTATTAAAAAAACAAATCAAGGAGGGAAGACAAATGGATGTATTGCAGGCAATAAAAGAAAGAAAGAGCATTAGGGCATTTAAACCTGATCAGGTACCACTGGATCTCCTTAAAAAAATCATGGAGGATGCCATGCGCGCTCCTTCATGGGCAAATACCCAGCCCTGGGAATTTGCAGTGGTTACAGGTAAGAAACTCAAAGCCATACAGGATGCCTATGTAAAACGCGGCCCTGCTGCCATGCCGGGTTCATCATCTGAAGTACCGCGACCTTCTGTATTTCCGGAACCGTTTGCCTCCCGTATTAAAAAGATGCAGATAAAGGAGAGGCGTGGCCGTACTTCTGAGCTCAGTAAAGAGGAGATGGAGCATAAGATGCTTATCAATTTTACCAATTACGGGGCAACAACCTGCATCTACCTGCTGATGGATAAAAGTTATTACCAGCAGGAAAAGGGCATAAATGTCTGGGGTATGTATGATTCAGGCTCAGCAGTGCAGAATATCATGCTCCTTGCTGTAAATTATGGACTGGGAACCATCGCCCAAGCAATGGCAGTCGTATACCCTGATATCATTCGTAAGGAGGTGGGCATCCCTGAGGATAAATGCATTGCATTAGGTATTGCCATAGGATACCCGGACTGGAGTAACGAGGTAACAAAAGACTTCCGTGACAGGGAGCCTCTGGATACTATAGTTAAATTTTACGGGTTTTAGGAAAGCAGTTTCACCGCCCGTTCGTTTCACTCACTAGAGACGCAGAGGACACAGAGTTAGATGTAGTTTTTTATTTTATGACATATGCCTACAAATAAATAACTCTCTGCGTTCTCTGCGCCTCTGTGGTGAATCATTTTTAGATTAAAGTAAAGCTCAATATATATGAATCAAGTCACAAACATAGGTTACTCCATCATCATCCCTGCCTATAATGAGGAAGATTACCTCCCCCACACACTTGCTAACCTCATACAATCGATGAAGGCTGTCAGCAGATATAAAGGTGAGATTATTGTTACAGACAATAACTCCACTGACAGGACTGCGGCTATTGCAGAAGAATACGGTGCAAGAGTCATCTTTGAAGAACACCAGCAGATCTCCCGCGCACGCAATACCGGGGCAAAAGCGGCTTCAGGGAAATTTCTGATCTTTGTTGACAGTGATACCATAATTACTCCTCTGCTCCTCGAAAAGACCATTAACACACTTGCTTCCGGGAGATACTGCGGAGGAGGCACCATTGTCGAATTTGATGCGCCTTTGCCGTTACCCGGCATGGTTTGTCTTAAAGGCTGGCTGTTTCTTTCCAGAACATTTAAATGGGCATGCGGGGCATATGTCTTTTGTACATGTGAGGCATTTATTGAAACAGGTGGATTTGATGAGCGTTATTATGCATCCGAAGAGATTCACTTTTCCAGGGCGTTAAGGCTCTGGGGCAGGGAAAAAAGAAAATTATTTATTATCCTTGAAGAACCCATTATTACAAGTAGCAGAAAACTGAAATGGTTCAGCATCATGGATCATCTTCGTATGTTTCTTCGTATGTTTGCTACTCTGAAGCCTTTACAGAACCGTGATGCCTGTTACAGGATGTGGTATCAACACCCGAGAAAAAAATAAGCAGGATCATATTTAAAGATAAAAGCAAAAACAAATGGATGCCCGTCTGCACGGGCATGACGGTGAATGAAGATTGTTTAATGCCTTAAGACATGATTCCAGTTCATTTTAGTTTAAGGCAAACAACCTCTCCCTCAGAATCCCTGGCATAGAGATAGTCACCAATTAGAACAGGCAGAGACCAGCAGAGCCCGTTCAATATTTTCTTCCGATAGGTCTCTTTGAATTTTGTATCTACCATATTCCCCCAGATCAATTGGCCTGTTTCAGTCAGCATTATCATTTTATCGCCAATCCCTATCAGGCTTCCAAATTCATAACTCTGATCGAACCATACGCGTTTCCCGGTAAGGGCATTAACGCAATGGAACCCTTTATCAGCCTTTACACGTCCACTGCTTAAAAAATAAATATTATTCTTATAAATAACCTGCGGATTAAAGGCAAACCACTCGTTTGGATATTTGGCATCTGTTGAAAGCCACTCCTGTGTCAGCTTATCTCCCTTAAGGGTCAACCTCGCCATACCGTGCGCGCTGTGGTTGAGATAAATACCACCTTTATAGATATAGGGAGTTATTGCATTGCAGTTGGATTTTTCCTCCCATGTTTTAGAATATGTCGCTAATGGTTTACCGGTAGCCGGGTCCAGGATATAAAAACCTTCATTTGTAAAGATTGCTACGGCCGGTCGATTAAACATACCTGAAGGTAGAGGCTTTGGTGTTGTATATCCTACAACATTGCCATCGCTCTTCCAGAGCAGGTTCCCTGTATCCTTATTAAAGGCCATACCATTTGTGCCGATGTTGAAGATAACCGCATCACCCATAATTGTGGGTGAACCTGGGAACCCCCACCAGGGTTTTTCCGGTTTATACTGCACGGCAGAGGCCTCCCAGATCTTTTTCCCTGTTTTGGCATCAAGGCAGAATATCTGCCCGAACTTACTCAGGGTATAGACCTTTCCTTCATGGATAGTCGGAGTAGAACTCGGGCCACCCGGATGCAGACGCGGATCAAGTTTACATGGATAATCAAATCGCCATATCTCTTTACCGGTTTTTGCATCAAGGCAATAGACATAGTCTTTTGCCGTATCCTCATCCTTTTTTGTGCCGTCATTTCCCATGGTATAAAGCAATCCATCGGCAATTGTCACCGAGCACATTCCTGTCTTGAGCTGCACCCTCCAGACTTCTTCAGCAGAGGCAGCAGTAAACTGCTTGAGCTCAGGTTGAAAATCATTATTAGGTCCAAGATAATATGGCCAGTCTGATGCAGCATTTACATTTAATGTAAACAATATTACCATGCAGATGATAATACCGCTGATCATATCTTTATTACCATTAAGCCCGATTATCCGTCTCATAAGCCATCTCCTGTAAATAAATTAATAGATAGGCAGTATAAACCAGCCAAAAGGTACCCCTTTCTTTTTTATATAACACCTTTATATGGTCTTGCAATGCTCAACTTCTTCATTCGTGATCTCAGAGTCGAATCTTTCAAACCTAAAATTCTGGCAGCGCCATTTTTCCCGCTAACCCGCCATCCTGTTGAATTCAACACCTTTATAATGTGTTCTTTTTCCATATCTTCCATTGACATATTCTTGCTTGCAGGGGCAGCTTCAGCCTGCTCTTGTTCCAGTTTCAGTGTTGATCCGCTGCTCATTATCATACCACGTTCAATAACATTTTTAAGCTCTCTCACATTCCCCGGCCAGTTATTGCTCTGCAGCTCATCCATATTTTTTTTGGGAATTATTTTTATGGATTTACCCATGCTCTGGGAAAACTCCTCAACAAAGGCCCATACGAGGAGCGGAATGTCTTCTCTTCTCTCCCGCAATGGAGGGACCATGATAGGGAAAACATTAAGACGATAGAATAAATCTCTCCTGAATACATCCTTCTTTACGAGCTCAGCCAGATTGTGATTTGTAGCGGCTATTACACGAACGTCTACAGACACGGTTTTTGCACTGCCAAGCCTTTCAAATGTACCGTCTTCAAGAACCCTTAAAAGCTTGGCCTGGAGTTCCAGCGGAAGGTCCCCGATTTCATCAAGGAATATGGTTGATTTGTCGGCAGCTTCAAACCGGCCGGCCTGTCTGGATGCGGCGCCGGTAAAGGCGCCCTTTTCACGCCCGAACAGCTCACTCTCGATAAGGCTCGCCGGTAATGCCGCACAATTTACCCTTATCATGGAACGAACATTCCTGGGGCTGAGATTATGTATTGCCCTTGCAAGCATCTCTTTTCCCGTTCCGGTCTCTCCGGTAATAAGAACACTTGTATTCTCCTTTGCAACCCTTTCCACTGCCATGAGAACTTTTTTGATAGCCCTGCTCTCTCCAATGATTTCATTGTGCCTGTATCTGGTTTCCACCTCTTTTCTGAGGTAGATATTTTCTTCTTCAAGCTTATTCTTCAGGGCATTAATTTCAATAAATGCCTTTTTAAGTTCATTTTCAGATTTTTTTCTTTCTGTAACATCCCTTGTGAGAGAAAGGAGGAGGGATTTTTCCTCAAGATCAACGCGCCCCAGGCGGACTTCCACGGGAAATGTGCTTCCATCCTTCCTCCTGTGGATACTTTCAAAGGTGATATGCTTTTCAGATTGCAAAGGGCCCCAGTATCTGTCTCTGTGCCCCTTTTCTGCTACATCCATATCCACATCAGATATACTCATCGTTAAAAGTTCATCTCTACTATAACCCAGCATTTCGCAGGCTGTCAGGTTGACATCCATTATCTTGCCAACGTAATCATGTATGAAAAATCCGTCACCTGCCTGTTCAACAAGCATCCTGAATCTCTTCTCACTCAACTGAAGGGCTATGGTTGCAGCTTTTTTGTCGGTAATATCCATAATGAACCCTTCATATATGGTTTTACCCGATTTAGCCTTTACAGCCCTGGCCCTGATACTGGTCCATACAGCCTCACCATCTCTTCGCTTGAGCCTGATTTCAGCGCCGTCAACGAACCCCTGGGATTTCATCCTGTGTACTATACCATCTCTCTCCTTCGGGTCCATGTAAAGCTCTGCTGCATTGGTGCATGATTTTAACAGCTCCTCCTTTGAGTTGAACCCGAGCATCTGGGCCAGCCGCCTGTTGGCAAGAAGAAATTCACCATCTTCATTTGAACGGTAGAACCCGACCACGGCATTTTCTATCAGACTCTGGAATCCGTTCTCTATCTCAGGCATACTTTCTAATTTTATGGTGTCCTGAATTTCTTTTCCCGTGCTCTTTTGCGTTTTTACCCTGACCTTTTTACCAGGTATACGGCCCATTTGATCTTCTCCATAAAAAATCTTACTAGCGAAATATCGCAAATAAAACGATATTTCGCTAGTATTTTTTTGTAATTCCATCATCGAAAATGATTTGATCAGGATATGTTGAGTGTTTTCAATGAAATACGCCATGACATAATAACCCTGCCAGAACGGCATGCTTATTGTAACTACTACCAATTAAAAATTACTTTTATTGAAATATGGAAAAAATAAATTTTCCTTAGTTTTTACGGACGGGGCTTCCCATGACTTATCAATTACTGACCTTTTCAAGAGACGGGCTTAAAATATGATAGTCCTTATCCTTACCCTGAAGGTATCTCCCTCAGATCGGAAGCATGTTGTGAGCATATTTAACACAATAGCCGGTTCAACATCTGTAAAGCCGGGATGTAAAAAAGTAAAGTTCTACTCTGATGTCGATGATGATGATGAACTTTTGTTGATAGAAGAATGGGAAACAATGTCTGAGCTTGAACGGCATATAGTATCTGCTGATTTTCGAAAGATAATGGCAATTATGGATATGGCAATCGAGCCGCCTGATATCTCATTCAACACAGTCACATCGATAAAGGGTTTTGAACTGGTCGAAAAAATTCGGGAGAGTGTTAACACATGAGTTTTATTTTTTCGGTGATCATAAATATCAACATACAAGGAGGTTATTAAAATGAAAAAGAAAGTATTCGTTGACCTTACCCATCCATTCAGTGCGGAGATCCCGCGCTGGCCCTATTTCGTCAAACCGGTCATAGACTCCATGCATACCATGGCAAAGGGAGGTGTACTTACCCAGAGGGTCGATTGCGTACAGCACACAGGCACTCATGCCGATGCACCGCGTCATGTAATGGAACGTGAGTTCAACGGTAAGAGAGCGCGGTATACCCACGAAATGCCTGTTGACGCCTACACCGGAGACGCAATCTGCCTTGAGATCAAAATACACCGCTGGGGCCTGATCCTGCCCGAGCATCTCGAGGATGCCTGTAAACGTGCAGGTATTAAACCGGAAGAACTCAAGGGCATGGTTGTCTGCCTGAATACTGGGATGCACCGAAAATTCGACGACTCCAAAGAATACTATCACTATTCATGCGGGACAGGCGTAGAAGCGGGCAAATGGTTTGTAAAACACAAGGTTAAATGTGTGGCCATGGACATGCAGGCACTGGACCATCCCCTCCATACGGCCATGGGTAAAAATGGTCCACCCCAGATGAATCTGCCAGGGGCTTCCGGAAAGCCCATCACGGTAGAATATGCCGAACAGTTCGGTGAAGAGGCCTATGCCGAATTTGAGAAAGCAGCCTACATAAAGCTTCATGGCCAGAAGGCCTATGATGCCAAATTTGGTGACCTGGAAAAAATCGGGTGTGAGGGAACCTGGGAACCATGCCACAAGCAGATGCTGGGACATGGCATAGTTGGAGTGGAGAACCTCGGCGGAGATCTGGACAAGGTATCAGGGAAACGTTTCAGGTTCTACTGCTTCCCGATCCGCTGGTACATGGGTGACGGCGCCATGGTGCGCTGCGTAGCCGAGATCGATGAATCAGAGCTGAATGATGTTCCTGACAGAACCTACACCTACTGTGGGACAGGATACGGACCGGCCTGCGAAAGATAAAGGGTTACAGGAAAGCCGATCTCTCCGGTCATCACAGTAGATCGGGGAGATCGGAAGGATATTATATTAATGGAGAATCGATAATGATGTCCAATAAACTGTTTTACTTATTGCGTCTTATTCTTCTATCTCTGATTTTTTCTTCATGCATGACAGGGTGTAACAATACTGATCCTGCTGAGCCGGAGAACAACCAAAATACTGGTTTTAGTGCACAGGTGATCAAACATACAGATAAGCTGTATGATGTTTCCGTTGCCGGTTCCGGTAATGTCTGGGTAGTAGGATATTTTGGCGTGATCTTTCATTCCACTGACAACGGTCTGAACTGGATCAAAATAGATGCCGGCACAAAGGCATCTCTTTTAGGGGTCAGTTTTGTAAATGAAAAAACGGGATGGATTGTGGGTGATCAGGGTACCATTCTCCATACGGTTGACGGAGGTCAAACCTGGGAAAGACAAAAAAGCCCGGTAGCAAATGAAAAGCTTCTGAAAGTCCAGTTCATAAATGATAAACAGGGATGGATTGTCGGCACCTTCGGACTTGTCCTGTACACCGGAGATGATGGCATGAACTGGGAGCGACTTCCATTTACCGAGGATGTGATTCTGAATGACCTCTGTTTTATTAATCCAAATCAGGGATGGATTGCCGGTGAATTCGGAATGGTACTTTATACTGAAGACGGAGGAAAGACATGGGTAAAACAGCTTGAAGATGAAATGGGTAGGAAGATGTTCGGAATTGCATTTATAGATTCCCTTCATGGGATCGTTGTCGGAAATGAAGGAGTTATCTACACAACCAGAAACGGCGGCAAAGATTGGGAACTTAAAAGCACAGAAAATGGTGACACCCTTTTGAAGGTGGCATTTGCGGATGACACTCATGCAACTGCTGTTGGTCTCAGGGGGTGCATGACTGCAACCGAGGACGGTGGAGATAACTGGAGATCGGTCTGCCCCCTGAACCACTTTACATGGCTTTCAGGTATAGCCTATGACAAAAGAGGAAGAGGCTTTGCTGTGGGTGATGGCGGAAATATTTTGACGAGCAATGATTCAGGTCTTGGCTGGGCGCCCTATAATCAGCCAGCACAAAAATAAGGTATCTGTGACTTGTAATTATTATTTAGTCGGAGTAACAGAATGTATAAAATACTGGTAAGTTTTCTGATACGTTTCAGGATACTGGGTCTGATAGCCATGGCTGTCATAACCGGATTTTTCGCAACTCAGATAATCAATATGGAGATGTATACCCAGTTTCTTGATCTTTTTCCGCACAACCATCCCTATGTCCAGGTTCATGAGAAATACAGCAAGTACTTTGGAAGTGCCTATCAGGCAAACCTGATGATTGAGGTCAGGGAGGGTACAGTTTTTAATATCGATACCCTTGAAAAAATCAGCAGGATACAGATGGAGGTCGATCTGATACCAGGGGTAGATCACTTCGGGATTTCTTCACTTGCCAGTCCCCGTGAGACAGTTGCAAGAGAAACACCTGATGGCATATCTGTCAAGCCCATCATGAAGAATCCCCCCAGGGACATAGAAGAAATCAACGACCTCAGGAGAAAGGTATTTACCAGCCAGGCATACGGCACACTGGTTTCAAGGGACCAGAAGGCATTGATCCTGAATGCCAACTTTCACCAGGGGCGGCTTGATTTTAATCTCCTTTTTGATAAATTCATGGAGATCAAAAAGAAGGAAGAAGACAAAAATCACAGGATATATCTCAGCGGTCAACCGCTTCTTTACGGGTGGATATACCATTACCTTCCTGACATGGGTATCATTTTCATTTCAACAACCGTTGTAATGCTCATCATGCTTTTTATGTATATGAGGGGCTTTGGATTCTGGTGGATACCATTATTAACCGCCATTATAAGCAGTGTATGGGGGCTTGGCATCGCAGCCATGTGGGGCTTTCATTTCGATCCGCTTATTATAGTTATTCCTTTTCTGTTGAGTGCACGGGCAATCAGTCACTCAATTCAATGGTACGAAAGGTTCATCGAGGAATACAGTGTCCTTGGAGATACTAAAGAGGCCGCCATGTTGACCGGCGCAGGCATGTTTCCTCCCGGAATGATCGGGATAGTAACAGATGCCGCAGGGCTCTTCATTATAAGCCTGGCCCCTGTGCCCATACTAAAAAACCTGGCTTACCTTGGAACGACATGGGCCCTCAGCGTTATCTTTGCTGTCCTGGTTTTTATGCCGATGTTCTTTGCCACATTAAAACATGTGAAGGTGCCGGTGTCAAAAAAGATAGAAAAAGGTATTCTGGTCCGAACCCTTTCTGTCCTTACCGGCTGGACCTTTGGAAAGGGAAGATTTGCAGTTCTCGCAATAGCAGGCATTCTACTGATTTTTGGAATCATCTCTTCAAGGCAACTGAAATTCGGGGATGCAAATCCGGGGAGCCCGATCTTCTGGCAGGATGCGCCCTATAATACAGACACCGAACAGATTAACAGCCGTTTTCCGGGCGTTGACCAGATGTGGGTGGTATTTGAATCAAGCGGTGACTATCCTGCAATTGTTCAGCCCGAACTCATGCAGGGAATGGAATCTCTCAAACAGTATATAATTGATGATCCAAATGTTGGTCATGCCCTTTCACTGGCAGACCTTGTAAAAAGCGTGGGTATGCTGGCATATGGCAATGATCCCAAATTTGAATCCATACCTTCGGACAGAGGCGCTATTCATGATCTCCTGTCATTCTACAAAATGGGGGCAACCGCAGGGGATCTGGACAAATGGGCAGAACCAACACTCAGCGCTGCCAATGTAAGGATATTCCTGAAGGATCACAGGGGAGACACACTGGTAGAGGTAATAGACCGGATCAAAAAATTCATCGCTGAAAACAAGGACTCAATGGGTAATTCCGTAATGAAACCTGCCGGTGGTCTGGGCGGGATACTGGTTGCCGCCAATGAGGTTATTGCCGAGAAAAACGATCAGTTGCTTTATCTGGTCTTAGGCATAATCTTCATTCTCTGTTCAATAACGTATCGTTCATTTACAGCAGGATTCATGTTCGTGTTTTCACTTGTCCTGGCTAATTTTTTTGCCTTTTCATACATGGTTTACCGGAATCTGGGACTTAATATCAACACACTTCCCGTAGTCTCACTTGGAATAGGCCTCGGGGTTGACTATGGTCTCTACATTATAAGCCGTATAAAGGAAACCTATATTAAGGAAAAGGACCTGTCAAAGGCAGTAATAAAGGGTGTAACGACTTCAGGCAGGGCGGTTTTCATGACTGCTACCATGATGACCATAGGAGTTGTATTCTGGTATTTCTCACCATTGCGATTTCAGGCGGAGATGGGAATATTGCTTGGAATTCTCATGATGTCCAACATGTTTGTCGGCATTGTGATTCTTCCGGCTATCGTCAATGTAATAAAACCAAGGTTTATTCTTGGGAAGAAAGGCAGCAATATTTTGTAAACAAAGACTGTCAATTAATAAAAAGATCAACAACTAAATCAAGGAGGGGAAGATGATAAAATTTAACTGGAAAATGGGATATGTAATGCTCATTGTCTCAGGTTTTTTGGCTTTTCTATCGCCGTCCCGCAGCTCGGCTCTTGATGATGTCAACTTGAGCGATGATACTCAATTGAGTGTTTATGGCTGGTTCAGGAACAATCTTGGTGTTTTTACGGATGAACAGACTTATGTTCAAAACGGGAATGATCTGGCAACGGCAAGGACATGGCTCAGGGTTTACGGTGATCTCAAATTCTCTGACAAGTTGAGTTTTTTCACGGGCATACAATTCGTATACGAACCTGAATACGACATCGAGGAGGGATCAATAAGTGACCAGTATCATAGCGGAAAGGTATACAGTGAATATGACAAAATCACAGATGTGCTGCGTGAAATATATGTTGACTGGCGTCCGTCTGATAAGCACAGTATAAGGCTTGGCCGTCAGATTGTTATATGGGGTGAATCCCTTACAACGCGCGTAGGGGATGTTATTCATCCTGAAGATCAGCGCTTTACCTTTGCCTTCGCAAATATGGAAGATACCCGTATCCCTCTATGGATGATTAAGGGACTCCATTATTTTGACGCAATAAACGGAAGCATAGAATGGCTTGTATCTCCCAATATTATCCATGAAAAGGAGTATCTTGTTAATCGTTCCGGAGAATTTCCGCAGGCTGATCAGGATGGTGTAATTCAGCCCGGACAAAGATTTGGTCTTTACCCTGAAGACAGGACAGCAGCCGGAAATCCTATCATCAGATCATTTGCTCCTCCCTTTCCGGGCGCCCCCTTCATGGTTCCATTTGAAATCCCGCATGTTTTTGATGAATACCCGCGGAATACCGCGGATGATCTTCGGTATGGTTTCAAGACAAGTACATTTTTAGGCGGGTACGAATTTGGAATGATGTACTATCACACCCAGAGCTATGATCCGGTTATAAAATATGGAGAATTGCATGCCTCGCCCATGCCTGGGATTATACCCCCTACCAGAGACTATATTATGGTGCATCCGGAGATCGATATCTTCGGTTTTTACGGCAATAAGGATATACCGATTGGTATGCTCAGGGCAGAGATGATTTATATACCGGATAAGCCCTATAACACATTTGACCGGACAGACGCTGATGCCGTTACCGAAACAGATTATGCCAAATACATGATAGCCTGGGACCTAAACGGCCTGTTTTATTTTCCATGGCACAAATCAGCCCCGTTTGATGTGAGCCTTGAGCACGTGGGGGAGTGGGTGAATGACAATGATGATGTCCAGCATGCAATATATAATACAGAGATTGAAGAATGGACTCCATCCTTTAATGGAAGGATATCAACCAACTTTTTCTACAACAAGCTTTCTACGGAACTGATTGTATCATACGCAACAAAGGATAAAAGCGGCCTTGTTATGCCGGTAGTTAAATATACTCCAAGCTGGCAAAACAAGGCGCTCTCATTTGAACTGCGGTATATAAATATATTTGGTGAGAGCAATTACAGCGGTCTTGGTATCTTACAGCAGAAGGACATGTTTGTATTAACATCACAGTTCAATTTTTAATGACCTGTTCTATTTGCTAAAGGGAGGCAAAAAATGAAAATGAAAATTAGAAAACAAGTAATATTAGCCGGTCTTTCAGGTTTACTGCTTGCATTGTGCCTGAGCTTTATTGTTCCTGCCCAGGAAAGCATGCCCCAACCCGGTACAACAATAGATAAGAATAATTATTCACAATATAAAGATTTTTTTCCGGATTTTTTTCATGAGGCATTTACAACAGGTTGGGAGATGGTAGAGCCCCTGAAGATAACTATTCAGGCCACATCATCAAACCCTGTGCCCAAACCCTTCCTGGAGGCCACTGCCAAAAATAAGGGTAAGTATTCCATTGATTCCTCCGGATATATAGCAGGAGGCGATTATAAGGATATTGTGGGATTTCCATTTCCTGATTTGAACCCTGATGACAAGGATTTTGCAGTCAAATTTATGTGGAATTTCGATTACCGGTATAAACTGGATGATATGTATGCCATGTTTTTGAATTATGAA
This sequence comes from uncultured Desulfatiglans sp., assembly GCA_964499695.1. GTDB lineage: Bacteria > Desulfobacterota > DSM-4660 > Desulfatiglandales > HGW-15 > JAAZBV01. The sequence goes on from CAZCMD010000003.1 coordinate 25,541, forward strand.
AAGAGGAAGGGTGAACCAACGGTCCTGTCAACTGTAGAATCATGGCAGGTATCATTCCAGAATAGAATGTTCGAGGATCCAAAACCCCTGTACCAGACAGCCAATGGCCTGAGGTCTGTGAACTTCCTTAGAAATGTCTCCCCGCCTGTTCAGAAAAATTTCATGACACTGCTCATAAGGTATATAGACCAGAAGGAGCCAGACGCCACTTTCCTTTACCTGCCGAGCATGAGACGGACATTAAGGGGAGAGGCCGGAGAAAGATCAACCCCGATCCAGTCATCCACTCAGGCACCTGATGATTTCGAAGGAGGGTTCAATGGCCGTATCCCGGAATTCAAATACAACTATCTGGGCGAGAAAAAAATAATCGTTCTGGCAGATGCCAAACTTGGTTTCAAGGATGTGAAGGATTCCCATTCCAATATGATCCCTGTAGAAAACAAAGGGTGGGAAGTAAAGGATGTCTATATTTTTGAAATAACCCCGAAAGATCCCAAGTATCCCCATGGGAAGAAGGTTATTTATATAGACAGGGAAAACTACTGGCCCTACTACTGCGCAGGCTGGGATCGTGCAGGCGCCCTGTGGAAGGTATGGCAGACAGCTATAACAAAACAGGCTAATGCCAAAGGCGAAGCCTTCCCCTATTTCAAGGGTATGCTGGGGGTGGATGTTCAGCTCGGTTACGCTGTCAACATGTTTACGGACTGGCAGGCCAATGGAAATAATTTAAAAGAGTCAGATGTCTCTGTTTCTTCCATGCGCAGAAGGGCAAGGTAGCTTTTTATAATTGTAATTTTTTTCGCTTCACCCTCCCCGTTCCCCCGATCTCATGATGGATGGGGCGGTGAGGGTGTTAACAAGCATACAGAAATTATGCTGTAGTTTGAGATGGATATATAATGACCAGAAGAGAAAATGCCCTTATTGCCTATCATCATGGGGTGCCGGCATTCATACCTGCATTATTTACGGATATCTCTATCTTACAGGCCAGGCCGCAAATGGAACGTTATTGCGGTCTTGATTCGGGTCTTGATGAGTTCGGTATTGATTGGACCTATGTACCGCAGGCAAGGGCACCAATGCCCACCGCAGGAAAAATAATGTTTGAGGATATTAATGACTGGAAAAACCATGTAAAGTTTCCGGACCTGGAGGCTGTTGACTGGGAAAAACAGGCGAATATCGATGTCCATACGGATTTTATGGCATTGGTCGCTGGCGCCGGTATTGTTCCAAGGGCCGACGGGAAAAGTGCATATGATGAAGAGAAACTGGTTTTATGCATGGTCATCAATGGACCTTTTGAACGTTTACACGCCATGATGGGATTTGAAAATGCGCTGATGGCCCTGGCCTCTGATCCGGATGAATGTTATGCCTATTTCAAAGCGATTGCTGACTGGAAGATAGAGTATTTTAAGAAAATTGTTAGATATTATAAAGTAGATGTTATTAATGCACATGATGATTATGGAGCTGCAGATCGTATGTTCATGGCACCGGATACCTGGAGAAAACTTATCAAACCTCATTTAAAGAGAATGGTTGATGCGTGCCATGAGGCAGGAGTGATGTATCAACACCACAGTTGCGGTCACATTGAACCGATTTTTAAAGATTTTGTTGAGATTGGCGTTGATGCAATTGATCCCCTGCAGGCAGGAAGTAATAAAAACCTTGGTGAACTGAAGTTAATATTTGGAGATAAGATTACATTTTGCGGTGGTTTTGACAATCAGAAGGTTTTGGAAAAACCCGGGGTAACTTCAGAGGAAATCAAGACAGAATACCGCAGGGCAATTGATACCCTGGCGCCGGGGGGAAGTTATGTAGCATTTCCAATTACCATAGGGTTTGATTTTGTAGGGCCGTTTCTGGAAGAACATTTTCAATATGGCATGGGATTTTATGCAAATCAACAGTAGAAAATTACAGAACGAATCAACAATACCGGCAAACCTTGCAGGGATGCTGGCCGTGATCAATTATTAAGAATAAATGGAGATATTATTATGGGAAAAGTTATAATTACAGCAGCTCTTACGGGAGCTATCCACACGCCATCCATGTCGGAATATCTTCCGTTCAGGATAGAAGATATGGTTGAAGAGGCGGTCAGGTCATATAATGCAGGCGCAGCCGTAGTACATGTACATGCAAGAAATCCGGAAAACGGTATACCCTCTTCCAGTGTTGAGATATTCAGGGAGATATTAAGCCGTATAAAGGCTGAATGCAATGCGGTTATTACACCTACAACAGGAGGGAGTTATACAATGACTCCAAAGGAAAGGCTGGCTGTGGTAAGCGCCCTCAAGCCTGAAATGGCCACATTCAACGCAGGTTCTCTGAATTTTGCATTGTACCCGGTTCTGGAAAAGTACAGGGAATTCAAATATGACTGGGAGGAAGGCTATCTGAAGGGTACAGAGAGCTTTATCTTTTCCAACCATTTTGAATCGTTACATATCTATTCAAAGACAATGAATGAGACAGGCACAAGGCCTGAAATAGAGATATATGATGTGGGGCAGATAAATAATGTAGCCCAGCTCTTAAGAGAAGGATACCTGAAGAAACCTGTATATCTCCAGTATGTTATGGGCATCCTGGGCGGCATTCCCGCAACTGCTGACAACCTTCTGTATCTGATAAGGGAGTCAAAAAGATTACTTAAGGAAGATTTCATATGGTCTGTCTGTGCAGCAGGAAAATTCCAGTTTTCCATGGGTGTCATCAATGTACTTGAAGGGGGTTTCTGGAGGGTTGGGCTGGAAGACAACCTTTACATAGAGAAAGGCGTGCTTGCTAAAAGTAGCGCTGAACAGGTTGAGAAGGCGATCCGTATTATTCGTGAACTCGGGTATGAACCTGCAACGCCTGATGAGGCCAGGGAGATATTGGGATTAAAAGGGATTGGAAAGGTAGAATACTGAAGAAGGGTTCAAGGGCCCAAGGGTTCAAGGGAAAAGGTCCGGCACATGGCTCAAGGTGCAGGGCGCAGGGAAAGATAAAAAAGATGACATTACTGTAGGGGCAGGCCTGCGTGCCTGCCCGCAGATGATTGTACAGTATAAGAGGCACAGGGCAACTACTTAATAGAAAGGAGAAAATGATGAAAAAGGGTGATGAATTGTTAAAGGATCTTTTTGATATATCGGGAAAGGTGGCCATTGTTACAGGTGCAACCGGGGGTTTTGGGAGTGTAATAAGTATGGCACTTGCTATGGCAGGTGCAAAGGTCATGGCCACAGGACGTGGTGAGGATAAACTTAAATCGCTTGTAGAAAAGATAAAAAAGGAAGGCGGGGTCGCATCTTTTACAGCAGGATCTCCTGTAAATCATGATGATGTAAAGAGGGTAGTAAAGGAAACAGTTAACACCTTCGGGAGGGTGGACATTCTTATTACTGCGGCCGGTACGAGTAAACCTGCTCCGATTATTGAACAGCCCCTTGAAGAATGGGAAATGATAATGGATACCAATGTAAAAGGTACTTACCTGTTCTGCAAGGAAGCAGGAAAGGTGATGATTGAACAGGGTAAGGGCGGAAAGGTTGTCCTTTTGGGTTCAGCAAGGGGTGATCTGGGTATGGCCAATTACTCCGGTTACAGTACTTCAAAGGGAGCTGTCCATCTTCTTGCAAAGACCCTAGGTTGTGAATGGGGGCAGTACGGAATAAATGTAAATGCCATAGCGCCCACTGTTTTCAGAACAGCTTTGACCCAGTGGATGTTTGATGACAATGCATTCTACAAGAATTTTTTAAAACGGATTCCAATAGGCAGGCTTGGAGAACCGGAAGATTTTATCGGCATAGTGATATACCTTTGTTCAAAGGCCTCGGATTTTATAACGGGAGCTATTATACATACTGACGGCGGTTATGCTGCCGGATAACCTCATTTTAGAAAAAATAGCTGTAGGGGCACAGCGCACTGTGCCCTCTCGGTCACATTGCATTATGCCAGAACGGGCACGCTGCGGCGTGCCCCTACAGTTAAATAACAATGTGATTTTGACCAGGATAACAATTTTTATAAACATGACATAAAAGGTGCTGCAGGATGTCTGAAATAATGAAAATAACCGTTATTGGCGCCGGCCTTATGGGGCATGGCATTGCGCAGGTTTTTGCTCAAAATGGATACCCGGTTACATTGATGGATTTAAATGAGGAGTTTCTTGCCAATGCGGCAAAAAATATCCGGGCAAATCTGACTTTAATGGCCGAAAATGGTATCGGCTCTTATAATGATATTGATTCGATAATTTCCAGGATAAAATTTACTATGGAGATGTCTGAGGCAGTATCCGAAGCAGATTTTGTGGTTGAGGCCGTTTCAGAAAATCTTGACCTGAAACAGAATATATTCCAGAAACTGGATTCCCTGTGCCGGCGGGAAACAATACTTGCCACAAATACCTCTGTTATAAGCATTACGGAAATAGCTTCGAAATCAATATACCGTGACAGGATCGTTGGTACCCACTTCTGGAACCCGCCATACCTGATCCCGCTGGTTGAGGTAGTCCGTGGAAAGGATACATCAGATGGAACAATGGATAAGACTTTTTCTCTGCTCCAATCTGTGGGGAAGCATCCTGTCCGTGTAAATAAAGACGTTCCCGGGTTTGTAGCCAATCGTTTACAGCATGCACTCTGGCGTGAAGCCATCTCAATTGTCGAGAAAGGTATCGCTGATGCAGCAACGGTTGATGAATGTGTAAAATACGGGTTCGGTTTAAGGCTGCCGGTCCTTGCTCCTATGGAAAATGCTGACATGGTCGGGACAGATCTTACACTTGCCATTCATGATTATATCCTGAAACACCTTGAGAGTTCGCCTGAACCATCTCCTCTATTGAGGAAACTGGTTGAGGAAAAAAGTCTTGGGTTTAAGTCCGGTAAGGGATTTCAGGAATGGCCTGAGAATAAAGCCAACGAGTCAAGAAAGAGGCTCCGGAAATACCTGATGGGAGTAATAAAAGAGGGAGTTAAAGCATAATGACAATTATGTATCCAAGGTACCGCTGGTTTACGCTGATTACAATCATAGCTGCCCATTTACTTCAGGGAATGGCCCTGATCGGCCCAACGCCGCTGGTGGGATCAATAGCTGAATCTCTGAATCTTAATCTTGGTGCAGCAACTGCAGCTTCTATGCTGCCTTTCACGCTGATGGTTGCAATAGGCGGACTCATAAGCGGTATGGTAATTGACCGGTGGGGACTCGCAAAAACATATGTCCTGTTCTGTTCGCTGGAGACAATTGCAGCGCTGCTCCTTCCTGCACTTGGCACCTCTGCGGCGGGGCTGGCTGTTATTCGAGGGCTTCAGGGTCTTGGATGCGGGCCTATTACCGCATCAGGCCCTAAAATGGCATCGGAATGGTTTCCCCGCACTCAAAGGTCAATGGTTCAGGGCGTCACAGGTGCATCTCTTTCTATGGGTATTATCGTTGGCCTTAATATCGGTCCTGTCATCGCACAAACAAGAAACTGGAATACTGCGCTTACAGTGCTGGGAGGCCTTATGATTATTGCTGTCATATTAAGCACAATTTTTATTTTTGGTCCGGAATCGCCCGGATCAATAGAGGATCAGGCCCCAAAAGAGCGTGTGTCAAAGGACTTTAAAAAGGTGTTCGGCCTGCCGGCCTTCTGGATGACATTCCTGTCCACGTTTACACTTGCATGGGTAATGCAGGGGTACCAGGATCTGACACCGGGGCACATAGCGGTTTCTCCGCCGGTCGGCCTTGGACTTGGAAGCATAATATCCGGACAAATGATGGCGCTGCTTGTGTTCGCCTTTGTACTGGGATCACTTTCCACACCGGTTATTGCAGAGAAGATCTTCAGGGGTAAATATGGCAGGGCAATTACAGTAAGTTTTTGCCTTACCGCCTTTTTCTGCATCTCGGTAATGTGCCCTCTCGTTAAATCAAGTATACCTCTCTTAATAATATGCCTTTTTCTCGCCGGATTCTTCATGGGTATGCCTATGGCAACCGGCATGTCATTTATCGCCAACAATTACCCTGAACACATTACCGGCAGCGTGGGAGGGTTCACAATGGGGCTTGGTATTTTCGGCGGTGCAATAGGAGTTGCAGCCGGATCAACAGCCCTGCATATTACCGGGATGTATAATGTATCTATAATTATCGTCGGCGTGGTTGCCGTGATTGGTGCGATCGCAGGTTTTGGAATAAAACAGGTAAATATATTTGATGAAAACCCGGAGTAACAGTATGACAATGAACAGAATTGAGACTGAAGACGCAATGAGGCTGGAATGGAAACTTGAGGGAGTTACCCCCAGAATGATTGACTGGTTCTGGTCAAACATGGAGAAATGCATGCTACTCTGGCATCCATCTCAGCATGAACCTCTTGAATGGGCAAAGGCCCCTCTTCATGGAAACCCGATTAATTCCATTCATATTGCCCCGCAGACATGGAGAGACGGGACAAGGCAAAATCTCTACATCCAGATGGTTGATATCGCAACACTTCCTGAGCGGTTCAACAAATACATAAGACATGAACATGTAGCCATGGTCGCAGGCATAGGACTGGGAGAAGAAGCCCTTAAAAACCCTGTGATTATGGGATACCGCATACACCAGTGGTCAAAGGCAGATTGGGGCGTGGACGGTGAATCGGTTGCAATAGGTATAAAAAAGAAGGAAGACCATGAAGCCAAAATGACATGGGCGGCCCATTGTGAAGAAGAGATTTCGAACTGGGAGGTTTTTTTACCCGCCCTGTATAATTTATATAAAGTGGTTACCAATACTGACTACAACCCCTATGCCGATTTGACAGTTGAAAAGAAGGGGGATAAATTTCAGTACAAATATATTAAATAATGTTCATCCAAAAACTGATGTTTTTGTTTGAAAGCGGTCAGCTATCAGCGTTCAGCTTTCAGCAAAAGGCATATAAAATAAAGTTTTAGCTGACAGCTGATAGCTGAGTGCTGACAGCTCAATCTAAAATTGATATATATAGATTGACACCAATTCATAGAACAGTGAACAAATAAAACGGAGCATGCCATGTCAGTGGAATTCCAGCCAATGAGAAGTCTTATATACGTGGATGTGGTAAAGGAAGATTACAGACACAAACTTAAGCACTGGCTGCATCGATATCATATAGCAGACAGTATTTCTCAGTTTGGGCCATATGTAACAAAATATGCCTTTTACCCTGCCTTGCCCACCCCACCGGAAGGTGAAAGGTTCGGTACTGTCAGGATGCAGCTCACAGAGCACTACTGGCTGATAAGCCCGTTTCAGAATGACCTTAAGGTCAAAACCATCACAGAATATATGCCAGCGGATACATTGAAATGGCAGGGCATGATACCTGATACAGATGAGCAGTTGAGCGAGAACATGGACGGTGATACCCATAGATCTTCAGGTGGTAAAGATGATTTACCCCCGTTCATTTTTGCCTTTGTACCGGTCTGTTGGGAGGAGGACTTCAAGGGGAAGGAAAGAACCGTTGAAGATGGCCCCAATTATCGCTGGCAGTTAGTACTCAGGTACCCTGACGGTATCTCTAAAGAAGAAGGAGATGGCTGGCTATATAAAGAGGTGATTCCTGTATTCGCTGAAATGCCTGAGGTGACAAGGCTCCTGACAAGCAGGATTAAGCAGGAAGTAAACAGTTGCCCTTATAATAGAGTCGTTGAAATGTGGTTTGACGGACCCAGTTCATGGTACAGGGCAGCAGTAGTAAAATCAGCATCAATAAAAAAACCTGGCTGGGCAAAGTATGAAAAATTCCCATATTTAAAACCCAGGTTTGAGATATCGAGCATTTTTTTAACCGACATCGCAGAAATAGATAATCTGACCCAGTACAGGGGCTACTATACAATGAGATAGTATATATAAAACATTACACCAGGAGTTATTAAAAATGAAAATTCTCGGAATATCATCCGGATCAAAAAACGGTAATAATGATGCAATGTGCAAAGAAGCCCTCATGGGGGCAAAGGAGATGGGCGCAGATATTGAATTTATCAACCTGCATAACCTGGATTTAAAATACTGCACAGGCTGCGTCAGCTGCGTTATATCCCTGTTTTCAGGTAAAGGTAACCGCTGTGTCTTAAAGGATGATTTTGAGTGGCTCTTAGATAAGATGCTGGAGGCAGACGGTATTGTCTTTGCCACGCCGGTATTCGTAAAAGGTACCCCAGGTATTATACACACCCTGATAGATCGTTTTGGCCCGAGAATGGACAGAGGTAATAATATAATTGCAACGAAGATAGCCAAAGAAAAGGGCGGTAAGATCCCTGACATAAGAATACTGAAAGATAAAGTCGTTTCCTATATGGGGATAGGAGGTTCAGACTGGACAACAAGAATACAGTGTGATCATGGCCTTCAGGCATTGACCCCCATGTGGAAGGTCATTGATAACGAGGTCTTTTCATGGTCCAAAGGAATTGTCATGGAAGACGAAAAAGTAGCAAGGGTCCATATGATAGGCATTAATCTGGCAAAGGCAGCAAAAGATATCTCTTCTGCAGCCTATCTTGGTGAACCGGGAGTATGTCCTCACTGTCACAGCCGGAACTTTTTTTTAAATGACAGCGCATCCGAAGCCATTTGCTGTCTTTGCGGCATTAAGGGTGAGATAAAGGTCATTGATGGTAAAATCTCCTTTGAATTCCCGGAGGAACAATTGAAGCACGCCCATGACACCCTTTCAGGAAAGATGATCCATGCAGGGGACATACAAAATAATGAAAGTAAAAATATGGAGCAGATGAAAACAGGGGAATTCAAGGCCAGGATAAATAAATACAAAGAATTTATTTCTGCCAGTATGCCTGAATAAAACACCGGATGTCGGCTTTGATATGGAACGTTTCAAGCCGCCTTATGCGGGTACACTGGTTGCCGCAATGGTTCGGCCAATAATAGCGTAGACAAGACATGTTTACCCGCCGTTATTCTGGCGGGCCTTGTCTACATGGGATATAAACCTTTCCAATATAATTTGAGTTTTATTATGGGAAAATTTGATCATCTTTTTTCACCTTTAAAGGTAGGAAGCTTCACGTATAAGAACAGAATCGAAAGCGCACCCATGGCATTCGCGCTGATTGCCTGTAACCCTGAAGCTGCTGACAAGTCATTCAGAAAACTGGAGGCGCCAGCCCGGGGCGGGTACGCCTGTGTTGCTGTAGGTGAACTTGATGTAAACTTCAGGGATGCCATAAGGATACCGCTGCCAGAAGTGGATTTTACTCAAACCAATGGTTACGTGGTTGAAAAGGTTGGTGAATACGCGAAACGAATAAAAAGGCATGGTGCAATAGCTATATGCGAGCTTATGCATGCAGGAGCTGAAAAGGTACCGCTCGGGCCGGGTCAGGAGACTATAGGTCCAAATGATGAAGTCCGTCCAAATGGGATGAAAGTGCGCGCTATGACTATTGAGGACATGGAACGCATCACAGGAGATTTCGTTACATGTGCCAGGTTTGCTAGTAACTGCGGCTATGACGGTGTTCTGATTCATGGAGGACACGGGTTTCTTTTTACACAGTTTTTATCCACAGCATATAACAAAAGAACTGATAAGTACGGCGGGAGCCTGGAAAACCGCGTGCGATTTCCCATAATGATTTTAAAGGCAATAAGGGAAGCAATGGGCCCGGATTTTCTCATTGAACTTCGTGTCAGTGCTGCTGACGGTTATGGAGGGATTACCCCTCACGAAACCGGTAAGTTTGTTGCCATGCTGGATGGAATTATTGACTCGGTCCAGATATCAAGCGGCATCTATTATGATGCTGTTGTAACCAAACAGTTTTCCTCCATGTATGTTGAGCACGGTTATAATGCGGAGCTTTCTGCAATAGTAAAAAAATATACAAAACTTCCTGTAGGTGTTGTTGGAGGAATCAATTCACCTGAGCAGATGGAAGAAATAATTGCTGAAGGAAAGGCTGACTACGTTGTACTGGGAAGACAATCTTTAGCTGACCCCGAGATAGCAAATAAGGCAAAAGAGGGGAAAGAGGACCTTATAAGACGCTGCATCAGGTGTTTTAAATGTTTTCCCGGGTCTCCGGAAGAGGGGTATAAAGATCTGCCCTATAACAGCATGGAACTGGCGAAAATTGTGGGGTACTGCACGATAAATCCACTCGCCAACCTTCCCTTTGATCCATATGAGCTGAAACCTCCTGAGGTTTTTAAAAAAGTACTTATTATCGGCGGAGGCCCGGCAGGAATGCAGGCGGCCATTACTGCCTCTAACAGGGGTCACAAGGTTGTACTGGCAGAAAAAGGAGACAGGCTGGGAGGGATGTTATTCTTTAGCGACCAGGAACAGGACAAGATTGATCTGATGAATTTTAAAAATGTACTTATAAGGGAGGTAAATAACAGGGAGATTGAAGTACTTCTCAATACAAAGGCCGATGCAAATTTAATCACCCTGATCAAACCTGGTCACATCATTATTGCAACCGGGTCAGAACCGGTAACACCTGAAATCCCGGGGATAGAGCATGCCCATCAATCTTTGGATGTATATAGAGGAAATATAATCTGCGGTAAAAAAGTTATTATGATCGGCGGCGGCCTGATCGGCTCGGAACAGGGCCTGCATCTGGCAAAGAGCGGACATAATGTCACCATTGTGGAGATGCTTCCGCGTATTGCTGATGAATCCTACGGCATGTATCGTGAAGCCCTGGTACTGGAAATTGCCAAAAAGGATATCCATGTTATGGAAAACACAAAATGTCTGGAGATAGGCAGGAACTATGTAAAAGTTCTATTACCTGATGGAGGGGAGAAGTGTCTTGATGCAGATACCATTTTATACGCTTTAGGAATGAAATCATCTCTCTTTGACGATATAAAAACTGCGGCCGGAGATGTTCCTGTAGAGGTAATAGGTGACGCCATAAAGCCTGGCAAGGTCGACCAGGCAATAAGCAGCGCCTATTATGCAGCTATCCATATAGGAAAGGTTTAATCCTTACTGGCACTATTGAAGAAAATTAACCTTTTTTATTAATCTTTACGAAAAAGAAATTTTGATACCCGCTCTACATGGGCTTTAATGCCTTTCTTTGAGAGGATATCCTCTTTAAGCAGCCTGTTCGTAATATCCTTTGTGGCAATTGGTGTTTCGACTAATGCACGCGCATAGACAAGAAAACTGTCGTGATTAAAACCTTTAAAATACCCGCCTTTCTGCGCATTTTTAAAAACAGGTTCAACGATCGAATGAAGTTTTTTCTGTCTTTCTATAATATAATCCAGATGAGGGCTTGACCGGCTGTTATCATGCAGGAGGATCTTGGATAACTCCGGGTTTTTGGCTATTGTCGATATGTATGACTGTAAAAATTCCCTGAAAAGCTCAACAGGATCAACGGATTCGCGGGATTTTAAAATGCTTAATATATTGTTTTCCTGGATGTTCAGCCCGTAATCAACCACTGCCTTCCATAAATCTTCTTTTGAGCCGAAATGATGCCTTATAAGGCTGTGAGTGGTTCCTGCTATGGAAGCAATATCCCTTAATTTTGCATTATGAAAACCTTCCTGCGCAAACACCTTAAGCGCGGCCTTAAGAACAGCCTCCTTTGTCTTTTCACTTACATCTCTGGGTTGTTTCCCCAGTTTTCTTTTAGTCCTGTTAATCATTGTTCATATTTCCTGATTTTATTAAATGCACTTTATAATCAATTATACTTATTATTAATGTAATTCAATATATTTTATATGGCGGAAAAACATGGGGACCCATGTAGAATAATAATAGGTTAAATGTAAGGTTGTAAGGATAAGGTTTATACTTCAATTTCCTGATCATAGTTATATATTAAAGCGAGGGATCTCCGCACTGAATGGATGAGTCAGATCAACAAATACCTTCTTTCCCATTTTTACACCTCCTTAACATTTTAGAATGTTTATTATTCCCATTTTGATTGACTTTTATCCTTTACGATAGTAAAAATTAATTACTTTACAATTGGACAGCATAAATGACAAAAATAAATTATGTTGGCTTGATCTTCTTTTTTTCCGACTTAGTTGGAAAAGAGTCTAATTACAAAAATATCAAAAGGAGGCAGCAATATGGAAAAATCAAAATATCCTGAGGGATGGATGGTAGTCGATCACGTCATTCCGGGCGTTACCGTGGAGATGCTCGACTGGTGGTGGGTCAATATGGAAAAAGGGTATGAGTTATGGTGCCCTGATGAGCATAAGGGTTTCAGATGGGAAAAAAAACCGCCAATGAATGGCCATATCGGTGCTGTACAGATCGCTACTGAAAGCATAGATTACAGCCCGGTAATGGATTTAAGGATCGAATGGGTTGATCCCAATATAGGCACCGATGAACAGAAGGCGTTCTGGACCTATGAACATCTTCTTACAGCAGGGACAACAGGCGAAATCCCCGGTACTAAACCCTTTGTCATGCTTTCACACCAGTGGGAAGCCATCCCTGGCGGATGCAAAATGCGATCCTGCATGCACGGATTCCCAAAACCGCCTCCCGGAAGCGGGCCGGCTCATCCTCCAGCAGCAGCAATGCCTGAACATCCAACCGGGAAAAAGCCTACCGGAGGCGGATGGCCTGCCCATAATATAGCCGAGGCAGGTACATTCAAGAATTTTCTTCCGGCGTTGTGGGGAATCTGGCAGGCAGTTACCGACCCTGCAATCAATCGCAAGGCCTCATTAAAGATTAAAAAAGAGGGCTCTCGTATAATTTATATCTAAAACAGGGGATACTTAAAAATGGATATACTGGAACTTAAATGGATTAAAGAAATAAAAATAGACATGGATGCATGCAAAGGATGCAAGTCATGCATGAATGCATGTTTTGTTGATGTTATCCGCTGGGATGAGGTAAAGAAAAAACCGGTTATCGCATACCCTGAAGACTGTGTCTGGTGCCTTGCCTGTGAATGTGCCTGTCCTGTAAAATGCATTAACATAATCCCGAATATCCCGGCACCATTACGGTCATCTTTCCAGCCGTAAAAAAGGAGAAACATAATGACTGAATTAAATAACAATAGAGAATTACTTTCTGCCGATGTGTTGATAATAGGAGGCGGGATAGGCGGCCTTGCCTGCGCAATAAAAGTAAAAGAAAATAATCCTGAGTGCGATGTGCTGATTGTTGAGAAACAGACAACAGGCTATGCAGGTAAGGCAACAAAGATAGGCGGCATACTGGCCTTCCTGGGCCCCAATAATAACGCTGACAAGTTCATAGATTTTCAGGTGCACACATCAGGGCTTTTTCTGAATGATCAGGATTTGCTGGCAAAATATGTTAAAGATACATACAAGACTATTCAGCAGTTTTCCGAATGGGGCAATAAACTCGCCAAGACACCTGATGGCAACATGCTTTCCTTTCCTGCAATGTTCGCCCCGGAATATTCATCTACATTTATAGATATAGACTTGATGCTGCCCATGCGTGCCAAAGCCAAAAAAATGGGGACAAGGATAATAGATAAGGTTCATGTTGTTGATCTTTTATCCCTGGATAATCGTGTAGTTGGAGCAGCCGGTTTTAATATTATTGACGGTCATTTTATAGTTATCAGTGCAAAGGCCACCATACTGGCTAACGGAAGCTGTGGTTACAAGGTAAGGCGTTTCTGGTCAGCCGGTACAGGCGATGGTATAGCAGCAGCCTACAGGGCAGGTGCTGAAATGAGAAATGCCGAATATGGAAACCTCTACGGTCACACGGTATTCCAGGCAACAGACAGCGGCATGGTGGGTTCTGATTTTTTAGTAAACAAGCAGGGTGAAAATCTGGCCCATAAATATATGCCTGACAGGGGGCCAGCAGGTGTATTTTTACCTGTTAAACTGGCTGTTGGTCTTGAAAAAGAGGTCGCTGAAGGAAGAGGCCCGATTTACTTTGAACCGCCAAAGTCAATGCCTCCGCACGGATTTTCTACCGGGCTTCCCAAGATTGAAGAATGGTTAAAAAGAATAGGAAATAAAGAGAAGGAATACGGGATATCAAGGGACTCAAAGCCAGAGATAGCAGTACCGTTACATGGTGAGACATCCTGTATAAAGGTTGATCATGACATGAAAACCAGTCTTGAAGGTCTATGGGCAATAGGAGATACAAGCTACTCAGGTTCTGCACTTGCCGGTGCGGTTGCCTCACCTCCCGGTGTGTGTCCCGGTTCAGGGATCATGTTTGCTGTAATAAGCGCGGGATGGGCAGGTGCCTCAGCTGCAGGCTATGTTTCAGGGGCATCTCCTGTTGATCTGAAAAACATTGATACGGATAAGATAAAGGACAGCCTATTTGCACCGATGAAGGATAAAAAAGATTTTTCACCCTGGGTAGCCATATCTGCACTGGGAAGCATTGCGGCCCCGATGAAATATAATCTCCGCAGGAGCGAAGACCGGCTTTCCGAGGCCATCAGCATGATCGAAAGGTTAAAAGAAAAGTTGCCTGACCTCCATGCAAAAGACCCGCACTACCTGGGTAAATGCCATGAGGTAAGGTCTATGACTCTGTGTGCTGAACTCACCTTCAGGGCAGCCCTGATGAGGACTGAAAGCAGAGGCTTCCATTATAGAGAAGACTTCCCGGCTCAGGATGATAAGAACTGGCTCAAATGGATAATCATAAAGAAGGAAAAAGAAAAGATGAAACTCTCAACTCAACCTATTCCTATTAACAATTATAAAATCAGGCCTGCCGGTAACGTTTAAGAGGTCCCTGATGTTATCACTAGTTGGTAACAACTGTTTTATACGTTATCGATATGGAATATGGTTTAATAATTATTTTTTTAAAAGGGAGGTAAAAAAATGAAGAGACAAATAATAATAAACGCTATTATCCTTGTATTATTTATTATATTGAGCGGATTTATAACAGCGAGCGCGCAAAACAAAGGTATTGCAGGTGAATGGGAAGCAGAATGGAATGCAGGAATCGGGATTATGACATGCCATTACACATTTAAAGTCGAAGGAAATGTGATTACCGGAAAAGTCAGCGCTGAGATGAATGGAACTGAAAGTGAAAGTGAAATAACGGAAGGAAAAATAGAGGGAGATACTATTACCTTTGCCTGGACTTTTGATAACACTGTGAAAATGGTTTATACCGGCAAAGTAAACGGAGATGAGATCAAATTCTCCCGTAAGCCAGGAAGATATGCGACTGAAGAAGCCGTGGCAACACGGGTTAAGTAATTTATAAAAGATCCTGACCTGGACAGAAGCAAAAAGCTGAAGTCCTTGTCAGGAGAAAATCCCTGCTACTTTCTCAGTAAAAGACCCGGCCTTTACCAACATTTTCAAGACATCACATTTTTTCCCATCCCGCTGTTTATAGCTGGATGGGAAAAGTTCTGTGTTTCATGTTTTTCTTAAATTAACCAGGCAGGATTACACCGCCCTTTTTAAGAGTAGTCTGTAATGCCTTGATATCGACCTTTCTTACATCAACACCGGCGTTTGTGGCCAATGCTGCAGCGGCTCCGGCGGCCTCCCCCAGGGCGATACAATGAGGTATCAGATTGAAGAACTCATTAATTACCATATCTGATGAGAAAGCGCGGCAGGCAACAAGCATGTTGTCAACCTTGCGCGGAATGAGACAACGATAGGGCATGTACATCAATAATTTTTTAGGATCGGTATTGGGGAATATCGCTATGGTGTCTTCAAAAGGTTCTGTCTTATCCATATCTTTTTCAACTAAAACGTATTCTCCAACAACCCGTCTGCCACCGCGAGTGCCGAGCTGCATATTTGAAAGAACGATGAAGCTGTTTTCAAAACCGGGAACATTGTTTTTATAAAAATCATGGGTTATCAGCATTTCTTTGCGACCTAAAAATTCTACACGGGTAAGTTCCTCAACATCATACTGGCATGTATTAGCGTAACGGGGAAAGCACCAGACCACATTCTCCTGATTTTTTAAATTACTGGTAAGAAAACCTGCACTTCCGCCTGCTTTTCTAACGGTACGCATTTTTTGGGTGTAGTCTTTCTGATTTTTACTCTTGTAATCCTGAAATTTTTTCAGGTCAACATTATCTATCCAGTAGGAAAAGGAAAGATTTGCGATCCTCATTGTGCGGTCTATTTGGGTTTCAAAGTCCGCCCCTGCGTATGGTAATAGGTCACCATCACCCGTGGAGTCTATGACAACCTTTGCCAGTACTGCCTGTCTGCCTGATTTACTCTCAAATATAACACCTTTAACCTTGTTGCCTTCCATAACTGGCTCTGTTCCCCAGGAATGGAGATATGTCTTAACCCCCGCCTCTTCCATCATATCATTGAGTATGCATTTTGATATTTCTGCGTCTATATGGGCAGAATATCCGACCCTGTTACTTGTCGCATAAAAAAAGGAACGGTTCATGTAGTAATCAACGAGCTTTTTATCTCTAGATCCCCAATGCTCCTTTTTAGGGTAGTCAGCCGCCTCCCTTTTATCCAGTCTTTCTATCCACTCCTGTGTAATACCTGCTATCACCTGTTTGCCGTTATTGTCCGCAAGATCCGGAATAATGGTAACAAGCCCGCCTGTACCCATACCTCCCAGGTGTCCATACCGTTCAATAAGAACCGTATCAGCACCATTCCTTGCCGCTGCCAGGGCCGCTCCGATACCTCCCGGCCCCCCGCCTACAACTACAACATCTGCTGTCCGGCATACCTTAGTCTCACGCGCCGCTTCTTTGATGGTCTTGGATGTTATTTTGGTAGAATCACTTGAACCGGCAGATACGGGTATGGATATCCCTCCCGCACCAATAGCAAGAACAGCAGCTCCTTTTAAGGCCGTACTTTTGACAAACTCCCTTCTGCTCATTCCCTTTTCAACATTCTTTTGAAACTTCATGATAACTTTTCTCCTATTCATTTTTTTGTATCAGGGTAATTGATAACTACAAGCATTGTATGCCTTTACTTCCTTTAACTCTATTTTTTTCATAGTTTCTATCTCCCCTGCCATGTCGTATTTACAGATGAATCAGGCCGGCAACGCTGCCGGCCTGATTCATCTTATCTAATGGATTAACATATAATCTCACATAACCTTTACGCGTTCCTTATAGTTAAAACGAATAATTAAGACTTAAACCGACCTGCCTGAATTGTGTTGGGGTTACTATCTGAACATCATTTCCGTTAGGATCTGGCCATGTAGCTGCTGGCGCTGCCTCTCCAAAAATGTTGCGCGCAAAAAGCGTGATACCCCATTCCTCCGCCGCCCTTATTCCTAACCTTGCCCCAACCATCCAGTGGCCCGGATAAATTGAAAAAGGATTATTCATAAGATTAAGACGCCGTTTAGACCTGTATGTCGCATCTGCTGAAACAAAACCGGTAATACTGTTTGTGAGAGAGTGGCTGTATTCAGTAGACACCTGGAACTTGTGTTTAGGTGCATTCATAAGCTGCTGACCACCGATATCCTGGGGTGGATCGTCATCAGATGGGTAATAATCAGGGTATTCCGCGATATTATAGATGTAACCGGCGCTTACACTCAAACCATACATCGGGTACCCGTAAAGGGTTAATTCAAATCCTTTTGAAATGACATCATCTTCAATATTTGCCACTTCGCAGTTCAACGCCTCAGTAGTAGTATCCAAATAACATTCGCTCCCCTGAAAATCTTCAAGCGTAGTGTAGAAAATATTGGAT
This sequence comes from uncultured Desulfatiglans sp., assembly GCA_964499695.1. Classification (GTDB taxonomy): domain Bacteria; phylum Desulfobacterota; class DSM-4660; order Desulfatiglandales; family HGW-15; genus JAAZBV01. The sequence continues at coordinate 43,304 of CAZCMD010000003.1, forward strand.
TCAATGGCCATTTTATTATTAAAAAGCTTGCCCTTTACCCCTGCTTCATAGTTTGTAGAGATTTCCGCTTTAACAATTTTGGGAAGAGCATTAGGGTTTGTAAAGGGGGGTTCTGACACTACGGGTGTTTTAACTGCATTAGTAGTATTTATAAAAAACATCCAGTCTTTATTAATATCGTACTGCCCACCCAGACGATATGAAAAATAATCCTCTTCAAGCGAGGCTATCGTTTCAAATCCTACAGGAAGAGGTCCGGTCGTTTGCATATTGATAGCGCTTGTCCATAAATCATAGCGTGAGAAACGGGCACCGGCAAAAAGTTTAAATGCCTCAGTCAAATGGATATCAGCATTACCATATACAGCGTAGTTCTTGTTAGTACCTTCATTCAAATTACCATAGCTATATATTGGTGGAACATATGGAACAAAGGTGGGATAAGGGACACGCATCTCTGAATAAGCTATCGCATCCTGGCTTCTTTCTGACCCGTTATACCACAGACCCACTATATACTCCACCTTCTGCCCCTTTGGAGAGGCGATCCGAAAATCAGTGGTGTATCGGTCACTGGAGGTTTCCTGTCCACTGCTTCTTATTTCCAATAGCCTCGGAAAACTCATACCCATTATCTGCCAGTTCCATGGCCCTATTTCGGTTTTTGAGTAGCTCGTTATCGAGGTGATTTCATGTCCAAAGGCGTTAAAGTTAAATTCAGCGGATAGAGTATAGATATCTGTCGTGTTGTGTTCGTCAAAATCATGACAGACATACTGATTCTCCTGTGAAGCAGTGATACCGCAGGCTGCTATAGCAGCCTGGTATATAGGTGTAACAGAACGAACAGGGGTAAATATACTCGGCCCCTCTAATTTATTTCTACTGAAATTTCCTATAAGAGCAAAGGAGAAATCGTCGGTAGGTTTATATAAATAGTGCATGCGGACACCGTAATCTTTATTTTCCTGATCCTGACCGGAAATTTTATTTTTCCTTAAACCAATCGTATCATTGAAATTAAAGACTGTCCGTAAAGCCGAATTTTCACTGACGGGTATATTCATCAGCCCGCGGTATTCCCTGCGAGTGTATTTGGATCCAAGGGTTCCGTCATCTGTAATGTCTAAACCGAGTTTGGCGCTGAATCCCTCAGGGTCAGGCGCATTTGTGATGATATTAATCAGGCCTGCTGAAGCTGTATCCCCGTAAAGCGTTCCCTGGGGGCCTCTAAGTACTTCAACACGCTGGACATCAAAAATACTGCTCAAAATCGCATTGCCCTGGGTAACACCATTTAAGTTCACTCCTACTGAAGGCTCCCCAATCCCTACCACCGTTGTCGTCCCGATCCCGCGCATGGTAGGAGCACCGCCCGGGCCGGAATTACCAAACTCCAGGGCCGGAGTTGTTCGCTCAAGGTCGCGCACACTGTAAACCTGCTGCCGCTCCAATTGATCTGCAGTAGTCACAGAGATAGCGATAGGAACTTCGTGCAGGTTCTCTTTGCGTTTTTGAGATGTTACTACAATCTCATCGAGAGTGTATTCCTCTTTATCACTTTCTGCTGCCAGCACCAGTGTGCAATCGTTAAATAAAAAACAAACCCCTGACACAACCGCAAAAAACATTAATAAAACCTTTTTCATCATTTAGTCCTCCCTTTTTAAATATAGCTATCTGAAACTCCCTTTATTTATAAACAATAAGTTTCTAACAACCTGACAGGATGAAACCAAACCGATTTTAATAATAATTAAACATTAAAGAGTTTCCGGAGTAAGAACTATATACAACATATATATCAGACAAGACGAGAATGATGATCTCTGTAATGTGTCTATTTTATTCATTTATTTCAAGCAAAAGGTAATGCTTAAAAATTAATTACTGCAATTGCTCTAACTTATTGAATCAATACCTTCTTATCATTTGGACCGCAATGCCGGGAACAGGATAATCTGCAACCACCCATTCTTTGGAATAAGTATGTTCACTCATTATGACAGTCCCTTCAGCAAAAGTGGGTATTTTATATTTTACCGTTGTAAAGTTAATTTACTGTACGTATGTAAAATATAAAAGTCAATTAAAAATTATTCTGTTTGATATTTTTTACTGATTCGATTATTAACTTATACGCAACAGACACTAATGATAGAGGATATATGAACAATGGATCAGCAGAAAATAAAAAGAAAACTGGGGAAACAATCAAGGGACGTAAGTGAAAAAACAAAAGATGCTGTTCTTAAGGCAGCGCTAAAAATATTCGCAAGGGAAGGCTTTTATAATGCCAAATTAAGAGAGATAGCTGACCTTGCCGGCACTACCCATAGCCTTATAACGCATCATTTCGGATCAAAATATGAATTATACAAGGCAATATTGGATTACGGAATAAATATTCATGAAGAAAGATTGCGAAGGGTTATTAAATTAAATAAATCGGATAATCCCATTGAGCTTTTCAAGAAATTAATAGCATCCTATGTAGTTTCTGTAGCGAAAAACCCTGAAGTCTCAAAAATAATAATGCACAATAACAGTACTAACGGCCTGCTATATGATTGTCTTCAGGAAAAAAAACAATTACACCTGATTGTTGAGCCTGTTTTTACGAAAGTGCAGAAGTACGGGTATTTTAAAGATTTTACGCATGACGATTTTCTCGTATATTTACACGCGCTGGTCGAAACACCTATTGCCTTGATTGATAGGACTAACAGACTGCTGAGAGGAAACATACTCTCCAGGAAGGGATTAGCCATGCATACGGAACGTGTATTGAATTTCCTTTTCCCCTGATTAAATATTAACAGATATCATATTATATTTTAATGCCAGTTAGAGATAATAAAATTAACCCAAAAGGCCATATATGGATCGCGATTTAACAAAAGGCAGTATAACAAAAAATCTATGGACGCTAACCTGGCCCTCAACCATAACCAATACTATTGCAATGCTTGGACCGACAATAGATATGATATGGATTGGCAGTCTGGGTTCTGCTGCACTTGCGGGTGTTGGTGTATCCGGAATTGCTGTTATGGTCATTAATTCTGCAAGAATGGGATTGAACACAGGAACCCAGGCATTAATCGCACGGTCTGTAGGTGCGGGAGACAAGCAGGGCGCCAATCATGTGGCTCAGCAGACCTTCGTTATCAGTACGGTTTTTTCTTTGATTATGGCGGCTATCGGCTTCTTTCTTGCTGAATCGATTCTGGTTTTGATAGGCGTTGAACCGGATGTGGTCAAAGAAGGCGCTGTATATATGCGTATCATGTTCATTGGTTCTGTTACCATGTCATTTGATGTCATGTCCCAGGGCATCCTGCAGGCATCCGGGGACACTTTGACACCCATGAAAATCAGTATTTTTGCCAAGATATTTCATGTAATTTTATGCCCGTTTCTTGTTTTCGGATGGTGGATATTTCCATTTATGGGCGTTAGTGGTGCTGCCCTTACAGGTATTATTTCTCAAGGTTCAAGCGGGATCATTCTGTTATGGATACTCTTTACAGGGCGAGCCCGTCTGAAAGTAACGATGAAAGGATTTTGCTTTGACACTGAAATAATCTGGCGAATTATAAAAATAGGTATTCCTTCATCTGTGACAGCAATGCAAAGGAATTTTACCAATTTAATACTCATGTGGTTCGTAGTCCCCTTTGGCACCTATGCTGTTGCAGCACAATCACTTGCAGAAAGAATGGACATATTTGTAAACATGCCGGCCTTTGGTGTTGGACAGGCATCAGGTATTCTGGCCGGACAAAACCTTGGAGCAAACCTTCCTGACAGGGCAGAAAAAACGGGTTGGATAGCTGCTGGCTGGTTTTCATGTTTTACATTCACAGGCTCTGTAATTATCTGGTTTTGGGCTGAGAAAATCGTCAGCATTTTCAATAATGAACCTGAGCTTGTAATAATTACCTCTAATTTCTTAAGAATAAATATCGCGAGTTATCTGGTGTTTGGCTATGTTATCGTACTGATGACCTGCTTAAACGGTATGGGTGATACCTTCATGCCAATGTGGACCACTTTAGTGACCATGTGGCTGGTTCAGGTTCCACTCGCATATATCCTGCCCAAGTATACGAGTCTGGGGGTTTATGGAGTGCGATGGGCAATAGTCACCGCTCTTGTCATGAGGGCAGTGACCTATGCTATATATTTCAAAGTTGGCAGCTGGAAGCAAAAAAAAGTATAAATAAATATGATGAGTTCAAAACAGAGAAAAAATATTTAAAGCTGTATTCTTTATCATATTTTAAAAAGACCATGCCTGGAACAGAGGCGCAAAAATGTGCCAACATCCAGGCATGACCCTTATAAAATTATAATGCCACTTTATTCCTTTCTTCCAATGCCGTCATTATCTCTTCATGGCGCTCGCGTGATATTTTATAGAAGCTTACACAGTAGGCTGCCAAAATATTCAAAACGGCTGCACATATAAAAAGAATTCCAAGTCTGACTAATGTTCCATGCTCTACGGTATCAGGGTTTGCATTTACCGGGAATCTAATAAGATCAATAAGAAATCCGGCTATAGCATTGCCCAGTCCTGAATTTATCTTTTGTGAAAATGAATTGGCAGCAAAGAAAATACCATCACGCCTCTTTCCGGTTATGTACTCATGTTCCCGCACAATATCTGACATCATAGAAAAGACACTAACAGCGCATATGCCACCGAAAGAGCTGGATATTAACATAATAATAAAAATGAGAGGAAGCAGAAGAGGGTGACCATTTTCCGGGAAGAATCCAATCAGGCGGAGAATAAAAGGTGTAATCTGGAAAGCTGCCATAACACAAGCGGTAATTATCATAGCATTCTTTTTGTCAAATTTCTCCTGGACCTTTCTGGCAAGAACGGAGCCTATTATGAATCCAATCCCCATAGGAGCGGCAAGTATGCCAAGCTGTCCTGATCCGAATCCCCAGAAAAATGTATTTAAAAGGGGTGTGAGAGTCATTGCCACCCCCATGTAAAGGAAGTAAGAGAGTGCACCCATAAATATCGATCTGAAGGATGTATTTCCCCAGACTTCAATGAACTCTCTAACCAACCGCATTGGAGTGAAGGGTTCTCCATCATTTGAAGCCTTAGGCAGTTTGGGGATTATACTGCGGGTCCCGAAAGAGGCGATAAACACAACTGCTAATATTACAATACTGCAGAAAAAGGCAAAATATGGATATCCGGCAGGGTTTAGCTGTCCTCTTGGAAATTCAGGTGTATTAGGAAGAAATACAAAGTATCCCATCATTGTAATTAATACCCCTCCCACCATTCCTATAGCTGTACGGTAGGCAAATATTGAGGTGCGCTCAAAGTAATCATTCGAAATCTCTGAACCCAGTGCAAGATGAGGAACCTGGAAAAGTGTCATTGCTCCACGAGTAAGGACTGCAAACATCGTCAACCACAGAAAAAGACCCGTCTGTCCCATATGTTGGGGCGGAACAAACATAAAAAAGAAAAATATTGCAAGAGGAATGGCTGAGACATACATAAATGGATGCCTTCGTCCAAGACGGGATTTACAGCTGTCCGATATTGAACCCATCATTGGATCAGTGACTGCATCAAAGGCCTGGGCAATAAATATGGCCAAACCGCAATATGTTCCTGAAAGGCCTAAAACCTGATTGAAATATAAAAAAAGAAATGTATTAAAGCCTGCTCCGGTTGCAGACTCAGCCACCTGCCCCATACCATATGATACTTTTATACTGCGCTTTAATGCTGTCATTCAACACTCCTTAATTAATGGCAAGTACTTAAACGTAATAAATATGGATCAGCTTAATTTTTCATTGACTTTTTTACTTTACATTCGTACAGTAATTTAACTATACATCAGTAAAGCAATAAAATGTCAACATCTTTTACAATCAAAAAGGTGAAAAAATGGATATACTGGAACTTAAATGGATTAAAGAAATAAAAATAGACATGGATGCATGCAAAGGATGCAAGTCATGCATGAATGCATGTTTTGTTGATGTTATCCGCTGGGATGAGGTAAAGAAAAAACCGGTTATCGCATACCCTGAAGACTGTGTCTGGTGCCTTGCCTGTGAATGTGCCTGTCCTGTAAAATGCATTAACATAATCCCGAATATCCCGGCACCATTACGGTCATCTTTCCAGCCGTAAAAAAGGAGAAACATAATGACTGAATTAAATAACAATAGAGAATTACTTTCTGCCGATGTGTTGATAATAGGAGGCGGGATAGGCGGCCTTGCCTGCGCAATAAAAGTAAAAGAAAATAATCCTGAGTGCGATGTGCTGATTGTTGAGAAACAGACAACAGGCTATGCAGGTAAGGCAACAAAGATAGGCGGCATACTGGCCTTCCTGGGCCCCAATAATAACGCTGACAAGTTCATAGATTTTCAGGTGCACACATCAGGGCTTTTTCTGAATGATCAGGATTTGCTGGCAAAATATGTTAAAGATACATACAAGACTATTCAGCAGTTTTCCGAATGGGGCAATAAACTCGCCAAGACACCTGATGGCAACATGCTTTCCTTTCCTGCAATGTTCGCCCCGGAATATTCATCTACATTTATAGATATAGACTTGATGCTGCCCATGCGTGCCAAAGCCAAAAAAATGGGGACAAGGATAATAGATAAGGTTCATGTTGTTGATCTTTTATCCCTGGATAATCGTGTAGTTGGAGCAGCCGGTTTTAATATTATTGACGGTCATTTTATAGTTATCAGTGCAAAGGCCACCATACTGGCTAACGGAAGCTGTGGTTACAAGGTAAGGCGTTTCTGGTCAGCCGGTACAGGCGATGGTATAGCAGCAGCCTACAGGGCAGGTGCTGAAATGAGAAATGCCGAATATGGAAACCTCTACGGTCACACGGTATTCCAGGCAACAGACAGCGGCATGGTGGGTTCTGATTTTTTAGTAAACAAGCAGGGTGAAAATCTGGCCCATAAATATATGCCTGACAGGGGGCCAGCAGGTGTATTTTTACCTGTTAAACTGGCTGTTGGTCTTGAAAAAGAGGTCGCTGAAGGAAGAGGCCCGATTTACTTTGAACCGCCAAAGTCAATGCCTCCGCACGGATTTTCTACCGGGCTTCCCAAGATTGAAGAATGGTTAAAAAGAATAGGAAATAAAGAGAAGGAATACGGGATATCAAGGGACTCAAAGCCAGAGATAGCAGTACCGTTACATGGTGAGACATCCTGTATAAAGGTTGATCATGACATGAAAACCAGTCTTGAAGGTCTATGGGCAATAGGAGATACAAGCTACTCAGGTTCTGCACTTGCCGGTGCGGTTGCCTCACCTCCCGGTGTGTGTCCCGGTTCAGGGATCATGTTTGCTGTAATAAGCGCGGGATGGGCAGGTGCCTCAGCTGCAGGCTATGTTTCAGGGGCATCTCCTGTTGATCTGAAAAACATTGATACGGATAAGATAAAGGACAGCCTATTTGCACCGATGAAGGATAAAAAAGATTTTTCACCCTGGGTAGCCATATCTGCACTGGGAAGCATTGCGGCCCCGATGAAATATAATCTCCGCAGGAGCGAAGACCGGCTTTCCGAGGCCATCAGCATGATCGAAAGGTTAAAAGAAAAGTTGCCTGACCTCCATGCAAAAGACCCGCACTACCTGGGTAAATGCCATGAGGTAAGGTCTATGACTCTGTGTGCTGAACTCACCTTCAGGGCAGCCCTGATGAGGACTGAAAGCAGAGGCTTCCATTATAGAGAAGACTTCCCGGCTCAGGATGATAAGAACTGGCTCAAATGGATAATCATAAAGAAGGAAAAAGAAAAGATGAAACTCTCAACTCAACCTATTCCTATTAACAGTTATAAAATCAGGCCAAATGGTATATAACTGATAAATCGTCAGGGGTACGATGTACCGTGCCCCTGACGTAATAGAAATCAAAATGACAACAATATGAAGTATTAATCACTTCATTAAAGGTTAGGGTAGTTTTTTTCAGGTGTAGATTTTTTTTATCAATTACATATTAAGGAGGTTAAAATGAAAAAACTTGTTTTTACAGGTGCAATCGCCATCACACTATTATTAACACTTGGTGGATTTATGACAGCAGGTGCACAAAACGGAGAAAATAAAGGTTTTGCAGGCGAGTGGCTGGCAACCTATACTACTCCTGTTGGTGCAATGAACTGCAATTATACATTTAAGGTTGATGGAAGTGCTGTAACCGGAAAAGTTATAGTCGAAATGAGTGGAAATAAAAGTGAAAGTGAAATAAAGGATGGGAAAATAGAAGGGGACAAGATAACTTTCACCTGGCTGTATAATAATGATGTTCAAATGTCATGTACGGGTATATTGTCAGGAGATGAGATACAACTAACCCGTCAGGCAGGCACCTATGGAACCGAATCAGCTGTAGCAAAAAGGGTGTCCGGTTCTAAGTAATAATTATTTGAGGTATTTTTCTCGCAAAGGGCATGGAGTAAAACACAAAGGGTAATGATAAGGTAAAACCCGTTTCTTTACTCTATGCCCATGCTTTATGCGCTATTTTTCCTCTTATTTTAATCCCTTAAGATTACAGAAGATTAACTTGCCTTTTGGGAAATCATACCTTCTTTAATACCCTGATTTACCGCCATAGATATTTACCCAAATATTCAGTTCATAAAGTAATTGATATTTTTTGATATTTGTATACAAGTATACCTATTAATCATTATTACTTTTCAACAACTGGGGCACCTCAGTTGAATATCAGAATTATATAATTTCAGGGAAATTTGTTATGGCAGAAAAAAAAAGAAAATTTGAAAAGATATCCCTTGACCAGAATTCATCCGTCCCCTTTTTTATTCAGATTGCTGAGACGATGAAAAGGCGAATATCATCAGGGCAATACAATCCGGGGAAACAGCTTTTTACGGGTGAAGAACTGGAAAAGGAATTCCAGACAAGCAACATAACTATCCGTAAGGCTTTGGAAAAGTTAAAAAATGACGGCTTTGTGGAACGCCGGCGCGGTCTCGGGACAACCGTATCCAGAATAAAACAGGAGCCACTGACCTTTGAGCTGGGCAGAAGTTTCAAAAAACTGAAAGAATCTATTGAAAAGCTTAACACCAGCATCAAAGTACTGGAAATTACCATAATCGAATCCTCAGAATACATTCAGAACTATCTCTCATTGAGCCATGATCAGGATATGTGGAGGCTTAAACGTACCAGAATATATGAGGGGTTACCTGTATCATATAATACCTATTATGCTGATCCAGGCTTTTGCGGCTCCATAACAAAAGAGGAGGCCATGAAGTATGATATCCTGAATACTATTGAACAGGCCATGGGTGTGAAAATACATAAAGTAAACCAGACGTTAAGGGCTGTTGTTGCTGATCTCGATGTATCCAATATCCTGAAAATCCCTTTCGGGGCACCTGCCTTTTTTAATGAAACGACCTATCATTCGGTTTCAGGTGAAACATTGCTCCTCAGCCAGAATTATTTCAGGGGAGACGTGTTTGTCTTCAGAACAGCATCCCTGTTATAAAGACGATAAACACTCGAGCCCCTGATTCTTTATCATCCGGAATGATCTTAAATATTATATTGACACATATTGGGAGTTTAGTATACCTGTATACATTAGTAGCAGTTTTAAGTAATCGGGACACTCTGGTCATAAGCATGATTCCGCTGATTTTGACATAAGCAATTTTCAATTTCTCGGATACTGCAATATTTTAAATGCATTATAGAATGGATCAGTCCATTGTCCGGAGTCTTCACAGGGATACGATGCCTCTTAGTTCATGAAAGTAAACAAAGTAGGTTAACCGGTAGCCCCCCTATCCTGTTTTCCTGGCAAGAGCATCGTATCCCTATCACTTACCTTTGGAGCGTAATAATCATGAATAAATATAAATTAAAACTGGTTGCTGTTTTCACACTGTCCTTTATTATTTTGCTATCATATGGACCTGCCCAGGCAGTGGAATCTATCGCAATTAAATACGGTTGCGCTATAAATCCCGAAGATCAGGTCCTGAAATCAATGGCCCTGGCAAAGAGTATAGCAAATCCTGATGACTCCCAATGGCGAACAAAAGGTGATCTTCACCGGAAATATCATTTTCCGGATGCAGATATGGATATGCCCTACCGTCTGTATGTCCCTGTTTCATGGGATGGCAATTCACAACTACCGTTGGTTGTTTTTCTTCACGGAGCAGGATCGGATGAAAACCGGTATATAGATGCCAATGACAGGCAGCTTATAACCCTTGCAGAGAAGCATGGTTTCATTTTACTGTCTCCACTTGGGTACTCTCCTCTTGGCGCCTATGGTACCCCTCTGCGCCTTCCCGCCGTATTTGGGAAACCGGAAATCGCCGCAAAACAGAGAGCTTCCGTAACACCCGAACAGGAAAAAACTCTTCAACTGAGCGAGAAGGATGTTATCAACACAATCGAGATAGTGCTCAACGAGTACCCTGTAGATCGTTCATCCATCTTCCTTGCCGGGCATTCAATGGGAAGCGGGGGAACCTGGTACCTCGGTGCAAAATATGCCCGATACTTTGCTGCAATTGCTCCGCTCTCGGGACCTTTTGTGGACGAAGCACACTATCCCTGGGACAATATAAAGCAGATGCCTGTCTTCATGACAGAAGGGACAGGGGCCACACCGTCTCTCGTTGGAAGCAAGGCCATGCTGGCATGGATGAAAGAACGCGGATTTAAAATAGAGTATAAGGAGGTGGATGCTGATCACGGAGGCATGATACCCCTTGTACTGCCGGATATATTCAATTTTTTTGACCGCATCAGGAAGTCAATTGAAACCATAAAGATAACCGGGACGGATTGTACTGTCGAAAAGCTTGGGGCATCAATACCCGCTACAGCCATTGGTGAACCTGTCTCCGGAGTGACTCTTAAACCGCCTGTATGGACAAATGCCAATGGACCGAATCCGGGCTACTGCAGCGTAGAAGGCTCCATTTCCCCTGTTTCAAAGGAACCAAATGCCAGGCCCATCAATTTTCGTGTTGCACTCCCCTCTTCATGGAGTCGACGTTCTTCACAGATGGGAGGGGCAGGCATGAACGGATTCATCCCGAACCTTACAGGTGGTACGGATATGTCCTCCAAGACATCCCTTATCGGCCTTGGGTTTGCCACCTATGGCAGTGATTCCGGCCATTCGATGGGACCAATGATGGGATTTTCCAAGAGACCGGTACAAAAAAGTCCTGGCCAGGATAATAATAATGACTGGACATTGAATGAAGAGGCAATAAAAAACCTTGGCTATATGCAGATGAAAAAGACACATGATGCAGCCATGGTGCTGATGGAAAGGGCCTACGGTGAAAGGCCTAGATACAATTATTATTTTGGTGGGTCCCAGGGAGGAAGAGAGGCCCTTACCGTAGCGCAGAGATACCCTGATGACTATAACGGGATTTCTGCAAATGTCCCCATTGTTAATTTTTCGACCCTGATGCTGGCTCCGGAACTGATCAGAATAAAGGAGAAGCCCCTTGAGAACTGGGTAACTCCTGCCAGGATAAACGCAATTGCCGGTGAGTTCATACGTCAGTGTGACAAACTGGACGGGCTTTCTGATGGAATCATCAACAACTACATGGCCTGCAGAGAAATATTTGATGTCAAACAGGGAGACCCTGGAAGAGATCCATGGAAAACGAAACGATGCCCTGATGGTAAAGACCCCAATCCTTCGGACACAAGCGCCAGTGCATGTCTTACAGACGGCCAGATTGATACCCTTAACTTTGTCTACAGCAGATATCAGTATGCAATCCCCCTTGCAAATAACGTAAAGACATTCGGTATGTGGCTGCCAAACACCGATCCATCCGGCAGCGGTTTGATAGAGCCCCGAAGGTATAAGGGCCAGGAGGGCGCTGATGAAGGCACGCCTGTACACAGCCAGCTGGGGGTACTGGGAGTCACCGGGTTCCTTATGCAGGATTTAAAGGCCAACCCTCTTGACTATGTTGAAGGCGGCGAGTTGAACGAAAGGAGAAAGCAACTCTCAGCTATTCTGGACTCTACCAATCCGGACCTGAGTGGCTTTAATACCCGCGGAGGAAAGATGATAGTAGCCATTGGCACTAATGATACACTTGCTTCTCCCGGTGCGCAGCTTGATTACTATCAGTCAGTCATAGATAAAATGGGCAAAAATACCGTAGATGTATTTGCCCGCTTTTTTGTAATACCCCAGGCAAACCATGGCCTGATGGGGACAAACTATGCTGTGAACGGTGATGGGAAGTCCATCCCATCAGAACCTTTACCAACCGGTTTCAGTCGGTTCAACCTGCTTATTGACTGGGTTGAAAAAGGCATAGCTCCTCCGATGTCGGTTACATTAACGGGTGGAAACAAAAGTCGGCCTATGTGTTCATATCCGGCATACCCGAAATATAAGGGTGGCCCGACTGAGAAGGCAGAATCCTATGAATGTGCAATGCCGTAACGCGTGAGGACATTTAATATATTAGAGGGTAAAGGGCAAATGAGAATAATATTGTTTTTTATCATATGTTTATTGATTTCAGTAAACTCAATCGGGCAGACATTGCCCTATAGGAATCCTGATTTAAGCTCTGAAGAGCGGGCAAAAGACCTGATTTCAAGATTAACCCTTGAAGAAAAGGCCACCCTGATGTGCGACGTATCGGATGCCATCCCCCGTCTCAATATAAAAAAATTCAACTGGTGGAGTGAGGCACTGCATGGCCTTGCAAATAATGGTAATGTAACAGTTTTTCCTGAGCCAATCGGCATGGCAGCTTCCTTTGACCATGAACTCGTTTATCGAATTTTCAACGCAGTGTCTGATGAAACCCGTGCCAAATATAATGAGTCTCAGCAACAAGGGCTTGAAAACCGACGTTTTTTAAGTCTCTCCGTATGGACGCCTAATGTTAATATCTTTCGCGATCCCCGCTGGGGCCGTGGACAGGAGACCTATGGAGAAGACCCTTACCTTACCTCCCGCATGGGTATTTCGGTAGTAAAAGGCCTTCAAGGGCCTGCCGATGCAAAATACCGCAAACTGCTGGCCTGCGCTAAACACTACGCAGTGCATTCAGGACCAGAATGGAGCCGCCACTCCCTTAACCTTAACAATGTTGATCCGCGAGACCTTTATGAAACGTATCTGCCTGCATTCAAGGCCCTGGTTCAGGAGGCCGGTGTCCGCCAGGTGATGTGCGCCTATCAGCGTCTGGATGATGAACCCTGCTGTGGCAACGAACGCCTGCTCCAAAATATTCTGCGTGACGACTGGGGCTTTAAATATGTTGTTGTTTCCGATTGCGGGGCTATCGACGATTTTTACAGGAGTCATAAGGTTTCATCCGACGGGGTTCATGCATCTGCAAAAGGGGTTCTGGCTGGAACAGATGTGGAGTGCCAGTGGATGAGTCACAACTTTAAAAAACTGCCAGAAGCTGTTAGTAAGGGGCTCATAACCGAGAAAGAGATTGATACACGGTTGATGCATGTACTGACCGGACGTTTTGACCTAGGGGAGATGGATGACGATAAACTTGTGCCCTGGACAAAAATTCCCATATCTATCGTGAATAATGAAGAACACAGAAAACTTGCCCTTGATATGGCCCGTGAATCAATGACACTTCTTCAGAATAAAAACAGTATTCTTCCCTTAAAAAAGTCCATCAAAAGGCTTGCAGTTATCGGGCCTAACGCCAATGAGAAACCAGTGCTGTGGGGAAATTATAATGGAACGCCGGTAAGGACGATCACAATCCTTGACGGTATTAAATCAAAGCTTTCATCCAGTAAAATTCTTTATGACAAAGGCTGCGATCTGGTAGAAGACAAGGTTACACAAAGCTATTTCAATCAATGCTCATTTGATGGCAAACAGGGTTTCAGGGCCACCTACTGGAATAATCCGGATCTTAAAGGGGATATTGTTGCAGCAACGCAGATAGAGAATCCCATTAAGCTAACCACTGCCGGACAGCATGAATTTGCTTCAGGGGTCAAGCTCGAAGGTTTTTCAGCCAGATATGAAACAATCTTCACCCCGTCAGTAAACGAGGAGATTGTATTCAAATGCGGGGCAACAGGTGCATTTGAACTGCTTGTTAATGGCGAATCTCTCACAAAATACAGCAACTGGCGAACACTTCCTGCAAGGATTCCCTTCAAGGTCGAAAAAGGCAAAGAATATAAAATTGAAATCCGCTACGCACAGCAGAATGACTGGCAGGCAAACATCGAATTCGATTTTGGTAAAGAGGTCGATATGGACTATACCGCTCTTATCAAAAAGCTTGAGGGGATTGAGCTTGTAATTTTTGCGGGTGGTCTTTCAGGTAATCTTGAAGGCGAGGAAATGCCTGTTTCATATCCGGGTTTCAAGGGGGGAGACCGCACAAATATCGATCTTCCCATGGTGCAGCGTAATTGTCTTAAGGCATTAAAAGCGGCAGGTAAAAAGGTTATTTTTGTTAACTGTTCCGGTTCAGCCATTGCCCTGACCCCTGAAACAGAAACCAGTGATGCCATTCTTCAGGCATGGTATGCAGGAGAATCGGGCGGACAGGCCATTGCAGATGTCATCTTTGGCGATTACAACCCATCAGGAAAACTTCCGATTACATTTTACAGAAATTCAAATCAGCTTAAGGATTTTGAAGATTATTCCATGAAGGGAAGGACATACCGCTATATGAATGATGCACTGTTCCCCTTTGGCTACGGATTAAGCTATACCAAGTTTGAAATCGGCCAGACCAGTTTAAGTAAATCAGTAATCAGGGCAGACGAGACCACAGGGTTGACAGTGCCTGTTAAAAACACGGGAAAACGTGATGGCACTGAGGTAGTTCAGGTTTACGTTAGAAAATCAGGGGATATTGAAGGGGCGCTTAAAACCCTGCGCGGCTTTAAACGTATAGATATCAAATCCGGGAAGACCATGAGGGTTGAATTTGACCTTCCACCCTCTTCATTTGAATTTTATGATCGGGAGCAGAGGAAGATGGCTGTGACGCCCGGAGAATATGAAGTGTACTATGGAAACAGTTCCGCCCCTGATGATTTGAAACTGGTAAAAATAACAGTTCAGTAGGGGGAGGTAAGTTTATTAGTCAATTATTAAATACCATACTTAAGGGGTGACTATGCAAAAAATTGTCATGGCATTGGATCAGGGGACATCCAGTTCCAGAACAATACTCTTTGATGAAAATGCCGAGATCATTGCTTCAGCCAGTCGCAAGGTCGCTACCCATTTTCCAAAATCCGGTTGGGTGGAGCAAAACCCTGAGGAGATCTGGAATTCTCAAAAAGCAACTATTATTGAAGCGCTATTTGTGGCTAAATTAAAAATAAAGGATATTTCAGCCATCGGGATCACCAATCAAAGGGAAACAGTGATAGCATGGAACAGCGAAACCGGGGAGTCGATTGGCAGTGCTATTGGATGGCAATGCCGAAGAACAGCGGATTATTGCAGACAACTGGTATCTGAAGGATATGACCAGACAATTCATAATAAAACAGGTTTGGTAACGGACCCCTATTTTTCAGGGACCAAAATGCGCTGGATTCTGAAAAACCGCCCTGATGCGAGACGATTAGCTAAACAGGGGAAACTAAGATTTGGTACTGTGGACACCTGGCTTATCTGGAAACTGTCAGGGGGACAATACCATGTAACCGATGTTTCAAATGCCTCAAGAACAATGGTGTACAATATTTTTAGTTGCCAATGGGATGATGAGTTACTGGAAAAACTGGAAATTCCAAAAACAACACTACCTGCGGTAAAAGGCAGTAGTGAAGTCATTGCCTTTACCGATGCTGGGGATTGGGGATCAGCAGTTCCCATTGCCGGTGTTGCGGGAGATCAACAGGCTGCGCTGTTCGGACACACCTGTTTTGATGAGGGAATGGCGAAAAATACATATGGTACTGGCTGTTTCCTCCTGTTAAACACCGGAAACAGGGCTGTTTTGTCGGACAACGGACTCCTCACCACGATTGCCTGGAAAATTGACAACAAAGTAACCTATGCCCTTGAGGGGTCGATATTTATCGGAGGAGCTCTTATTCAGTGGTTGCGTGATAAACTGGAGCTTTTTAAAGAGGCTAAGGATACTGAGGCCATGGCACTTTCTATTGACAGCACCGATGGTCTTTATGTGGTTCCTGCCTTTGTGGGGCTGGGTGCCCCTAACTGGGACCCATACGCTCGTGGACTTATGATCGGGATCACTGGTAACACCTCTAAAAACCATGTGGTTCGTGCCTCTCTTGAAGCTATCGCCTACCAGTCTTACGATCTGATAACAATGTTTGAGCAGGACGCGGGAATATCACTTAAAGTCCTTCGGGTCGATGGTAGTGCGGCAGCCAATAATTTTCTCTGCCAATTCCAATCGGATATCCTGGGCATAGAAATCATCCGGCCAAGAATATTAGAGACCACAGCAATGGGTGCGGCATTTCTGGCCGGGTTGGCCACTGGGGTCTGGAAAGATCAGAATCATATTAAACAACTTGAACAAGAATATAAACGATTTGTGTCACATAAAAATCAGGCTGAAATAACCCTATTGATATCCGGGTGGAGGAAAGCACTGGAACGCTCAAAAAATTGGATTGATTAATTATGGAATTGGGGGCAATGAACATCTCAGTACTATTCCTGACCACATATGCTGTTCTGATCATTGGAGGCTGGGTCAATAAGGATGGAATTTATTTTCAACTTAAACATTGCAAAGGAGTAAGAATGTGATACATGCAAATGGTTTATTTAAGGGATTGGAAAATTATAATATCTATTTCCAGAAATGGTCGCCTGAAGGAAAGCCAAGAGCCGTAATATTAATAGCACACGGTTATGCTGAACACAGCGGGCGTTACATGAATGTGGTAAACCACTTCATACCATCAGGTTATCTGGTTTACGCTCTGGATCATCGCGGTCATGGCAAATCAGAGGGCAGCCTCAATGAGATCAAGGATTTTTCAGTATTTGTTGCTGATCTCAGAACATTTTTTACTATCATCAGGAAAGAATTTCCTGTTGAAAACATTTTCCTGATAGGTCACAGCATGGGGTCACTCATCAGCCTTTTATACTCACTTGATTACCAGCAAGAACTGGCGGGATTGGTGATCTCAGGGGGCGGTCTCCCAAAGCAGGGTGATCCGCCGTTACCCAGGCGACCGGCTAATCAACCCTTGGATTCTTCATTCCTCAGTCGTGATCCGGAGGTAATCAAAGCCTATGAAAACGATCCACTGGTTTATAGGGGTCCCATACCGCAATCGATTGAATCCGGTATGGTAAAAGGACTAAATCAGCTTTCCATGGGAGTGAATAAAATAAAACTGCCTGTAATCATAATGGCTGGAGATGGCTGTACGGATGGCGCCAGAAGTAAAAACCTGTATGACAGCATCGGTTCAAAAGATAAGACGCTTAAACGTTATCCGGGTTTAATGCACGAGATATTCAATGAACCTGAATACCCTCATGTAATGGCTGATATGGAAGTATGGATGGAAGAACATATATAATATGGAATAGGAAATAAATGAGAACAATAAAAATAATTTACAGATCTTCAAGCAGGGCAGCTATTACATTTTTTCTGATAGTGTTTTTGCTAATGGCTATTGATTCTTCAACTTATTCACAGGAAACAATCCGGCTCTGGGAAGGAAAGGCACCTGGATCAGAGAAGTGGACCCACCAGGAAAAAACCTCAACATTTCGCGGTGGAGGAACAATAGTACAGGATGTTGTTGATCCGACAATAACAGCGTACCTCCCTGATCCATCCACTGCCAATGGCGCAGCAGTCATTGTCTGCCCCGGAGGGGCATTCCGTATGCTGAGCCTGGATGGAGAGGGTAAAAATGTTGCCGAATGTCTGACCAGCAAGGGTTTTGCCGCTTTTGTACTTAAATATCGATTGTACAAAGATGATGTATCAAAAGGTATGATGGCACCAAAAATACCTTCTGAAATCAAGTTGTCTTTAAAAAACGCCAATGCGAACCCTGCACCGGACAATCAGGAGCTCAACAATGTAATCCGCCTCGCAACAGAGGACGGGCAGCAGGCCATTCGTCTTGTCCGCAAAAACGCAAATAAATGGAATATTAATCCGGAAAAGGTAGGCATTATGGGTTTTTCCGCGGGAGGGGGTGTAGCAGTGGGGACTGCCCTTCTGGATGACCCGGAAGGTTATCCCAATTTTATTGTCAGCCTGTATGGCCCTTCCATGGTTGACGTTCGTGTCCCGGCCAATGCACCACCGCTTTTTATTGCTGTTGCAGCCAATCATAAGCCTGTATCTATGGGATGTGTTGCGCTCTATAATGTATGGAACGAGGCGGGTAAATCAGCAGAACTTCATGTTTTTTCAAAGGGTACAGGACCATTCAGTATCAAGAAACAGGGATTACCAAGTGATGCCTGGCCTGAGCTTTTCATGGTCTGGATAAAAGGAGAAGGACTGATTTAACATAGCGTTAATCAATCCCGACTAAAACTTTAAAGGAATACACAGGTTAAAAAATGCCGGATACTGTTTTCATCTGCATGGCAGCAATTATTTTAGTGATACTGGTTGGCTATTTCACCAGGACTAATATCGGACTATGGGCTATTACCGCTTCCTATATTCTTGGCGTTTTTGTGCTTGACTTAAATCCCAGGGATATTGTTACACTCTGGCCCATAAAGATTTTCCTGATGCTTTTTTCAGTGACCTTCTTTTACGGGTATTCGGTCCTGAACGGTTCCCTTGAGAAACTTTCATTGAAGATTGTTTACGCCTCAAGAAAATTCCCATGGCTCATTGCAGTAACTCTTTTTTTAATAGCGATCTTTGTATCCGCTATCGGGGCTGGAGACGGTGCAACCGTCATGCTGATCCCTATTGCCATATCCATAGCAAAAATAACCCGTATGCATTATCTCCTTGCATCGGTTTCTGTTGTATCAGGGATCAGTATAGGAGGATTTTCACCAATAAGCACCATAGGTATATTTATCAGGGAACTTGCGGATCAGGTAGGCGGTTATGGTCCTGATGCAGTCAATAATTACGGTAACATTGCTATGTTACAGGCTGCTCTCCTGTTTTCCATTATATTCATTCTTTCATACCTCTTTTTAAAGGGCTACAGGGTAAAGGCCCATGAACTTGAAAAACCCGAACCCTTCAGCCGGGAGCAAATAAAAACACTTATTGTTATCGGTATTTTTATCGTTTCTCTTCTTGCCCCGCCTCTTTTAAAGGTATTATTTCCGCAAACAACCTTTTTCAGTAGATTGAATGACAATATATATCTGACATTTATTGCCTTTATGGCTTCGATCCTGTGCAGGCTGTTAAACCTTGGCGATGAAAAAAAGGTGTTTGCACGTGTGCCCTGGCATGCCCTCACAACAATATGCGGTATGGGGATGCTGATTGCAGTTGCAGGTAAGACCGGCATAATTGAAATCATGTCAGGGTACCTGTCAGACAGCAGTCTATCAGGACAACTGGTACAGGTTTTACTTTCGGTTTTTGCCGGAATTTTGAGCCTTTTTGTGAGCGGTTTTGTTGTTAACACCACCTTCTTTGCCCTTGTTCCAGGTCTTGCGACCGGATTATCATACTCCCCCGGACTGTTTTTTTCAGCAATAGCCGTTAGCGCAATAGCAACTTCCGTATCTCCTTTTTCAGGAAGCGGAGGATTAGTAGTGGCATGCGTTGATGATGAAAAACAGCGTTCAAGGATTTTTAACAGTTTATTAATATGGCCTTTTATTAATTTGCTCATATATATCGGCATCATCTTAACTGGAATATAAAGGAGGGTATAAACATGTATCTTAAAAAAGTGATTACCGGACTGTCTGTTTTATTCCTATCCACATGTATTATTTTATCAGGCTGCACAAAACCTGAAGAAATAATCGAAAAAGCGGCTGCGCCTGCACCTTTATCCGATCCATTAAAGATAGATACCGGGTATATCTCAGGGACCCTGATCGGTGATATCGATAACCCGATAAGGGCCTACCGCGGGATACCCTATGCAGCGCCTCCGGTAGGAGATTTAAGATGGAAACCGCCGCAACCGGCCACACCATGGAAAGAGATACGTCAGTGTACGGCATTTACAAAAACACCTCCACAGGCAGGAATGGAAGGGTTAAAGCAGGAGCCACAGGGTGAAGACTGCCTTTACCTTAATGTAATGACCCCTGCAAAAACAGTTGGAGAATCCCTGCCTGTAATGGTATGGCTGCACGGAGGCGGATACTCTTCAGGATCAGGCAATGATAATCTCTGCAATCTGCATCGCCTGCCTCAACAGGGCGTGGTTGTCGTTAATGTTACAATGAGGCTTAATACATTCGGCCTTCTTGCCCATCCCCTTTTGACCGCTGAGTCACCTGATCATTCATCAGGAAACTATATGTTTCTCGATATGATAGCTGCGTTAAACTGGGTTAAAAGAAACATATCGGTATTCGGAGGAAACCCGGATAATGTTACCATATTCGGAGAATCAGGAGGCGGATCAAAGGTCTCAACACTGATGGCTTCTCCAATGGCAAAGGGTCTGTTTCACAGGGCCATCTGTGAGAGCGGAACCTCCATCGGTGGTTTTCTCAATGGCATAAGTCTGAAGCAAATGGAGGAGATGGGGGTCAAATTATTTGCAAAACTTGGTGTCGACAAAGAGGCCGATCCCTTGAAGGCTGCAAGGGCCCTTCCATTTGAAAAGATCATGGAGGCAAGAGAGGCCATGATGAAGGAAATGCAGGGTAATAAAACAGGTATAAGCACTGATGATGCTACTATAGACGGATGGTTTCTACCCAAATCACCACTGGAGCTTTTTGAGTCAGAGAATTATAACGCCGTACCCTTAATCACCGTAGCTAACCTGGGTGAAATAACCGGGCCGGGAGGTTTACTCTTGCCTCAGCTTATACCCGCCTATGTGAACATGCATGAATCCCAGATCAAGGCCGGTGTGAAGAGTTATGCAGCCATATTTGATCAGGTCCCGGGTAAGTGGCGGGCAGCAGGTGCAGTATCCACACATGCAATGGAGGTGTTGTATGTATTCGGGGATTACGACAACCGCAGCGGTTGGTGGCCTTTAATGTATGGCCTTGCAAAACAATCAGGTGCAAAGGATCAGAATGATCCGGGGCTAGCTGAAGCGGACAGAAGGGTCTCGGAAGCAATGATGAAAATGTGGGCGCAGTTTGCCAAAACAGGGGACCCCAACGTGGAGGGAATGGCACAATGGCCGGCCTATAGCAAGGATGGAGATAATTATATGTACATTATTGATCCGCTGGAGATAAAGACCGGATTTTCGAAAATAAAACCTTAATTTTAAATATAATGAACAGAACCACCTGTCATCAATGAGGAAAATATTATGAAAAATTTGATTACCCTGTTCGTATGTTTTGGTTTGACCTATTTTTTATTCATCAATATGGCATTCGCTGATGTTTATGCAGATGACCGCGCCGCCATTATGGAGCTGCAAAGCCGCTATGTTTTTGCACTGGATTTTAGAGATGCTGAAACATATGCCTCCACCTTTACCGAGGATGGCATATTAAACTGGGCGCGTGGTGATATAAAGGGCAGGAAGGCGATCTATGATTTCATTGCTTCAGGGACATATGACCCCGCCGGTAGTGCTGAAAAAGGTAAATGGCCTGCTGCCTCACGCCATTTTGTAACAAATCAGATTATTAAGGTGGATGGCAATACAGCCAGGTCATTCAGTTACTGGTTTGAGGCAACAAATAACACAGCAGACCGAAAGACAATGGTATTAGGGTTATTCGGACATTATGAAGATGAACTGGTAAAGATTGATGGTCAATGGTATTTTAAAAAACGCGCTATATACAATGAAGGGCTGGAAGGCCGACATAAGGCAGGGGAAGAGAATCCTGCGAGGTGAATGCCAATAAAAGGAGACTAGACAATAAACTATGTCGTTATTTATCAGATTGAACATTCTAATTTTAATTTTTATTTTTTCTATTGGATGCGAAACGATTCAACCTGTACCGGATGGAAATTTTAAGAAAGAAGGCGAAAAAGATATGATGCTCGTTAAGGAAATATTTGGGGAATTTGAAGGCAAAAAAGTTGATTTATATACATTGAAGAACGCTCACGGCATGGAGGTAAAAATAACCAATTATGGCGGTATTATCACCTCCATCAAGGTCCCGGACAAAGGCAATAAATTTGGTGATGTTGTCCTCGGGTTTAATAATCTTATGACTTATCTGGGCAACAATCCTTTTTTTGGAGCTATCATAGGCAGGTACGCCAACAGGATAGGCAATGCAAAGTTTTCTATTGATGGTAAGGAATACACACTGGCTAAAAACAACTGGGCGAACAGTTTACACGGTGGGGTCAAGGGTTTTGACAAGGTCCTGTGGGAAGCAGAACCGGTTACCGGTAAAGAGAGCCAGTCTCTGAAACTGACCTATATGAGTAAGGATGGAGAGGAAGGATTTCCCGGAAATCTTAATGTTACCGTAACCTACACCCTTAAAGAGGATAATTCATTTCAGATAGACTACCATGCAACAACAGATAAAACCACTGTTGTAAACCTTTCTAACCATACATACTGGAATCTGGCAGGGGAAGGATCTGGAAATATTCTTGATCATCAGTTGATGCTGAACGCCAGCGCCTTTACGCCTGTAGACCGCGGGTCAATACCTACCGGGGAAATCCGGTCAGTTGAAGGCACACCCATGGATTTCAGAAGGCCTGAAGCTATAGGCAAAAGAATAGGCGCAGATTATGAGCAGCTTAAATTTAGCAATGGTTATGACCATAACTGGGTAATAGACTCCAGCGATAATGCAAAACCAACACTGGCTGCAACGGTTTATGAACCGGTCAGCGGAAGATACATGGAGGTATATACAACAGAACCCGGGGTTCAGTTTTACAGCGGAAATTTCCTGAATGATAAAATTATAGGAAAAAGCGGTAAAGGTTATGGCCCAAGAAGCGCGTTATGTCTTGAAACACAGCATTATCCTGATTCACCGAACAAACCGGACTTTCCACCGGTTGTACTGAAACCAGGAGAGACATACAGGACAACAACTATCTATAAGTTTTCAGTCAGGTAAGTTTATACCATGTGTCGTTTTAATTAGTGTCCATCCAAAAAGTGTCGTCTTTGGATTCAAGCGGTCAGCAATTAGCGTTCAGCTTTCAGCAAAAGGCTTTCAAACCAGGGAGTTAGCTGATCGCTGACTGCTGAAAGCTACATCCAGAATATTTCTCGTTTTACTCGTTCCCACGGTCCCCGTGGGAACGTAGCCTTTAGACACTCTGCGTCACAAGATAACCCTTTATGCTGTTTTACTCTATTTCATGACTCTTCAGTAACCAATTTTATAATATGGAAACCGAGTATCCCGCCGAGCATGCAGAGAAGGTAATCGGAAATCACAAACATAAACATGATCACACCTAAATGGAATCCCAACTGCTCTCTTGCTGTCTGTACAGCGACTATAACTGCGTCACCTAACCCGAACACATCAAAGAAGTTCGTTAACAGGTGTAAACCGCCTCCCACACAGACAACAAGCAGGATAAACACTGTTAAAAAAGCAGCGCCAGCCAGGGTGCCATATCTCGAATCGGATGCCCCTGTTTTTTTGGCAATTATACAGCCGGCAAGGACGGACAAAGGGAAATCAACAAGCCATGCCCCCAAAGCCTCGACTGTGAGAAAAGTCATCCCGCCGAGGATCGGTTGCAGAATGTTGAACTGAACCGCCATCACTATTTCCGCCAAAAAGAGCCCGACGATACCTGGGATGAAGGTTCCCATTAGAAATGCTGTTCTATGTTTGCTAAGGATGTCCCAGATATTTACCAGTGCTTTCTTTGTCATATGTCAAACCTTTGTGCTTCGATCCTTTTTTTATATATTTGCATCTTATGATCTATTTATTTTTTTATGGTCCCCTTGGCTCCCTAAAGTTATTCGGTGATTTGCCCCCTTTTTCTAGACCCCTTTTTATAATAAACTACTCGAATAGCGAAAGTCGGGTTAATATCTCAAGTATCTCACGGTTTACAATATTCGGATGAGTCCAGTGAACAGCATGTCCTGCTCCGTCTATCACAATATGCTTACTGGTATCGGACCAATTTTTAAGACCAACCTGATTCTTCCATGCATCATTGTAATTACGTAGATACTGTGATGTCAATATTGTCAATGGGATATTTAAATGTCTGTTTGATGCTACCTTCGAGGCGTTTAATTCTTTATTGACCCCTTCATCCACCTGGTTCTTATTGTTGTATAATCTCAGGAACATCATTGCATCCAGGTTCTTCAAGCCGAGAGGCGCTGACGCCCAATTGTTTCTGGCAGTGCTTAAAGAGGTTGATGAATAGAGCCCGCATCTAAACAGCAGCCGGGTAAGCCCAATCCGATTTGATATGTAGATTGCCAAATTGCTCAATTTAACCCGAATGTATAAACGAGTTGATGATTTCGCCATATTTACATCCGAATACATATCAGGATTTGACCCATCTATGAGAACCACACCTTTCACTTCGTTTGGGTATCTCTGAGCAAACCTGATCACTTCAAGCGAGCCGATGGAATGTCCTACAAGTATATAAGGCGGCTTTTCACCTGACATTTTCAATAACTCATGTATCTCTTGTGCTATATTGTCAATACCTCTGGGGACATTTGTTACATCGCTCCATCCATACCCGGGACGATCGTAGACAGCTATCCTCGTATATTTCGATATCTCACTCCATAATGGATAGAAGTCAGCATACGGGCATGGTATTTTCCACCCAGACGCAAATACCACAGTTGAATCGCCACTTCCTTTTGCAAAAATGTGCATGTTGTGCCCATTTACTGGGACAATTCGTCCTACCGAAGGATAATTATTTTTATCAAGCCATTCCCCGATATATTCGTATAGAATGCCCATGAATAGAATTGCTGCTAATATTAATGCAACTAATTTTTTCTTACTCACTGTCCACCTGCCTATTATCTTGTCATCTTGTTTTTTCATATAGGATATTTTCAAAATTTTCTTTTGGTTGATACTTTAATACATTAACTGCTTTTTCAATTACATAAATACGATCAATTGAATCTGGGAGTTTCCAGCCTGCATTCAAAAATTGACCTCTTGCATTTGGAAACTTCATATCAATAATAGACCATGGGTCATCCAATAGAATTTTACATTCTTCCTTAACAAAAGGTGAGGAGGCGGAAATATTAAACACATGAAAACCTTTTAAGTCACTTCGCACTGCCTGATAATGGGCTTCTGCAACATCCTCTCTGCTTACTCCGCGATACAATCTATAGAAAACCATTAAATAGTCAGGTTCAGGAAAACAGCGCGACATTCTTAAAACGATTGTGTTCATGCCTGCCTTTGAAGCATTATAACAGAGGTTCTCTGCCTCTAACTTTGTTACATCATATATATCTTCCGGATTCGGGTCCAAACTTTCTGTCACCCAAACAGCCTCGTCTTTTGAGCGGGTTGTACATCCATAGACCGAAGTTGTACTTGTATAAACAAAGCGTTTTACTTTGATTGCCAATGCTTTATTTATTAATATCTCAGTGCCAGATACATTTACATTCCTGAATATGTTTTCATCGATAACACCGACATGAGGCGCGTGATATGCTGCACAGTGAACAACAGCATTAATATCATTCATTACCACATCAAGAAATCGACGGTCCGTAATATCGCCTACATGAGTTGTAAACTCACCTGGGAGGATATCAACACCGATGACCTCCGCATCTGATATAAGCCTTTTAGCAATTGCTGAACCGATTCTTCCGGATGTTCCAGTAACCAGTACTTTCATTTTTTCTCCGTGTTTGTTATCCCTTGTTGAACCGATGCCAGGTTTTAGTTCTGTCAAGTTCTTTCACTCGTTTCCACGATTCCCGTGGGGACCGCTTCTTTTAAGCTCCGCGTCTTTTTGCTAAAAATGATGGGCACTCTTAAGAATTAGATATCATTTTTTTTAAACCACCCAAATATAAAAAAGGCAGGTAAAGATAATCACCTTCAACCGCCTTGATTTATATAATAGCCTTATATAGGGGTAACCTTTAAAACTAAAAACCTAATAACCGTTCCACATCAAGGTTGCGCCCCATATCAAATATCTTCTTAATATCACGATATTTTATTTTTTAAGCTCCCCTTTTTGCTACATATTTACATTTGATAATTAGTGTCAATACAGAAAGAGGCAAATTCTGGATGGAGCTTTCAGCAGTCAGCTATCAGCTGTCAGCCAAATCTTTATTTTTAATACCTTTCGCTGAAAGCTGAACGCTTATGGCTGACCGCTTGAATCCAAAAACAACAGTTTTTGGATGGACACTAATTAACCGTACCACCTTTCTTTTTTCTTTTTCACATTTTTTTAATTCTTTTTTGACATTTTTTTCACATATGACCTGTCATAGTCAATTCCAGTTTTATGACCAGTGAAATTCTGTAAGCAGATGATGAGCCGGCTTTGTTTGCTGTCAGATATTTTGAGTCAGTAATATGGCATGGAGGGAAACAATATCCAAGCGTTTACCTCCTCTGAAAATTAACAGAAAACCAGGAGGATTAAAAATTGTTTAATACAATAATTAAAAAACATAAATGGGTAACTGTAATATCAATATTTCTATTTGTTTCTTTAGGAATAGTTGCTTCATCAGGCGCCAAAGAAATTTCAGAAGCTGTAAAGGTTAAAATAGAAAAACAATATCCGGGTGCTGAGATCGTGGAAATCAGGGAAGACACCTGGAATGGCAAACCGGTAACTGAAGTGGAAGCAAGGACAGCAGAAGGCAGAGTATATGAGTTCATTATCTCACAAGATGAAAAAATCCTGCATGTTGAGGAAGAAAAAGGGCTGCCTTTAATAGGAGGAGAGTTGTCCCTGGGCGTTGCAGCGTTTTTCGAGAGAGATGTCTATAGAGGAGTGGATGATGAAGTGCAGCCTGTGCCATTTCTGAGATACGAGAACGGGCCATTTGAAATTATGGCAAAGGATGAATTGACCCTGTCATATAAAATATTTCAAGGGGAATCATACTCTGTTGCTGCTTTGGGAGCATATAATTTTGAGGAGGGCTATGATCCCGACGACAGCAGTTATCTGAAAGGTATGGATAAATTAAGTTCAACATACAGTGTCGGGCTGGAAGGCGAAATGAAGGTGAGAGAGTTTATAACAGGCATTGAAGTGCTCCACGATATAAGTAGCGAGAAAAGCGGTCAGGAAGCTGAATTTTCCGTGGAGTATCCATGGCACTTTGCAGGATTTAAACTGAATGCAGGATTAAATGTGTCCTGGCTTAGCAGAAAAAGGGTTAACTATTTATATGGTGTCTCAGCCCGGGAAGCTACTTTAGAACGCCCATTTTATAACCCCAAATCAAGTTTTGAAGTAGGCGCCGAACTCATGCTTGAAAGGCCGTTCCTTAAAAATTATACATTTGTAACCCTGATAGAAGCAAACAAGCTTGGCAGTGAAATAAGCGACAGCCCTATTGTAGATGATGATGTTGAGATAAGTGCTGCCGTGGGAATAATGTATAGCTTTTAACAGGAGTAAGCGATCATATCATGGCTGAAATAACAGGTAATTCTTTTAAAAAATCAGCAGTAAACCTGGGATTCCTATTGTTTTTATCCGGTTGTGGCCTTGCCCCTGTCCATAATGATTTTAATGCAGTGGAGAAATTCCAGCAGGAATATTCGGGTGATATTTTATCGGTACCTGAAGGACAGCCGCAGTGGCAGGATAGTTTTCCATCTAAAAATCTGCATGATGATCTCGTTAAGCTGATCAGGCAAAATCATGAAGTGGAGGCTGCCGCAGCACGTGTTGAGCAGGCGGTTGCTGCCCATCGTGTTGAATACTCATTTTTGTTTCCTTCAATAGATGCAGGGGCAGGCTTTGACCGTTCAAAGATTGGGGGCAATAGCAGTCAGGCTGAGCATGTCACAGGAAACATATTTTCCTTGAGTGGCATCATGAAGTGGGAACCGGATATATGGGGGCAGTTAAGGGCGAAAGAAAAGGCCTCCTCTCTGACTGTCAAAGAAAGAGAGGCATTGCTGGATAAGAAAAAATTGGATCTTCAGGATCTTCTGGTCCAGGCATGGATAAACTACCATGTATCAAAAAAGCTTGAGAATGTCCTGGCAGAGCAGCATGAAACGAATCTTGATTTTCTTGCCTTGACAGAAAACTATTATAAGCACGGACAGGGAAGCAGTATTGATATACTGCAGCAGCAGGGGCGATTGCTGGCAACCGAAAAGGCCATGCCTGAAATTATTAACAAAAAAAAGAGTGCTGCCAACGCCTATAGGGTTTTGATGGGAACTGTTCCAAATGGCGCCGATCTTATTGATGATGAGTTGCCTTCAATTGAAGAATTGACCGTGGTTGCATCCCCTTTTGAACTTTTTATCAACCGGGCGGATTTACGGGCGGGTTTTCTCGCTCTACAGGTAGCTGACCGGAATCTGGCCGCTTCAGTCGCCGAAAGGTTCCCGCGGCTTTCGCTTGGTGTTTCATATGGAAGAAACAGGCAAAGTTTCTCCTCAGTTGAAACTGAAACTGTCTTGAATCTGACAAGCAGTCTGCTTGCACCCATATTTGATGCAGGGCGTCTTAAGGCACAGATGAATTTACGAGAGGCAGAGGTCTGTGAATCACTTGCACTACTGGAACAGACAGTCCTTGAAGCAGTGAGTGAGGTTGAAGATGCTGTAAACAGGGAACAGGGGTTATTTGATAAGCAGAAAATCCTGAAACGGCAAATATTAAAGGCCCAAAAAACCGTTGATAATGCAAGGCTGTTTTATATTAACGGAAAGGGATCTTATCTTACTGTCCTTTCTTCATTAATAGATCTTCAGAACCTTCAGGTTGAGGAAACTGAACTTCAGGAAGAGCTCCTTATAAACAGATGCAGCCTATTGAGGGCCTTGGGTGCAGGATGGAGTATAAAGCATGAAAGTTAATAAAAAGGAATTCTGGTATGTTCTCTTAGTTTTAATTACAGGCTGTGTATTAACACTGGTCCTGGTTTTGGGTGAAGAGGAAAATCAATTCCCTCAGAATATTGATCATACCATTAATGTTAAAATTGTTACTGTTAAAAAGTCAGACTATCAGTTAATGATACCGGCATGGGGTTTTGTAGAACCTGCTGAAACAGTAAATATCAGGAGTGAATTAGCCGGTAAAATTGATTTTACAGGCAAGGATGTCTTTAAAGGTGCAAAAATACAAAAAGGTAAATTGCTTTTTTCACTTGATAATAGAGACTATCTGAATGCTCTTGCAGAGGCCGAAGCGGCTAATGAACAGGCTCAGCAGGCCCTGGAGATGGAAATGGGCTGGCAGAATGTTGTTGAAAAAGAGATGGAACTGCTGGATGATCCGGAGGTGCTCGATAATAAAAACCCTCTTATGCTTCGCGAGCCCCAGCTTAAAGAGCTGAAAGCAGGGTTGAAAGCTACTGAAGCCCGGCTGGCCCAGGCAATGCTGAATCTTGAAAAAACCCGGATATTCTCCCCCTGTACAGGCATCATTCTTGATGAATCAGTTGCCATTGATCAGTTTACTGATCCCGGGGAGAGTCCCATAAAATTTGCCTGTACTGAAAGTTATCATATCATTGCAAACTTTTCCTCAAGGTATTCACTGGATTCTGAAGAGGGTAACGTGACAATTCAGGTTGGCCCTGATCAATATACCGGGCATATTAAGTCAGTAATCCCGCAGATAGACAGTGAAACAAGGCAAAACCAGGCCCTTGTTGAATTTACGGCAGAGAATTTGACAATGGGTTCCCATGCGGTTCTAACCCTTCCCGGTAAATGTCAAAAAAATATTGTTGTTCTTGATAAGGCCGCTCTGCGCTCCTCCGGTACCCTATGGGTACTCAGCCCGGAAAACACCCTGGAGATACGCAATGTTTTGATCTCCGGTGAAGATAACAGAAATATTTGCGTGACGAAAGGTCTGAATGAAGGAGAAAAGGTAATACTTTCTCATATCGCGAGTCCTTTGCAGGGTATGAAACTGAATGCTGTAAAGTCAGAAACGATTGTTTTACAGGATGAAGAGAAAAGCGGAGGGCAGATATAATGAACAGATTTCTTCATTCTTTGTTAAACCGAAAGGCATTTGCAAACAGCATAATGTTTTTGCTGATTGCGGGAGGCCTGATCTCCGCCATGAATATGAGGCAGGAGCTCTGGCCTGAAATGAAAGAACGTGAAATAGAGGTGGAAGTGGAACTGCCCGGTGCCTCACCCGATGATATTAAAAACTCTGTGATTTTATTAATTGAGAATGCAGTTCGCGGCCTGGATGGAATTAGACATGTTGACTCTGAGGCAAGTGAAGGTTCAGGAATGGTTACATTAAGCCTTCTTGAAGGAGCAGATGTACAGAGGGTACTGGGTGATGTTAAAATTGCATTAGATCGCATTACCAACTTCCCCCAGGAAGCGGAAAAACCTGTTGTAAATGTTCCATCTCAAGTTGAAAAAGCCCTCTCAATAACCGTATCAGGCGATCAGCCTCTCATGTGGCTTTTGAGAACCGCTGAATCAATCAGGGATGATTTACGCACAGAAATAGGACTTATGAAAGTTGAAATAGCCTTTCCCCCTGAACCTGAAATATCCGTAGAGGTAACAGAAAATATACTCAAAGAATATGGAATTACACTTGAAGATATAGCTCAAAAGGTTCGTGCAAATTCACTTGATCTTCCGGGGGGGAATATCTTATCTGAAAACTCCGATATCGCAATAAGGACTTCTGAACGCCGGGAATGGGCAGATACCTTTTCCGATATAGTAATAGCGCAAACACCCTCCGGAAGGCCTTTGAAATTATCAGAGATTGCTGTTTTAAAAGACACATTTGGCGATTTTACAATTGAATCCTGGTTTAATGGAAACCCTGCCATTTTGATCGATGTATACGCTGTTGGCGATGACTCTCCGATATCGGTTGAAGATAAAGTAATAGAATACCTTGAGCATACTGCAAGAGAAAAATACAGGGGTGTGGACATTAACATTTTTGAAAACGAGGCAAGCGCCTACCGCAGCCGAATGAACCTGCTTGTAGACAATGCAATAATGGGACTTATACTGGTTATCTTTAGTCTTGGCATCTTTCTTGAACCTACTCTCGCTTTCTGGGTAATGATCGGCATGCTGACATCAGTTCTTGGCGGGTTATTGATTTTCC
Source organism: uncultured Desulfatiglans sp. (assembly GCA_964499695.1). Lineage (GTDB taxonomy): Bacteria > Desulfobacterota > DSM-4660 > Desulfatiglandales > HGW-15 > JAAZBV01. The sequence goes on from CAZCMD010000003.1 coordinate 74,756, forward strand.
CTTTATTTAATGCCTCTCTGAATATGATCTCATTGTTTGCCTTTATCGTAGTCATAGGCATTGTAGTTGATGACACCATAATGATGGGAGAAGCCATTCACTCATACAGATGCAAAGGAATGGATCATTTGTCTGCTGCCGTGATGGGGCTTAAAGATATGTTTCTTCCGATTCTCATGGCAACATCAACAACAATTCTGGTATTTATACCCATGTTTTATGTGCCCGGTTCAATGGGGGTTGTATTTAGACAGATACCGGCTGTGATTGTCGCAATCCTGCTTGTTTCAGTTGTTGAGTCAACTTTTCTCCTGTCAGTTCATTTGGCCGAAGACGGCCATGAAAGGTCCTGGAAAAAGCTTCTTGGCCGTCCTCAGCAAATTTTTAATAAAAGGCTTGAGTTTTTTATACAGGGCAGATTTAAAAAATGCATTGAGTTGTGCCTTAAATATCCTTTTGTCGCCATATCTGTCTTTATTTCTCTGATGTTATTCACAGCAGGAGGTGTTGCGAGTGGCCTTTTAGAATTCAGTTTTACGCCTGCTATTGAGTCAGATACTGTTATTGCGCAGGCTGCGCTGCCTTATGGCTCTCCCAAGGCCGAGTCAGTAGAAATTCAAAGGAGAATAGTCGATGCTGCTCACCGGGTGCTGAGGAATAATAAAATGGAATCAAAAGGCATATTTTCATTGATTGGAACAAGGCTTGAGGAGGGAGAAATAGAGGTGGAAACCCTTGCAGGATCTCATTATATCTCGGTTCTTTTTGGGTTGCCTCCCAGGGAGAAGAGAACTATTTCCGGCCCCGAATTTGCTCTTGAGTGGCAAAAGGCATTTGGCGACAGGGGAAATCTCGAGTCAATAAATTTTACCGGAGAGACAAAGATAACAGGAGGTGAACCGATAAGGCTTGATGTTTTTCATCCGGATCCTGATAAAGCAGAAAAAGCTGCATCCTTTCTTGGTAACAAAATGAGAGAAATCCCGGGATTATCATCAGTCGATGATGGTATTCATGCAGGAAAGCCCCAGTTAAAACTGAGTTTTAAAAAGGAGGGGCTCAAGATGGGGATTACTGCAGAGGATATGGCAAATCAGGTCAGGCACAGGTTTTACGGGGCAGAGGCATATCGTTTTGTAAGAGACGGTAATGAAGTAAAGGTGATGATAAGGTTGAGTGAAAAAGAACGCACAGACATCAGTGCCATTCACGGGGTAATGCTTAAAAACCAGTATGGTTCGCTGGTTCCGCTTTCCCAGGTAGCGGAGATTACGCGCGATCATACCAGGACAAACCTGGTGCGAAGGGACGGAAAGCGTATCTTCCCCGTAACCGCTGATATAATGACAGGTATCAGTGATGATTTTATTGAGGATGAACTTGAAGAAAAGGTGTTATCTGTACTGGCTGATAAATTCCCCGGAGTATCAGTAACCGAGGGAGGGGAGGAAGAGGAAATAGATGATGCTCTGAACGCGCTGGGAATTGGTTTTCTGGCGGTTCTGGGTGTTATATATCTTCTTTTTTCCCTCTATTTTAATTCCTGGAAACAGCCTCTTCTTATATTGTCGGTAATCCCATTCAGTTTTATTGGTGCAGTATGGGGTCACATTGTTCTCGGTTATGATCTCTCGATAGTATCAATAATGGGTATTATTGCCATGACCGGAGTAGTAATAAATGATTCACTGGTTCTTGTCACAGATTTTAACAGAAATAGAAGTAAGGATATGCCAATTCACAGGGGCATTATAAAAGCTGTATGTGAAAGATTCAGACCGGTTATCCTTACTTCTCTGACCACTATTGTTGGCCTTGTACCTCTTTTGTTTGAAACATCGGAGCAGGCCCAGTTCCTTATCCCTGCGGCAATTTCAATCAGCTTTGGTATTGCTTTTGGAACCTTGATAACCCTTACGATGATACCTGCTTATCTATGGATTTTTTCAAAAAGAGAGCTATAATAGACACATGACAAATATTAAAAAAACATCACATGAATCGCTCCGGGTGCTCATTGTTGAAGACAATGAGGATATTGCCTCAAATATCGGTGACTACCTTGAGGATAAGGGCCACATTGTCGACTTTGCCATGGATGGTGTAACCGGGCTGCATCTTGCTGTTACCCAGCCCCTTGATGTTATTGTACTGGATATAATGCTGC
>CAZCMD010000004.1:0-34553 GCA_964499695.1 uncultured Desulfatiglans sp.
CTCCCACATCCATCATCCCGGTATTTTCGGTCATACGGACATCCATAGAAAGAGGCGGGGTGTTGTTTTTATCCTGTTTGAATATGGCATTCATATAACCATCCATAATATTAACCAGACATGCGCGGTCACACTCTTTTTTATCAACCATATTCCATTCCGGTTCTGCTGCAAAGGCGCTTATATTCAGCATGACTGTAAAAATAAACACCATCGAGACAACTTTATAATACTGTGATTTTGATAAAACCCTGTTTTTCATGATGACCCCCTTATAAATGATGTTTAATCCTGTATTACACCTGATTTTCTGTATGTTTCCGATAATCTCTAACAGAGTTTCGCTTATAAAACAAGATACTCCATAAGTATACCGGGTCTATTTTTCACACATTTTTCATTTTTCTTTCTTATTCATTTCATATGAGGCTTTTAGAATTCATTTCAAAGAATGAATGATTCCCTAAACCTTTAAGATGGAGGCAACTCAAATGATACTAAACAGGTTAAAGACTTTTACCCTTATACTCGCCATTTTTTTTATTAACATAATGGTTTTTGCTGACAGTGAGGGCGAAAACACCAAAACACTGTCACCCTATTTCTTTATTGAAAACGGTGATCCTTCAATCGACCGGTTACCGCTGAAAAGCACAGATGTCAAGGTGAACATAAGCGGGGTTATAGCTGAGGTAACAGTAAAACAACAGTATTCAAACAATGGCACACGCCCGATAAATGCAAAATACATTTTTCCTGCATCAACAAGGGCCGCTGTGCATGGCATGCAGATGAAAATTGGCGATGAGATTATAACTGCAAAGATAAAGGAGCGGGAAACAGCCCAGAAGGAATTCGACCAGGCTAAAAAAGAGGGGAAGACAGCATCACTCCTCAAACAGCACCGCCCTAATGTATTCAGCATGAGTCTTTCCAATATTATGCCGGGTGATATTATAGATATAGAGCTTAAGTATACAGAACTGCTTGTACCGACAGATATGGTATATGAGTTTGTATACCCCACCGTAACCGGGCCAAGGTATTCAGGTGAACCTGAGACATCAACCAATGAAAATAACAGCTGGATAAAAAACCCATATCTGAAGCAGGATGTTAAGTCAGAGACAGGTTTTAATATTGATGTCAATATTGCTACAGGCATCCCTCTTCAGGAGGTTACCTGTATAACACATGATATCGAAACAAGATATGAAACAGAATCAAAGGCAAGGATAAAGCTGAAGGACACAGAGAAATCAGTAGGTAACCGGGATTATATAATTAGATACAGGCTTGCCGGTCAAAAGGTGCAATCAGGAATTATCCTTTCAAAGGGTGAAAAGGAAAACTTCTTTCTCCTTATGCTTGAACCTCCAAGCACAGTCAAGCCTTCTGATATCCCTGCGCGTGAATATATATTCGTTGTCGATGTATCCGGCTCAATGAACGGCTTTCCCCTGGATACCGCCAAAGGTCTGCTGAATGACCTTATCGGTAATCTCAGGGAAGAGGACAGGTTTAATGTTGTTCTTTTTGCAGGGACATCTAATACATTTTCCAATGTCTCTGTACCGGCAAACAGTTCTAATATAGAAAAGGCAATCCGGTTTATCGACGAGGCAATGGGTAGTGGGGGTACCGAACTCCTTTCAGCCCTGAAACATGGATTTTCTATCCCGAAAGATGAGAATATTTCTCGAACCGTCATGGTAATAACAGACGGCTATATTGAGGCAGAAAAAGATGTATTTGAGTTCATCAGTGATAATCTTAACAGCACCAATGTTTTTGCATTTGGTATCGGATCTGCAGTTAACCGCTATCTGATAGAGGGGATTGCCAGATCAGGTCTTGGAGAGCCGTTTATTATTACAAGCCCTTATGAGGCAAAGGTAACCGCAAAAAAATTCAGAGAATATGTCAGCTCACCGGTATTAACAAATGTTACTGTTAACTTCACGGATTTTGATGTCTATGATGTTGAACCCGCAACCATTCCTGACCTTTTTGCTCAAAGGCCCATTATAGTAACCGGAAAATGGAGAGGAGAATCAAACGGGCAGATAGAGGTGAAGGGCAGAACCGGAAAAGAGACATACTCTCAAATATTTAGAATGGCCCGGAATAAAAGCTATGATACAGAAAACGTATTAAAATACCTCTGGGCAAGGAAAAGGATCAGCAGGCTGTCTGATTTTAATACTGATGCAGAGAATTCTGAGATTAAGTCGGAAATTACCAACCTTGGTCTTACATATAATCTATTGACTAAATATACCTCCTTTATTGCCGTGCGTGACATTGTAAGGAATATTGAAGGCCCGGCAAAGGATGTTAAGCAACCCCTGCCATTACCCAAAGGCGTAACTAACCTCGCAGTGGGAGACTGTGCCAGGGTTCCGGAACCGGGGTTGTATATCCTGGTGCTGCTGATGACTACTGTAACAGTCACAGGAATTTTTCGCAGAAAAATGGTAAAGGTCTTCTCTTGCAGGAGACACAGTAAAAATAATTTTTAATATAGATTATTTACAGTTGATTATATTGAAATATTGGAGACATCCTCATGAATAAAGGAATAAAGATGTCAAACCGGATCATAATAAAAACCAGCATAATGATCATTTGCCTGGCAATTGCATGGGGGCTCAAATATCAATACAGCAAAAGCAACAGTGATAGCTTGCGCTGGATACTGGCTCCCACAGCATATCTCGTAGAGGTTACCGGAGATATGAGATTTGAAAAAGAGACTGGTGTAGGATTTGTTGATCATGAAAGCGGGATCATTATAGCCCCTTCGTGTTCAGGTGTGAATTTCATGATCATCGTATTTTGCCTTTCAGCATACACAGGCATGAAAAAGATTAGGAAAACAGGTCATCAGTTCATGTGGATCATAGTCAGCCTTACAGGAGCGTATATTTATACCCTGCTTGTTAACACCTTTAGAATCAATCTTTCCATATACAGCATCAGGACAGATCTTCTTCAGGCATGGCTTTCAGGAGAAACAGTTCACCTGATTGAGGGTGTGCTGGTTTATTTTATATTTCTCATTATTTTAAACTCAATATTGAACAGGATCATGGAGCCTGATTTTTTTACAAGAGCAGAAAAACCTTATACCTTTATCAGGAGATTTCTATTACCATTTTCATTTTATCTGTTTTTCACCCTGCTTGTTCCGGTATTCAATCATGGTGGTCTCATTAAAAATAATGGTTTTTCCAGGTACACATTTATTGTTCTGATAAGCTGTTTTGTGGTTTTTACGATATCTTTTTTATTCAGGATGAGTTGTCATTATTTTGCAGCTAGGGTAAAGTGAGTCAAATTAAATGGAGGAGCTATGAAACACAGGATTCTGATCGTTGAAGATGAGCCAGCCATCGTTGATAATATCCAGTATGCCCTTGAGACTGAGGGCTTTGAAACAATCTGCTTTTCTGAGGGTAAAATTGCCCTTGAGTGTCTGGATAGAGAAGGTATTGACCTTATAGTACTGGATATTGGCCTTCCTGACATAAGCGGGTTTGAACTGTGCAAGGATATCCGTAAGAAAACCAATACACCGATCATCTTTCTCACGGCACGCACAGAGGAGATTGACAGGATTGTTGGTCTTGAGATAGGCGCAGATGACTATGTTACAAAGCCATTCAGCCCGAGAGAACTCACTGCAAGGATAAAGGCAGTGTTGAGAAGAACAGCCCCTTCCAATGAAAACTCACATGAAAATGGGATATTTCATATTGATGAATCACGCAGAAGGATAACCTATAAAGGTAAACCTGTTGACCTGTCAAAGTATGAATTCAATATCTTAAAGACATTCATTCAGAGGCCGGGGCATGTCTTTTCACGTGACAGGCTCATGGACATGGCATGGGATGAACCGGAGGCAAGCCTTGACCGCACGGTCGATGCCCATATAAAAAATATAAGGGCCAAACTCAAAAATATCGACCCTGATACTGACCCTATCATAACCCACAGGGGTGTCGGATATTCATTGAGGGATGATCTATGAAACTGGGCCTTCGCATATTCATCTGCTATTTTATCATCTTTGCGGCATGTTTCTACTTTCCAACAAACTGGGTGCTTGATCATCTGAGGATCCGCTATCTTGAGGGGGTTGAAGACCCCCTGGTAGATCAGGCAAACATACTGGCTGTCATCGCAGGAAAGGAGATGGAAAAGGGTTCGTTAGATGAAAAAAGGTGGGAGATGATATTCAATGAGGTCAAATCCCGCGAACTCTCATCAAGGATATATGACTTTGAAAAGAAGAATGTGGATATGAGCATCTATATAACCGATAAAAATGGCGTTGTCATTTTTGATTCTGAAGAGAGGGCCAATATTGGTAAGAATTTTATGAAGTGGCGGGATGTAAGGCTGACACTTAGAGGAGAGTATGGGGCGCGCACGACAAGGAAATATGATAATGACAATAAGTCTTCAGTGCTTTATATTGCTGCCCCCATTCTTATAAAAGGCAGGGTTGAAGGGGCGCTGACTATAGCAAAACCCACCACCAATATTAATAACTATATAGATAAGGCAAAACCCGAGATACTGAGAGTAAGCCTCTTATCAGCACTTTGCGCTATTGTGCTGAGCCTTGTTGCCACACTATGGATAATAAGACCCATCAATCGTCTGAAGCTGTACGCTGAGGATATCAGGCAGGGTAAGAGGGTGCAGTTCCCCAGGCTTGATTCTACTGAGATAGGTGAAATGGGCCTTGCCTTTGAAAGAATGAAGGAGGCACTTGAAGGTAAAAAATATGTGGAACAGTATATCCAGACACTTACACATGAGATCAAAAGCCCGGTTTCTGCAATAAGGGGCGCAGCAGAACTCCTTGAAGAAAATATGCCCGAGGAGAGAAGAGACCGCTTTCTGGCAAACATCAGAACCGAGGCGAACAGGATTCAGAATATCATAGACAGGATGCTTGAATTATCAGAGCTTGAAAATCGTAACAGGTTGCATCAGGTTAAAGAGATAGATCCAGGGGCTATGATAAGGACAGTAATTGAGAGCAAACAGCCCATGCTGCTAAAAAAGGGTATAGCGGTTAATTTAAAGATTGATGAAGAGCTGCACGTAGCTGGCGACCCATTTCTACTTCATCAGGCTGTATCAAACCTTGTCCAGAACGCAATAGACTTCAGCCCATCCTGTTCAGAGATCACTGTTTCAGCTAATAAAGATGGCGATATGATTGCCATTGAGGTCATTGATAATGGATCAGGCATTCCTGATTATGCCCTTGAAAAGATATTTAATAAATTCTTCTCACTGAACAGACCGGACACAGAAAAAAAGAGTACAGGCCTTGGCCTTAACTTTGTGAGGGAGGTCGCGGAGCTTCATCAGGGAAGGATAACTATTGAGAATCGACCGGAGGGCGGGGTTAAGGCGGAGTTTAGATTGAAGATTCAAGATTGAAGATTCAAGATTGAAGATTCAAGGTCATCGATTCAAGATTCAAGATTCAAAATTCAAAATTAAAGACTGAAAATCATTAAATTGGGAGATTAACATGCCAGTAATCCAAAAATTTGAAGATATGGAACTATGGCAAAAGGCTAGAGCAATTGCTAAAGCAATCTATCAGCTTACTGAAAAAGAAAAGTTTTCAAGGGATTATGGGTTAAAGGATCAGGTTCGAAGAGCCAGTGTATCTATTATGGCCAACATTGCAGAAGGATTTGAAAGAGGATCAAATAAGGAATTCATTCAATTCCTTTTTATTGCAAAAGGTTCGGCAGGGGAGGTTCGAGCTCAGCTATATGTTGCTTTTGATCTTAGCTATATTATTAAAGATGAATTTGAAAATTTAAGTACCGAATTACTTGCTTTATCAAAACAAATTTCAGGTTTCATTAAATACTTAAAATCATCAAACCTGAAAGGCCATAAACGTTGATACGCGCCCGCAGCGTAATTTGAGTTAAATCTTGAATTTTCAATTTTAAATCTTGAATATATTTTTGGATATTCAATTTTGAATCTTGAATCTTGAATTTATTCTTTAACCTTGAATTTAACATTATAGTACAAATAAACCAAAATCCCTAAAACGATCGTCCCTCCTCCATATATAAGCACAAATGGATTTCCCTTTACTGTATGGGCAATAATCCAGAGATTGCTCAATATAAACAGCACAGGGGTAACAGGGTAACCGAATGTCCTGTAAGGACGTTCAATGCCTGGCAACTTGAATCTGAGGATCATAAGCCCTATCACGGTAAGCATGGCAAACAGTGAGAGTGTGAACCCTATATACATTAAGAGTTTATCAAATGAAGAGGTGATAACCATTATTATGGCAATAAGCGCCTGGAGCAGGATAGCCTTGCCCGGTGTGGTATGTTTCGGGTTTACACTGCCAAACCATCTTGGAAAGGCATTGTCCCTTGCCATTGCATAATATACCCTGGGCCCGGTCATTATCATTGCGCTTATAACAGATAAAAGGCATACAGTTATTGCACCGGAAAATATACTCCCGATCTTTACACCGAAAAGAGATATTGCCGCTGTTGCCCCCACATCCTCAATACCTGTCATCTCAGATATTGGTAGTGCATATATGAAGAGCAGGTTGAGGAACATGTAAAGGGCCATAACAACTATTGTTCCCCATAAGAGCGAAAGGGGGATATTCCTTGAAGGATCCTTTATCTCTGAGCCTATATAGGCAGCCGCATTCCAGCCGCTGTATGCAAATGATATATAGATCAGGGATGTTGCAAACTCACCGGTGAATAATGATTCAGAAACAGGGCCTGAGCCGAAATTTTCAAGGCTGCCTTTTCCAATAAAAAAACCGAGAGTAATAAAGGCCAGTATCACTATTATCTTAAAAGAGGTTAAGATGTTCTGCACCTTGCTTCCAAAACTCAGGCTGTACCAGTGGGCAATAGAAAATAGGATAATAACAGAGATGCCGCTTATTGTATAAAAAGTTAAAGGAATAACGCCAAACAGATTAAACACCTCTTGACCTGAAGCCTCTGCGCCAATGCTCCTGAAGAGATATTTTGAAAAGGCAATGGATGCAGCAGCTATGGGGGCAGAAAAACCCACAATCAGGGATACCCATCCTGAAAGAAAACCAAATGGTTTCCCGATGCTTTCTCTTAAAAAGATATATTCACCGCCGGCCTTTGGGAATATTGCCCCCAATTCTCCATAACAGAGCGCGCCTGTAAGGGCCAGTATGCCACCTATAAACCAGCAGAGGATCATTGCGGCGGGATTTTTCAGGTCTGCCATGATAAAGCCTGAGGTTGTAAACACCCCTGTACCTATCATATTGGCAATAACAAGTATAACAGCAGTCCCAAGACCTATAGTTCTTTTTAGCTGATCGTTTTCATCCATTTTCATACCTATAAATTTTTTACAATAATTGATACTTTTTTGTTATTTCATAATCTTAATAGAAACAGGCCTTCACATTATGTCAAGGGAAAGCCCGTTGTAAAGGAAATATGTAACAGGTGATCAGGCTGGCTGCAATTGATAAAAAAGCATGTACCCCGCTATAAAGAGATTAGAGCGGGGTACAACTCAATTATTGCATATCTGTATCCTATTGCAGCAAATCGGTTTTAATGTCTGTGAGCCTTTGCTGTGTCGGTTAGACACGGGCCAACAAACACAAGAAATAGGTTCTTTTCCTTTTCTGTATTAATAGTATTCTTAAGACCTTTTATATCAGTAATAACAATCTTTTCACTTCCTGAGTATCCTGCACGGTAGGCAATATGAACCGGTGTTTCAGGTTTATATATTGTATTGAAAAACTCAACCATAGCAGCGAGGTCTTTCATGGCCATAAACACGCTTAATGTCTCGCCATTTTTTGCTGCTGCTTCAAACAGGGGTTTGTTTTCAAGAATTCCCCTCGATGTTGTAAGTACCATTGTTCCCTTGCATCCGGTGTGCCTGTTTAACAACGCACTCGCCACATTAAAGGAACTCAAACCGGGAATTGTTTCAAACATATTCTCATCAAAATGCTCACTGATATACTCGGACCCGCTCCATATCGTGGGATCACCATATTCAAGAATTGCTACATGTTTGCCCTTGCTTAGCTCAGCCTTAATGGAATCAGCCATTGCAGCTCGTCTCTCTTCTACTATCTTTTTCAGGTCATCCTGAGATACCCCCGGATTCTTCTTTTTTACCTCTGGGGGTGAAAAATCATAGATATCAAAGAGAACAGGTTTATCACCCATATATTTGCCAAACCTCTTCTGTATGTCCGGTGGACATATGAATGCATCTGCCCTTGACATGGCAGTAATGGCCTCTATGGTTATTAGGTCTGTATCGCCAGGGCCTATCCCTATATAGGTAAGTTTTGGTGATCTTTTAAGGTCAATTACCTCTATTTTATTAACTGATTTGATATCACGATCTGCCATGATGTCATCAGAAGGCACAAATATGAATTTCCCTTCCTTATCAATCTTTTTTCCATTTTTCATGTCAGCTATTATGGTGTTATCCTCAACCCTGTTCAGAAATATCTCCCCATATGAAAAGGTTGTCCTGTAGCCATCTGGCGCTGATATATGGAATATCTGCGAGAGTTTAGGTTCTATGCCAGCCTTGTTTATGATCTCATTAAACAAAACTCCGGAATAATCATCACTCCCATGATAGCCCTTCCCTTCTCCCATGTGCAGTACATGCATATCTTTACGGTTTTTAAAACCTGAAAGATCGGTTATTGTAAGTTCCTGTTTTACCTTACCTGTAACTGTAAATGATGGTGCATTAAGGTTAGCAGATTTGTCAGCAGCCATTCTGGGGGCAGGATCAATAACCTCAATACTAACGATGTTTTCAATAGATCTATCGGTATATTCATCACATGCCACAACCAGCTTTGGGAAACCTATTTTCCTGTCAAACTGCTTCATCCTTGGTTCTGATTCCTCTGGCTTATGACACGAACTGCAATCATGGTGGGGCCTGATAGGTGTGGCAGATGTAGCTATTATAATGTCATAGGAGTTTTTATAGAATATCTCACCCCATGACAGGGCAACCTCCTGCCCTTCACTGTTTCTGACCAGGACTGCCAGATCAATTACCTTATTATATGCAGATTCCTCCTTTGCAATAAAGGCTGTCTCAAGCAGTGTGCGGAGTGGTACACCATTATAATACCATGCACCCCTGTATGATTTGTCTTTTAAAATTTCATTCAGTTGAATGCGGACGGTTTTGAACCTGCAAATATCTTCCATGGAAAGGTTCAAGGGCTGTCTTACTGCACCTGTGATGTTGATAGAGGATGCAAACAGGTTATTGCAAATAAAAATTGCGAAAAATAAAATAAATGGTATTAGAATTTTTTTCATATACGCCCCCTTTGGTTACAGGGTTTAAGATACAACTACCTCTAAAAATAAACATCCCCGCCAAAAAGCGCGGGGAAGTTTACCTTTAACCAATTACAAATATACCAAATAATAATTAGAACTTTGCTTCAAGTCCAATCAAAAGACTTCTTCCTTCCCTTGGAAAACCATATCCGGTACTGTAATTTTCATCAAGTAGATTCTGCAGACTCATGTTAACCTGGAAATTTTTGGTCATCTGAAACATACCTTTAATATCAAATAGCCAGTAGTCATCAAGTTCAACCCAATCCCCATTCCTTTTCTCCTCTTTCTGACCCTTGTCATATCTTGCCTTTACTAATAAGGAGAGATAATCATTAAATGTGATCAGGTCAGTAATCTTAAACTGGTGTTTTGGGGTTTCAGGGAGATAATCACTTTCTCTTCCGGGGGTATCATTCTGGGCATCAACATAGGCATAGGCAAGCTGGATATTATTTTTATCAAAGTATGTGTTAGCAAGTGAAAATTCAAAACCTTTATAACTCGCCTCACCTATATTGTCATTGTAATCAAGTTCCTCTTCACCTACTGTAATTGTAGTTTCCGTGATTAGATCGGTTACATCTGAATAGAAAAGGGTAAAATCGATAACGCTTTCAAAAGGAATAGCACTTGAGATCCCGGCTTCGTAATTTAAAGACTCTTCCTTTTTCAGATCGGGGTTAGGTATGGCAGTATCAAGATAAGCCGAGAACAATTCCTTCTGAGTGGGGAATCTTGTTTTCTTTGCTGCAGAAACATGGAGTTCAGTCTTATCTGTTAACCCGTAGGTCAATCCCAGAATACCATTTAATGAATCATCATCATCCCTTGTTTCAGCACCATTTGCATACTTTGCTTCCTGAACATCATAGTTCATTCCTGCTACAAGAAAGGCTTTTTCGGTTAGTTCAATAGAGTCTTCAACCCCATATGATGATGTCCTGGTTTCGTATTTCTCCCATGGATCACCAGTATCACCCTGTGCCTTATGAACATCATTCTTTAAATGATATGAAAAACTCAGGATATTTTTATCAATAAAGTCGGTTCTAACGATCAGAGAGCCACCGTCCGTGTGGTCATCATAGGTACTGTGAAAGGAAGAACGTGCCGTCTGTGTTGTATAGTTTGCATTATCATATGCATCCAGCACATTGTAATACTCATCATGATACAGCCTGACCTTTGCTGACAGGTTGTCGGTTATCCTGCTGTCGCCTATAAAATAATAGGTTGTCTTTTCCCATTCAGGAAAACGCCAGTAACGCGGACGTTCGGAAGGATAAATGTTTGGTGGCAATCCCTTATCACTGTTGGTTTTATAATAACCTAATGCATACTCATGGCCCTCAGTTGGCATGAACCCTACCTTTATAGATTCTGTATGACTTTTTACATAAGAGTTATCCCTTTCGTCGCCCCTTTCAGGTGAATCTGCAGTTGGTTCATCTGGTGGCACATAATCTTCGGACATCTCAAAATAATCACTGTTGAGGCCTGTAAAACCACCCATGATATAAAACTTACCTATCATGGAACCCATATTTAAAGTGCCCCTGTAGTTATCCAGGCCATAACTAAACTTTAATGACCCTTCAAAAATCTCTGTTGGTTTCATTGAAATTATGTTTATAACGCCGCCCATTGTATTAGCGCCATACAATGTTGATGCTGCCCCTTTACTGAGGGTAATTCTTGATATATTTCCTGTTGAGATCTCACCAGGATCTACATAACCATCGTAGGGGATATACCAGGGAATACCATCAAAAAAAATAGGCACATATCTCTCATTGAATCCTCTTACATTGACATATGCTTCATTTCTTGACCCTGTACTGATAGCCAACCCTGGCATGGTATCGAGTGCATCAGCGATAGTATCCAGGTCATTAAGTTCCATCTGATCCCTGTCTAATGTCTCGGTTGTAGCGACCTTTGATATTGCCTCGGAATTGGCTGATACAACGATTTCACCAAGCTCAAATACCTCTTTTTTCTTTTCTTCAGCAGTCACATACCCGCTCAAAAAGAGAGATCCCAGGATGCATAAAATAAAAAACAACTTTATCCTTATCATAAAAACTCCTCCTATTTTTCTATTTATTATTGCTATTTTGGTTAATATGAGGTTTTCGCCACGTCATAACCAGGTAAATAAATATTCCCGCAATCATTACCGGATATATGATTAAAAAGGTCTTGAGCGCCGGGTTTCTTGAAATGGTAAACATCGCCCATGCCTCTGTACCAGGGCCAGGTTCACCTTTAAAATCATCCGGCAGTGCAAAGCTTTTGAGTGTCACATGTACATCACCGTAACTCATTGGCTTCAGCAGGTATACTCTTTGACTCTTTAAAAATTCCCCATTTCTGTTAAGAGATACATCCACATAACTTTCCATATAATTAAGCTCATCACTGGTAATATCCCTTTTGGCCTTATTAAGAGCCTTCACATCACCAACAAAATAAACATCGTTAAGGATGAGCTCATACCCTTCTTTATTAGTATAATTTGCGCTTTTCCCCAGCTTGATATCATTATATTCAAACCCGAGCATAAGCCCGCCAAGGTGGCCAAGGGCAACAAAACCGAATATGCAATGCACTATAAGCATAAATAATTTACTGCCGCTGAACCTGGCCTGTATGATTTTATATATTTTGCTCCACGAACAGAAAATCAGGTTGATCCCGATCACTGTCATTCCGGCACAGAGTAATATGAACCATATCTTTAGAAATCCTGCCCCGCTCTTATCTGAAAAGAGCCAGTCTCTTATAAGCAGGTCATTCATTACCCTGAAATCCTTCACATAAGACTCTTCCCCTGCCAGATAGAGTCCAAGCCCCATCCATATAACCAGAAATACCAGGGTCCACATGCTTAGATACATAGAAGAAAGCTTTTCAGATGCTTTACTCAATATAAATTCCTCATGACAGTCAGGGTAAGAAAAAACAGGCCGGATAAAGCCCCTATTATGCACCTGACATCCTCCGCCTTCCGGCCTTTTCCGGGGATATGGAATGCAAGCATCAGATAAAGTACAACAAGGGTTGACTGGAAAAAGGTTTTACTCCACATCCAGAAATCTCCCCAACCCTTCTGGCACCAGATGATGCCGATATATTCACCCATCAGGTAAAAAACGGCTGCAAGCAGTAAATAATTTCTGCCATAATGAGCAAGCATGCTTGTCCGCTCATCAATTTCACGCTGGATAATAAACTGGATAAACCATGCGGTTGCAAAAAGCATAAGCGCAAGGGCTATGCAGCGAAAAGTATGGAACATAACAATATATACATACCCGTGGTCATATACCCTTACGCTGGCCTCTTTTGGAAAAAAATACATTATCAGGAAGAGAATGATGATCTCGATCCATACCCACATTCGGACCTTTTCTTTAAAATCTCCCCTGATGAATAAAACAAGTCCGGTTGTACCCAAAATTAGCGATACAAGAAGAAAAAATTCGAAGATATTGTATACCGGAAAATTTCTTGAACTGTTAAAAAGAAGAAAAAGCACTGAAAAATTAACAAGAAGAGCACCAGCACAAATTGTAATTTCGGATTTTCTATACCCGCCCAGACGGGATAAAAATAATATGAAATATAGAGCAAAACTTAAATAATAAAGATTTATTAACATTTTTTATTGATAAAGGTTGAATATTTTCCATTATGTCAAACATAATATAATACATAGATACCTTTAATTGTCTTTTCTAGTCAAGCATTTTTATTTTTTTATTTTTAACACAATTTTATTACTATTTATTACCAATATTGACCCATGTCAACATTTAACAAATACACATTTCTACTTTACATATATCCCCGTTAAGAAGTATGTTTCTCCCTTATTTTTCAAAGATCGGATGACTTTATGGCAAAAAAATCAGGCCAAAAAAATATTTTCAGATGGTATGACCCATTTACCTTTTATATCCTGCTGCCATTAATAACATCTCTACTCAAACTTCTATTGCTTTCATACAGATTGATAAGGGTTGAAGGAGTTGACCTTGAAAAAAAGGCGCTTGAAATGTCCGGCGGAAAGGCAGTTTACTGCTCGTGGCATCAGAGGCTTGTATTTCATCCCTGGTACCTCTCAAAAAGGGGGGTAACCGTAATGGTGAGTCAGAGCCGTGACGGCGAGTTTGCGGCCAGGTTCATAAATGCCCTTGGTCTTGGTGATGTAAGGGGCTCTTCAACCCGGGGTGGTCTGGGTGCCCTGATAAAGCTCAAACAGAAGATATTAGCCGGTGAAACAAATGGCGGGATGGTAGTTGATGGCCCGCTTGGCCCGCCACGTGTTGCAAAGATGGGGGCTGTATTGCTTGCAAAAAGCAGCGGGGCTCCGCTCATGCCCATTATGTGGGGAACTGACAGAAGCTGGGTATTAAACAGTTGGGACAGGTTCATTATTCCAAAACCATTTGCAAAGATAGTTTACTGCCATACTGAGCCGATATGGGTGCCTGAATCAGCCTCTGATGATGAGCTTGAAATCTACAGAAAACAGCTTGAAGAGAGCCTGAACAGGGCAGCCAGATGGTGTGATGAACAGTTTGGTGAAGAAAAACCCTGGAGAAAGGTAAAGAAGGATGGCATTCCCGAAACAGGTCCGGTCGATAACTCCATATGATTTTTTAATGTAAGTTCCCATTGAGTCGTTTTATCAGGTCCCTTTATCTCAACTATGTTGAAGATCTCCCTGACAGATGCACGCGCTCCAGAGATAAAAATAGATTTACAAATAATATGCCACAACACTTATAAATTACGAATAAACTTCAAAAAATAATTCAACCGATTGATATCACTGACTTTTGATAAAATTATATATAACTAATTGAGGATTATTTACTTTTTTACAGGTTACTCACATTGCAACGATGCACCTTCTAATGTGCATGATGCACACAATAGTGTGCACAAGGTACTCAAAGGATGATATAAAGTATAGATGAAATAAGGGCTACAAAAAGGAATGCGGAAATAAATAACAACCTTTTGACACCCTGTATATAAGGAAATTCAGGATCAGGAAACTCTGCCCCTAGCCAGGGTTTTTCCTTTAGCCCTTCCGGGTATCTTACAGGCCCGCCTAATCTAGCCCTGATCGCCCCTGCAACAAAGCTTTCCGGATGGGCCGAATTGGGTGAATCATGTTTTAGCCTGTCACGCAGGGAGGTCTTTAATCCGGTTAAGGGATGAAGACCGGAAAACAGGGCGCCAAAAAAAAGCAGGATCAGAGAGAGACGCGCTGGTATAAAATTTAAGATGTCATCCAGCCTTGCGCCAGCCCAGCCTATCTCTACCAACTCCTCTGTTTTGTGCCCTACCATGGAATCAAGGGTTGACGCCACCTTGAAGATTATGAGGAAAATAACACCGGAATATATCGAGTCGATATCAATCAATGGGCCAATGATAGAACCGACGCAATACCAGAAAACAGGAGAGAGAAATCCGTCAACAAAATTTTCCGCCAGGGTCTCAATAGCAGCCCTGATGATACCCTTTTCATCGAGGCAATTCACATCGCGGCCAACAATCATGGCGATAGATTCCCTCGCCTTAAAAAGGTCATTATTCTTTAGTGCATCTGTAACAGGCCGGCAGTGGTTAAAGAGGTCTTTCAGCGCTATGAGGGAATAGACAAAATAGATATTTATCAGAATGGCGACTGTGGGATGAAGCTGGTAAAAAGCTGCAACTAATAAAGAATAGATTGAAACAGAGATAAGGATTGTCAGCAATGTGAGAATAACCCCGCTGAGTTTAAGGTTCCATGATCTGCCTTTAAGCCAATTATGCAGCCAGTCGATCAAGCCGCCAATTAATCTTACCGGGTGATACCTGTAGTTTGGATCACCCAGTATAAGATCAAATATAAAACCTGAAATCAGTATTATGGCCGGGGTATAATGCTCCATATTAATCTCATTTTCCGAAGGATGATAACAGTGAAAGCAGACTGTTATTATCTTCGACAGAACGGATACCGAACCTGAAAAAGTTATCCTCAAGCCCCCTGAAATTTCTGCAATCCCTTATAAAGATACCGTTTCCGAGCAGGTATTTTAAAAGATCATCAAGGTTTCCTGTTTTTTTCCATCTGCATAAAAAAAAGTTGGTACAGGATGGGAACACCTCTACGCCATCCATCTCTTTCAGTATGCCAAATATCCTTTCCCTTTCAGAGGTAAGATATTTCATGGTAGCGGTTTCATAATCCTCACAATCCTTTAAAAGGAGAGCAACCTTTTCTGCTATACCATTAACAGTCCAGGGCTCCTTGTATTCATTTAAACGTCCTATCGTATCCCCGTGGCTTATTACACCCCCCATGCGAAGCCCGGCAATGGAGTAAAACTTTGTAAATGAATGGATAAGTATCAGATTTGGATATCTGTTGCATGAAATAAGGCTTTCATCCTTCCAGTTATCAACGAACTGTATAAATGCCTCATCAATTATAAAATATTTATCAGGAAATTTTTCTCTAAGGTAAATTATTGTATCCCGCTTAAACATGCCCCCGGTCGGATTATTGGGTCGCCCGACCCAGATGGCATCAACACTGTTAATAACAGTTTCAAGCTCCATTGTTGAAGGCATTGCAAAATTATTATCAGGTTTCAGTGGATAGGTGATTACCTCTGCCCCTGCTAATGTAGAAGCCCTTTCATAATCATAAAATGATGGTGCAGGGATAAGCACCCTTTTAAATTTAAGCGCACGCGGTATCAGGTATATAAGTTCGGTTGATCCGTTTCCGGCAAGAAATTCATCATGCTTTATTCCTGTCTTATAAGCGTAAAAATCGGTGATCCCCTGGCCGTCAATGCTGGGATAATCCTGCACAGTATTAACAAGGCTATGCCAGTTTTTAGTTATAACATCAGGCATACCCAGTGGATTAAGGTTTACGCTGAAATCTATTATCTTTGTTTCAGGCAGATTAAGCCTTGCAAGATCAGCAAGGGGGTTTCCGCCATGTTTGTGTTCAGTTGCCATATAATACCAAATTATATCGTAGGGGCGAACCTATGTGTTCGCCCGGTTTTCAAATCCAGAATTCGGGCAGACACACAGGTCTGCCCCTACATTTTCTAAAAATATCAAAAAATCATTTTCCCTTGAACAGCGATAATCATCAGAAGTATCACCTCTATAATCTCATTTGATGCGCCTAAAAGGTCACCTGTTATACCGTTAAACTGCCTTCTGAACATACCTTTTAAAAAAAGTGTAATTGCAAATGCTAAAAGAAAAAGCACTATCCCGGTTATTCCGAAACATGCGCAAATGACGATTGCTGCCACATGTGAAATAATACGGTGCCGGTTAGTTGCATCCTTTATAAACACACCTGCCATACCCTGTTCTATTCTGGCATAGGGCATCGTAGTCTGGAGTTCAACAAGCATGCTTCTGGATATAACCGGGATGATTATTAAAAACATAAAAGAGCCTGATGCAATAATCCGCTCAAAGGCGACCAGCTTGAGGATAATACCCAGGACAAGGGCCATTACCCCGAACGCACCAACGGATGAATCCTTCATGATGGCAAGCCGTCTCTCCCTGCCAAACCCGCCAAGGGAATCTGCCCAGTCAGCAAGGCCATCCATATGGAGTCCCCTTGTAAGCCATATTAAAAGGAGAGAGAGGATGACAGCACAACCCCATGACCATTTATCAAATGGTAAAAGACCCCATACAAAGGAGACAAAGTAAAGTATTAGCCCCAGCAATAACCCTACTGCCGGAAACCATGGAAGGGCAGATGAAAAATCATCGCCCTCCTTTCCCGGTACAGGGATTACTGTAAGTGTCCTTATTGCTGTTATTAGCCCTTTCAACATCTTTTTATTCTCTATGCCCCTGCTTCTATACCGACATCATTAAATGTTGCCATTTCATTGTAGATACATACCGCATCCTCAATAATCTGCATGGCACATGCTGCACCGGTTCCCTCGCCCAGCCTTAGATCAAGATCAAGTATCGGCCTTATACCCTCTTTTTCACATAAGATCATATGCCCTTTTTCCGAGGATTTGTGTGAGAAAAAGAGATAATCTTTCACCGCAGGGCACATCCTCATTGCTACAAGGGCGCCTGCACTGGATATAAAGCCATCCACAATAACAGCCATCCTTCTTGAGGCGGCACCGAGGCACAACCCGCATATTCCGGCAATCTCAAGCCCTCCAACTGCTGCCAGGATCGACACAGGATCATCCAATAAACTTCGGTTCATTTCAAGAGCTTTTTGAATCACCTTTATCTTCAACCTGACGCCTTCATCTTCAAGACCTGTACCCTTATCTGTTACAGCCGCAAGTTCAGCAGGAAGCAGCACTGAATAGAGGGCAGATGATGGCGTTGTATTACCGATACCCATCTCGCCTGTGGCAATCATATTAACACCATTATTTGATGCATTTAAAGCTATTTCGATACCTGCATTAATTGCCCGTTGCGCTTCATCTATTGTCATGGCAGGGCCTTTGGCCATATTGTCGGTCGACCTTTTGATATTTTTATCTATCAACCCATGAGCATCTTCAAGTTTTTCTTTCATACCTATATCAACAACATAAACATCCGCACCTGCCCGGCGGGAAAGGACATTTATACCGGCACCTCCTGCCAGAAAATTTTTCACCATCAGGGCGGTCACCTCCTGAGGATATGCGCTTACACCTTCTGCGACAATGCCGTGATCACCTACAAATACATAGACCGCTTTTTTATCTATTTTGGGTCTTTCCTGTTCGTAAATTCCCACAACCCTTGCAGCCATTTCCTCAAGATATCCAAGGCTCCTTTTTGGTTTGCTAAGGTTATCAAGCCTTGCCCAGGCCTTATCTATCCATTCCTTTGAAACAGGCGTTATCTCATTTATTATCCTTCTGTACATTTTATATCTCCTTTTTTCCTTAGACTACTGGATAGATTGCATTTCTATATTGCATCTATTGCATAGCCTTTTTATTGTTCCATAACCTGATTCAGGTTTTCGGTTTTGTGTCCTGACCCACGATAAAAGTTTTTGAATAGCATTCCCTTTTGAAATGATCTGTTTAGCTGCTGAAACACCTTCCTTTATACTAGTGACCTTTCCAGCCATCCATAAAACTGCACCGGTATTTAATGCCACAATATCAGACCGGTTCTTATCACCATTACCTGCCAGCAGGGATACAGCCTTAACAGCCTCTAATTCCCTGTCGGTTTCCGGTTTAATATCATTATAATCTCCCTTTGAGAGCCCTGCATCTTCCGGTGTTATCTCAAAATATTCAACTTTTTTATTTTGATTAAAATACCCTATCCTTGAGGCACCGAGTGTTGACAGTTCATCCATACCGGCACTCATGTCACTGTTAAAACCATGAAACACTATGCCCTTCTCATAACCTATCCTCTGCATTACCTTAAGTGTAGGCTCAATCTGTTCAGGTGCCCCCACACCCCTGACCGCTATCCTTGGTAATGCCGGGTTTGCCAGAGATGCGGCAATGTTAAGGGTTGTTCCGAAACGTATCTGAGAGAGTATCCTTCCAAGTCCCATCGGGTGTACCTCTGCGCTTGTTCCATTAAAGAGACCAAGGCCGCACCTTTCAATGGATTCCTTCACCTTTTCCACACTGCATTCAACATCCACCCCGAGAGTTTCACACAGGTCAACTGTCCCACACTTTGAGCTTAATGCCCTTGCGCCATGCCTTGCTATGGGCACACCCATGGTTGAGGCGACAATAGCCGAAAGTGTACTTATGTTAAAGGTCTTAAGTGTATCCATGCCGGTCCCGCAGTTTTCAACTACGGGTAAATCACCCAAGTTTATACTGTTTGTATCAGATTCAATGATGGCCTCAAAACACCCGACTATCTCATCATCTGTCTCTCCCTTCATCCTGAGCGCTGCAAGAAAGGCCCCCTGCTGAAGGTCAGGCTGATCTCCCTTTAATGTTTCTATCATCATCTCCTTTGCTGTTTCTCTTGATATATTATTCCCTGCCATGAGCATGGCAATATTATCACCAAACCGCTTAAGAGAATTTTCATTATACGCCATGTTTACCTCCTAAAACTTATTGATAATCACCTTTTTAATAGAGCTATTTTTTAATGCTGCTATACACTCAGGTATTTCATCAAGTGATGCAAAACGTGGTGACAGGAATGAGAGATCGATTTCATCATTCTCTATCATTCTGATGGCATCCCTGAAATCACAGGCGTTACACCCGTATGAACCAGTCAGAACAAGCTCCCTGTAATGTATTTCATTCATGTCTATATTGTTAATACCCATGCCCCTGTTGTTTCCTGAAAATAAGATTGCGGAAGCTCCAGATTTCATAAAACGCCAGAAATCCCAGTTCAAACCATCAGGGCAGCATGGGACAATAAGATCAAAGCCCCTGGTATTATTTTGGGCGTTTAATGATGATTCAATGGATTTTACATCTGCCTCTATTACCTTTGCATTTACAGGGATCTGACCATCAAGCTTCCGCCTCTCTCTGTCAACAATTACCACCTCACCAAATCCCTTTGACAACAAGAATTCGGCAAAAATAGAACCAACTGAACCTGCACCAATAATAAGGGCTGACCCATTTTTCACATGCACCTTATTAAAGGCGGATATGCAGCATGCAAGGGGTTCTGCAAGGGCAAGTTCTGCGATATTACGGCTTGCTGTTACATGTATAAGGCTTGATATCTCATCACTTTTAAAGGGTACAAACTCTCTGAATAGCCCGTCCTGATTAAAACCGTATATCTTTATTGATTCGCAGCGTGATGTATGGTCATCAAGGCAGTTAAGGCATTTGCCGCAATAGATACCGGGATAAACAGCTACAACATCACCTTTTTGAAATCTTTCATTATCGGTATCAATCACAACCCCTGCCCCCTCATGGCCAGGTATCCTTGGCAGTACAAGGTCTCTGTGTCCATTGATCAGCATCTTGACATCAGTGCCGCATATGGCAGCGCTCAGCATTTTTACGATGACACCGCCGGATGGAAGAACTGGTTCAGGGATTTCTCTGATTTCAATGTTATTCAAGCCTGTGATTAGTGCAGCTTTCATTGTTTACCTTTTAAAATAAAAAAAGGGTTCCGGAAGGTATATAACCTTCCGGAACCCTTTACCATCAAGTTCCTATATATCAATCATTCAACTCGTCTTCTGACTTCCCCTTACCTTCCGGCTGCCTTCCCATTTTGATAAATCAAAACAGTGACAACTTATCGCCTCAGGCCTAACTACGGGGTCACAGCGGCGGGACCGTTCCCGATTTTAACGGGATTCCGTACGGAGAATGACTGTTTATTATGCCACCTTATCGCAGTATTTGAGCTTTTTTTATCATGCCCGGTTTTTAGCCTCAAAAAGCAGGCGCAAGGTGATTTATTATCCTGATGTTTTTATAAAACAAAATCTATTTTGTCAACGTGAATATTCCTGGTAGTAAAAACCCTGGGGCTTGCGCCCATAACCCTGCACCTTTATTCACATTTCCGTTGACACCAGTTGCTTATATTTCTATATTCGTTTCAAAATACATTCAATAGAGGGGTAAACAGATGGGTGACTACAAAGGGAAAACAGCCTTTATCACCGGTGCTGCAAACGGTGTCGGCCTTGGCATGGCTATCGCTTTTGCAAAAGAAGGCATCAATGTCATAATGAGTGATATCCGCAAAGCCGACCTTGATAAATCAGCCGAAGAGGTCAAAAAATATAATAAAAATGTATACACCATTGCGGTTGACGTCTCAGATCGCAAGGCCATGAAAGAGGCTGCAGACGAGGCTGAAAAGGCCTTTGGCAAAATCCATATCCTCTGCAATAATGCTGGGATAAATATATTTGGCCCCCTTGATAAGGCCACCTTTGATGACTGGGACTGGATGTTCAATGTCTGCTTTTGGGGACAGGTTAATGGCATTGTTCATTTCCTGCCAAAAATAAAAGCACATGGTGAAGGCGGACACGTTGTAAACACATCCTCAATGGCAGCATTTGTTACATCACACGGAACAGGAATTCACAGCGCCATTAAGGCAGCTTTACGAGGCATGTCAGAAACACTCTGGTACAACCTTGCCCCTCAGAATATATGGGTTTCAATTGTTTGCCCGGGTTTTGTAAATTCCAAGATAGGGAAGACCGAAGAGCTAAGGCCTGACAGGTTTAAAAACAGCGGCTATAATACCGGTGGAGGCAAGTATTTAGACATGGAAGACCCTGAGAAATTTCCCGGAATGTCACCCATTGAAGTTGGTGAGAGGATTTTGAAAGGAATGAAAAACAGGGACCTGTTTATATTCACCCATGCAGAGATGAAGGAAGAGGTGAAGGAAAACTTTGACTGGATACTCTCCTATTTTCCTGATGAAGAGATTAACCAAAAGCGGAAGGCATTTGAAAACAACCGGAGAAAGGCGAATGTGGAAGATCGTGTTAAATATGACACGCGGGGCAAGATAGTCCATAAACCATAAACAGCTATCAGCTTTCAGCGGTCAGCATTGTAGAAAGGGCACGATACGTCGTGTCCCTACCCTTCTTTGTATATGTGACTATTTTTCAAACCTTGAACCTTAAGCCCTGTGCCTCTTTTTTACTTTTCTATCCCCTCCCTGGCCATTACACCCTTATTGTAATAATGTTTAACCTCTTTCATCTCTGTAACAAGGTCGGCTATTTCAATAATTCTGGGGTCAGCATTTCTACCGGTTATGATCAACTCCATCTCTTCTGGTTTTTCAGCTATTAACTTGAGCAGGTCATCAACACTTATCAGGTTATAATATGTAGCAATATTTGCCTCATCAAGAATGAGTACATGGTATTTCCCTGAGTGCATGATCTCCCTGACCTCTTTCAACCCCGCCTTGGCTGCCTGAACATCCTCTTCAGTAGGGTCACCCTTGATAAAGCAGCCCCTCCCATACTGTTTTACAGTAATATGATCTGCTAAAACCTTGAATGTCTCCTGCTCACTGTATTTCATACCCTTTACAAACTGGGCAATATAAACATTAAGCCCTGCCCCATAGGCCCTCATGGCAAGACCGAGCGCCGCTGTTGTTTTGCCCTTACCGTCACCAGTATAAACCTGAATGTATCCTTTCATTACAATCCCCCAGCATGTGATAGCATGCATCTCAAATTTAAAATTTCAAATTTTAATTTTCTTTAAGAACCACAGGTATCCCAGCAAATGTGATAACAACCTTTTGAGCTACACCTGCTATCTTCCTGTTCATCGTACCTGATGCATCACGGTACATCCGTGCAAGCTTGTTTTCAGGAACAATGCCCATGCCAACTTCATTACTGACAAGCACTACCCTGCCTTTTATATCAGATAACGATTTAACAAGCTTATCTATTTCATTGTAGACCACGTCAACCTCAGACTCATATTTCATATAGAGGTTACTTAACCACAGGGTGAGACAGTCCACAAGTATTATGGTCTTGTTTGAATCCAGCTCCATAATCTTCTGTGCTATATCAAGACTCTCCTCAACTGTTGTCCATTCATTTCCACGTTCCTGTTGATGACGCCTTATACGGTAGTGCATTTCATCATCAAATGCCTGTGCAGTGGCTAGAAAAAATCTGTTACCCTCCATTTTATTACACATATCGAGTGCAAGAGAGCTCTTTCCGCTGCGTACACCGCCGAGTACAAGCATACATCCATTTTTAAATTCCGTTTTAAACATTTTGCATCCTCTGTATTTCAGGGTTTTCCGGATTATATTTATCAAGATGCCATTTATAAGGATTATTCAATATGTATTCCCTTGTTTCTGATAAATCAATCTCATTTCTTGTTACATGTTCATAGTAGTTGCGCTGCCAGAGTTTATCATTAAATGGTTTCCACCCGTTTTGCTTAATGCCTTTGATGTAATCATTGGTGGTCATTGTCTTAAACCATTGTACAATTTCATTAATTGATTGATGAATGTTATTTTTCTGTAGGGGCAGACCTGCGTGTCTGTCCTGTTTTTGAATTTTGTTAATATTGGTACGATTTTCCAAATCAGGTTCGTTGGAATATGGAGTTTCCGGGCGGACACACAGGTCCGCCCCTACAATTTGTATTATTCCATGGAAATGATTGGGCATTACAACATATTCATCACATTTTATATGGCTATATTTTTTCTCAATCTCCCTGAACCATTTCTCCACCATTCGCCCCGCATCATTCAATACCATACCCTTATCTGATATCTCACCAAACAGACATCTTTTATCATGTGTGCATATGGTTACAAAATAATATCCCGGAGTGGAATAATCATATCCCTTTAACCTGATGGATTTCCGTCTGTGTTCATTTATGTTATTCATTTTTTATTGTAGGGGCAACCCCCTGTGGTTGTCCATCGACTGCACTATCTAAACCATTTGGGCAGGCACAGAGGCCTACCCCTACACTATTTTATGAAATCTCTTGTAGAATCCTTTCTACATCACAATATTTCTCAAAATGATCTGCCAGACGATCATACTCACGAAACCTTGCTATTCTACTACTTCCTGATTTTTTCTCCTTAATCTTTTTCTTTCGCCTTATGTTGTTCAAAAACTCACCCCTGAAACCTGGTGAATCAAGAACCCCGTGAAGATATGTACCTGCTATTTCTGCATCTTTGAGGTAACATCCATCATTAAAGCTCTCATATCCTGCTTCCTCTTTTAACCTTAGAAATGGCGCCCCGCTGGTATTGATAATCCTTGTTTGTCCCATATGTATTTCATATCCGGCTACAGGTTTATTATTTTTCAAACTCCTTCCTGAAACCTTTCTAACAACCTTTTCTGCCTCAAGGGTAGTTTCAACAGGAAGAAGGCCTAAACCCGATATCTCTTTTCTGCTGGATTCCACACCATATGGATCATATACCTTTTTACCCAGTATCTGATAACCACCGCATATACCAAGTACACATTTCCCCTTAAAAGCAAATTCCTTAATCCTCTTTTTCCAGCCAGTTCTGGAAAGCCATACCATATCCTCCATGACATTCTTAGTCCCCGGTATTATAAGGCAATCATAATCATCTGTGAGGTCGTTTTTATTCGAGAGATAGTTAACAATAACATCCTTTTCCATATTCAGTATTTCAAGGTCTGTAAAGTTGGAAATCGCCGGCAGCCTTATTACGGCAATATTGACACATTTTTTGCTGAGATGTTTTATTGGCAGCCTGTCATACTGGACAGCAACAGAATCCTCTGAGTCAATCTGTATGTCATGGAGATAGGGAACAAGTCCGAGCACAGGTTTGCCGGTCTTCTTTTCTATATACTTTATACCATCAGTAAAAAGGGTGGGATCACCCCGGAACTTATTGATGATAAACCCTATGATCATCTTTTTTTCTTTCGGGGTCATCAGATCATATGACCCTATCAACTGTGCAAATACACCACCCCGGTCTATATCAGCCACAAGGATACAGGCTGCCCCTGCCCTCTCTGCCATAGGGAGATTCACCAGATCATTTTTTTTAAGATTCATCTCGCAGCAGCTCCCGGCTCCTTCCAGAACAACGATGTCATATTTCTCTGCCAGAATATTGTACGACTCTATAACGTTCTTTCTGAGCAATGGTTTGTATTCATGGTATTTTGCAGCGTTCATCTGGCTGAAAACCTTTCCCTGGAGCACTATCTGTGCACCCATTTCTGTTGAAGGTTTGAGAAGAACAGGATTCATATGAACTGATGGGAGAAGACCTGCTGCCTCTGCCTGGACAACCTGGGCACGCCCTATCTCACCCCCTTCAACTGTAACATATGAGTTATTGGACATGTTCTGGGCCTTGAATGGGGCCACACTGTACCCGCGCCGTTTCAGTATCCGGCAGAATGCGGCGGTTGTTATGGATTTACCTACATCACTGCCGGTGCCTAAGAACATTATCGATTTAGACATAAAATTTCATATCCTTCTTACTAATCAATTCTTTTCATATGCCAACTGGTTTACGGTCTGAGGTATACGGTATTCGGAAAGAGTATCTTGTAATCTGTCTTACCTTAAACCGAAGACCGTAGACCGTACACCATCATTTAATTTCAAACCTTACCGGCACCTGCACCCACATATCAATCGGTGTATCACCCTGCTTCCCCGGCTCAAACAACCACTCCTTCACGGCATCAATGGCTGCATTATCAAGTATGTTGTATCCGCTTGACTCAAAGACCCATAAGTTTTCTGCCCTGCCCTCTTTGTTAACCAGCACGCTCAGGATTACTATACCCTGGTAGCCCCTTTTCCTTGCTATTTTCGGATAGGGAGGTTCAGGATTAACCTTGTATACAGGTTCGGCTTCAGTAATAATTGCGGGTGCCACTGTTTCTATTTCAGATGGCTGAGTTTCTACCTCTTCACCTGCAGCAGACACAGAATTGGAAACGTCCTCCTGTATAGCCGTCTCTTGCTGATCCTGAGGTTCAGGGGCAACAGCCTTTTCTTCTACCTTAACAGGCGCAGGTGTTTTAATAATTTCCCTTGGTTTGATTACCTCTTTTTTATTTATCTTCTTAACGGTCTCTTTGGGTGGCAATTTCGGAGGAGCCGGTTTTTTTTTATAGGACATGGTAACAGTTATATCCTGGGGCCTTTTATCATATATTTTCTTTCCGGATAACCATGAAGGGTTCATGGTAAATATCATGGCATGAGACATGATGGCAATAAAAGCCGCTACCATGATCCTCTTCATCTACTTTTCAGCCTCTGCCTGAAGGGATATCCTTGTAAGTCCTGCCAGCTTTATCTTATCCAGGACATTGAAAAGTTCCTGATAAGGGATCTTTTTATCAGCAAAAAGAAGTACTCCAGGGTCTTTTTTATCATGGGTCATCACAAAAAGGGTTTCAGTGAGTTTATCCATACTCACCACCTGTTTATCTATGTATATAAGCCCTTTTTCATCAATGGATACTGACAGGATCAACTGTTTTTCAGGATCAGCGGATTCGGATTGTGGCAGATCCAGCTTCAAACCCCGGTGGACAGCCATTGAAAGCATCGTATATATGAAGACCACAAGAAGCAGAAAGACCATGTCCATAAGGGGCAGCATCTCAACACGGCTTTTCCTGTGGGTGGTAGGAAGTTTTACTTTCATTTCGCCTGATCCTTTTTATCATCAGCCATTACGATACGCTCATAAACTATCTCAAAACTGGTGGCATATTTTTCTATTGTCTTGGCTGCCTTGTCTATAAGAGAATTATAATAATTATACGGGAAGACCGTACCTATGGCTATTATGAGACCCGCCACTGTCGTAATCAACGCCTCCGCTATACCGCCTGTAACAGCCTGGGGGTTTTCAACACCGAAAGAATCAAGCATGCTGAATGACTCTATAATCCCCAGGACAGTCCCGAGTATGCCGAGCATTGGGGCAACTGTTATCATTGTGTCAAGCACACCCATAAACCTTCCCATCCTGTCTATCTCATCGGATGCAGCAGATTCCATTGCCTTGCTTAAGGAATATTCCCTGTGCAGTATTCCGCTTATCAATACCCTGATCACGTAGTTTTTTGAGCCTGCCGCCTTCAGCCTGATATTTTCCCAGTCACCCTTTCTGGACAGGTCAAGCACCTCATCAACCAGGGCATGGTTTTTACGCATACCCACACCAATCCAGAAAATGGCACGCTCTATTATCACCGTAAGAGAAATAATAGAACATAATAACAGCGGGTACATAACAGGCCCGCCTTTAATAAAGAAATTAAGCATAACACCTCCAAATATTTAACCTGTAGAGACGCCTGGCCGGGCGTCTCTATAACCGAAAACCTAAAACCGTATACCGTAAACCCTGTTTTTACCTCACACTCACCCTTGGCCTGCTTGACAAAGGATTATTATCCACAAGCACAGGGCATTCATAAACATCCTCAATATTGCCTGCTGTTATCACCTCATCAGGAGCGCCGGTCTGATAAACAGTACCCCTCTTTAAAAGGATGATCCTGTTGCAGTACTGTGAAACAAGATCAATGTCATGTGAGACAATAACCACAGCCAGCCCCTTCTCTTTACTCAGGGATGAGATAAGCCTGAACACCTCTCTTTTGAATTTCAGGTCAAGAAACGATGTCGGTTCATCCAGAAGGATTACCTTTGGTTCCTGAGCAAGTGCCCTTGCTATTAGCACCCTCTGTCTTTCACCCCCTGAAAGGTCATGTATGGAACGTTCAGCAAACTCTAATGCATGAGTAGCTTTAAGGGAATCGATCGCTATACTTAGATCGTGATGATCTTCAAACTGCATCTGTTTCAGGTGGGGGAACCTGCCCATCATCACCACCTCAATGCATGAAAATGAAAACCTGAAATGATGCTCCTGTGCAACCATAGCCACTTCCCTTGCCAGGGTTTTTCTGCTGAGCCTGTTATATGGGTTACCGTTGATAAATATTTCACCGCTCTGTGGTGCAAGTACCCCATCCATTACCCTCAAAAGTGTGCTTTTTCCTGACCCGTTGGGACCAAGTATCCCTATGATCTCGCCCGGATGCACATCAAGGCTTACACCTTCAAGTACCAGCTTATCCCCATATCTGAAACTTATATTATCTATTTTCAGGAGCGGCTCCACTGACTGCCTCTTTTCCTTAAAAGTATTAAAAAGAAAGGTGCCCCCAAAAAGGCGGTTATTACACCCACAGGGAGTTCACTCGGTGAGATGATAGTACGTGCAAGTGTATCAGCAGCTATTAGAAAGATGGCACCACCTATGGATGCAACAGGTATGAGCATCCGGTGATCAGAC
This sequence comes from uncultured Desulfatiglans sp., assembly GCA_964499695.1. Taxonomy (GTDB): domain Bacteria; phylum Desulfobacterota; class DSM-4660; order Desulfatiglandales; family HGW-15; genus JAAZBV01. The sequence goes on from CAZCMD010000004.1 coordinate 28,326, forward strand.
CGAAACGCCATACGTGCCAGGTGAGGCACAATCAGCCCCACAAAACCGATAAGCCCTGAAAAAGCAACAACAAGACCCATAATAAGTGAGACCGAAATAAGACCTATCTTTTTTGTGAGTTCAACATTGACGCCTAAAAGAGAGGCATTTTCATCACCTGTTGTAATAATATTCAGGTCTTTTGAAAAACTGTAGATCAGGATGGCAACAAGTATGATGAATGGTGCGATAATAAAAAGCTGGGTATACTGCCCCTGGCTCAGGTCTCCATAGAGCCAGAAAAGCATTGTATGAAGACGGTCATCAGCGGATGTGGATATAAAAAACATTATTATCGCAGTAAAAAAGGCATTAACTATAACCCCTGTGAGGAGTATGGTTGATGATTCCATGCCCATCTTCCTTGCGCCAAGTGACATTACAAGATATATGGTTAAAAGTCCGCCCATAAAGGACATAACCGGGACGCCAAGGCTGAAGCTTAAACCGAAGGTTATGGCAAGAACTGCTCCGAATGCTGAACCGCTCGACACCCCCAGGACAAAGGGGTCAGCAAGGGGATTTCTTAATATAGCCTGAAATGTGACACCGCCAAGTGAAAGTGCAAAGCCTACAAGACCTGCAAGGATTATCCGTGGAAGCCTGATCTTGAAGATAATAAGCCTGACAGAATCGTCCTGAGATACAGTCCCTGTAATGAGACCAATTACCTGTTTCAAAGACACATCAGCAGTACCCAGTACCAGTGAAAGAACAATCACCACAACCAGAACAATGCACATTATTACAGTTACAGTAATAACCTTTCCCGGTGTCAGCATGCCTTTTATTTTGATTTCTTTGTTCATAAATATTTCATTCAAGGTTACAGATTCAAGATTCAAGATTAATTTTTCTTAATTTTGAATTTTCAATCTTGAATCTTGAATTTCTTTTTTATTGATACTCTCCCACTCCACTTCCGGGTGTATCATCCTTGCCATATCCTCTATGCCATCAATGATCCTTGGTGATGGTCTGTCTATAAGGTCAGAGTCAATAAGGTAAACCCTTCCCTCTTTTGCAGCAGGTATTGATTTCAATTTCAGCCATTCCTGCCTTGCCTTTTCAAACTCGCCGCTCCTGTCCATGGAGGATATAATAAGCACCTGCGGTTTACGCTTGAACAGCTCCTCTATGCTGATCCGCGGATAGCTGATAGTTGAATCGGCTGTCATATTGATGCCGCCTGCTATTGAGATAATATCATGGTGAAAGGTATTTTTATTAACACTCATTATAGGGTGCAGATTTATCTGTAAAAAGACAAGTGGTTTTTCCTTTCCTTTTATAGCTTCCCTGATCCTCTCAAGTCTCTGTGCCAGACCGTCTGCAAGCTGATCTGCCTTATCCTCAACACCGCAGAGACGCCCCACGATGCGAATCGTCTCAATGACCTCGACAATATTCCTCGGGTTGACAATATATGTAGGAATCTTTGCCTGTTCGAGAAGATCAACAATACCCGGGTTATTACCATCTTTTGTACCGATCACAAGATCAGGGTTAAGGATTATTATCTTCTCGATATTCAGATCATGATAACCCCCTACCTGGGGTTTATTGAGTGCTTCAGGCGGATAATAGCTGTATGTTGTTACACCTGCAACCCTGTCACCCAGTCCCAGATAATAGAGTATCTCTGTAAGGCTGGGGGCAAGCGGTATAATGCGTACAGGGTTATGTTCAATGACAACCTCCCTGTCCACAGCATCCTTAAAGGTTCTGCTATATGAGGGGGCAGTTGATCCGGCAAAACAAAATAAAAATGTAATTATGATAATTAAATATTTCATTTAGCTGTTGATCCCTTATTACATATACCGGTTAAGAGGGCATTAAGTGCCATCCTGATAGTAACGGGGATATTTTTATCCGATATATATTTTTTTATATCCGGTAATTCTGCGCCGCATATTTCCTCTGCTGTTTCCAGAGACCATTTTTTAAACCGGGTCAGATCCTTTATAAGGCCAGCTTCATAATCATCACTTATACTGAATGAAGAGGCAATAAAGGCCGCATATTCGGGTTCAAGCAGTAATCTCTCCAGCCTGCTTGCGAGTTCTCTTTTTTCAATCCCGTAATTCTCAGCATCAGAAAAGAGTTCAACACCTATATTGATTCTTCTGTCTCTCAGCCTCTCAAATATATCACGCCCTGTTGTTATCCCATTCTGCCTGTATACAGCCTCTTTAACCCCTTTATAAACCGTCTTTGCTATGAGTTCACCAAGTTTTGTATGCCCGCCTGTTGTATCCAGGCTCTTTTCACCTGAACCCTGAACAACTATGATATTATCTGTCCCTGTACCTGTTGCCTGAAATCCAGGGCTGTAACTGCTCCTTATATCCAGGTCCTGAAGTGCAGCACTTTTTGCCTCTGTAGCAGTTATTATCACGCCTGCCATTGCCCTTTCTGTCAGTTTCATGTTGGGAAGCAGCAATATGTTGATTGTTCCAGGCTCATAATACCCGCCTTCATCCACTGACATCCTCATTGCATTGGATTTAACGCCTGCGGTAATAACAGCATACATCGACATCTCTTTATATGTTTCTTTTATGACAGCAGCGTTATCCACATCAGCGCCGGTCAAAAGAAAGCTGGTTTCAGCCTCTGATTTACCGAGCACCCTTAAGACCTTTTCCCTCATGCCTTTAAGACCGTCATTATCAGCAACACTCCAGCATGAAAGCGGTGCATAGTGATTTCCGATCGTTTTTATGTTCTCCCTTACACCTTCAAGTGTAGAGAGTACATTTATAGGCGTCTTGAATTCAATAATCAATGTTTTATTAGTAAAATCATATAGATTACTTGTATCAACCCTGAAATTATTCACATAGTCCAGGTCAATATCTAATTTTTTTGAACTGATAATCCGTTCCGGAAGGATAAAATTTTCTTTCTTTGCATATTCCTCCCTGTAAATATCCGCTGAAAGCCATTCTATAAAATGGCTTATATTTGTTGATACACGGCATACAAGATCAGATGGATAATAACGTACATTATAATTTTTAATTGCATCCACATCTTTTAATTCAGGGTCTGATAGTATCTTACTTATTAATCCCCTCTCATTATCGCTTCCATATATTAAATGAGGATTAAAGTTTATTAACTCCTTTTTATCAATTGGTATAGCATCACCCTTTCTGCCGCTAGTTAGCGGAATACCTCCAGCTATGGTGATATACTCACTCTGGATTGAATCATCACCATGTACCATGAGGGTTTTATTGCCAATGATACACAATACCCTCTTTCTTTTGTCTTGATAGATACGCTGAGTTTTCTTTTTGAAGGTCTCAATATGCCTTTTATTTTCATTGATTATGGTTTCAGCCTCATTTTCCCTGCTGAAGATCTCACCAATAAGCTTTATTTGCCTGAAGCTCTCTTCAATACTCCCAGCATCAAGATTGATAAGTTTGATACTGCTTTTATCAAACCTTTCTAAAACACCCTTTTGAATACCACTGTAAAAAACCACATCAGGGTTCAGCGAAGCTACATATTCAAGATCAGGATTGAGAACAGTGCCAGCTGTTTCTTTCATAGATGTTTCTGAAGGATAAATATTCGGAATGGTTACAGCCTTGAGTTTATACCCTGCTCCAATCCTGCAAATTATCTCAGTAATGGAAGGGTCAAGGGAAACAACTGATACTGGGGCTTTAGAAATAGAAATATCCCGGCCACTGCTATCCCTGAAATTTACGGGATAGCAGTAACCTGTCTTAAGGGAGGCAGTAATTACGAACAGAATAATTGCCAGGCAAGCAATATATTTCCGTTGTACCGGGATATATAAAACCTTTTTAGTATTCATATGAAATGGTTAAAAATATGGATCTACCAGCTCCGGGGTAATAGGCCATTGAAGTCACAGAAGTTGTCTCATTCCTGAAACTCTCAGTATATGTATCGTACTCCTCATCAAACAGGTTTGATAAGTTCAATGCAACCAGCCAGTGGTCATACAGGCGCTGGTTGATATTCATATCGACTGTATAATAGGAATCCAGCACAACATCAGGGTTTACATCTGTATCAAGTGCATATGACCCGGGTCTTTCACCCGTATATCTGAGTGCAGCTGACACCCCAAATCCATTTTCATTAAAATAATTAGCTCCGAATTTCAGGTAATCATCAGATGTATAGCGTGCCTGCCTTTTTACACCACCGACCTGTTCTTCTTCAGCATCAGTGTAAGTATAATTGATATCAAGGGTAATGTTCTCATTAACAGAATAATTCATCCCTGCTTCATAACCTTTACCGGTATATTTATCCAGGTTCTGGGGTGTATAAAAATAGTTAATATCAGGCACCCACCTTATCTTGTCGTTAATGTCCCAGTTAAAATAGGTCAGGTTAAAGGAGAGTCTATTATCAAGAAAACTCTGTTCAATACCTGCATCTATATGCTTACCTGTTTCAGGACGCAGATTGGTATTCCCTTGAGCACCTGAACCCCATCCCCAATCTTCAAATGGCCAGAAGAGGTCATTTGGTGTCGGGGCATTATAATGCTTTCCATAATTCAGTTTTATTGCTGTATTCTTATATGGGGTAATAATAACACCATAACGGGGGACATATTTTTTCCCGAACTCAGAATGATCAGTAAGCCTCAATCCGGCAGTCATCTTAAAATAATCACATGGTCTGTACTGTCCTTCACCATAATATCCCTTTGTATCAAGGTGCTGAGATGCTCCTGTAGCACTTCCTAAAGCAGTCCCGGTATCATCAAGATTTATTGTTTCATTTTCCCAGTCATATCTTTTAAATTCAGCTCCAAACAGAAATTTAAGGTTATCAACTGGTTCCAAATCTGTATTAGCTTCCAGTGTAAAAACATTATTTGTAACCCATGTTTCACTTCCGGGTATTCCTACAACAGGATATGAGCTGTAATAACGGTTGTAGTTATAATTTTCCATATCAATATAACTGGCATTAAAATTAATGCCTGTCTTCTCAAATGGCCTGCTTTTAATCCTGAAAGAAGCAGACATATTTTCATCACCCTGACGGTTCAGCAGGTTTGATGACTCACTATCATAAAGTTTAACACCATCGACGTAAAAAGCTTCAGTTCCTGCCGGCGGTTTCACACCGGGTCTGCCATTTTCTCTTTTAACGTAATCAGCGTAAAGGCTGACATCAAGAAGATCACCTTTTTCATAAACAAGATTCAGGCTGGCATCCTTCTGATCAAGATCAGAATTGCTCCTGAAACCATCCGTAATTTGCTTTCCGGCAGTAAGATAATATCCAAAATTATTAGTAATAAACATGCCATTCTCGGCAGATATCTCAAAGGTGCTGTTTGTTCCGTATCCTGTCTTTACATTAAGGGTAGTGGTATCCTTTTCCGGTCTTTTTGTTATTATATTAACAATACCACCCATAGCACTGGTGCCATAAAGCAGAGAACCTGCCCCCTTTACAACTTCAACTCTTTCAATATTATTCATGGCAAGACCATTCAGATTGGAGCTTCCGAGTGATGGAGAATTCACTACAACTCCGTTAACGAGCACTTGTGTACCTTCTGCACCCATGCCCCTTATGTGTATCTCCTCTGTCGCTCCGCCATAATCACCCCTTGTTCTTAAATCGATCCCCTGCTCATTTGAAAGTAGCTGTCCTACAGTTTTTGCACCTGTATCTTCAATGTCTATAGAGTCTTTAACGATGACTGAATTTGTAACCTCTTTTACACTTTCTTCTGTTTTTGTTGCGGAAACAACTACCTCGTCCATCCTTTTCATTTTGGAGGGGTCTATTTTTTTATCCTGGGCAAAACCAATAACAGGTAATACCAGGGTTGTAACAAATATAAGGGGTATTATTTTTTTAATCATTCTTATCTCCATTTATGTAATATTATTTATGAACAAAATAAAAATCCCCGGACCGAACTTAATCGATCCGGGGATTACCCTTTTTTATCCTCAGAATCTTATACGTAATGCCACATTCCGCGATGGCTACTCTTTAATTCAGGCAGGTCTTCTGACTTCCCTTCTCTTTCAGCAACCTTCCCATCATATGTAATGACAGTGGTTCTTTATATGCTGCAGGAGTTCCCATGAAAATTTTGTTCATGGGGAGGGTCACAGCGGCGGGTCCGTTCCCGATTTAAACGGGATTCCCTGTTAGGCCCCA
>CAZCMD010000004.1:34653-71808 GCA_964499695.1 uncultured Desulfatiglans sp.
GACTGGGAGCGTATTCAGAAGGAAAATGAAAAGGATCATGCCCTTATGCTGAAGATGCTGGGCATATCAGAAATCAGACCAGGCCCTTCCGGTGACCCGAAGGCCCCAAATGCAGCTAATAGTGATGAATCAAAGGCAACCACATATACCAGCCTCCCAGACCCTCTTGTATTTAATGATGGCACAAAGGTAACAACATCTGCGCAGTGGGAAAAACGCAAAAAAGAATTGTTTGAACTCTTTGACAGGGAGGTATATGGCAGGATACCTGGAAAAATACCCCCTGTAACATGGAAGGTTGTCGAAGAAAAGGCAACTACGGTTGAAGGTATTCCTGTAATGGAAAGGGAGCTCAAAGGTCATGTTGATAATACAAGCTATCCATCCATAGCTGTGGATATTCAGATGAAACTTACTACCCCAGTAAACGCACAAAATGTACCTGTAGTAATCGAGTTTGGCTGGATTGGCCCGATGTTTTTCAATATGCCTGAACCCCCAAAACCCACATGGCAGGAGCAGCTTTTAAAAAAGGGATGGGGTTATGCCATCCTTGTACCTACAAGTATACAGGATGATTCAGGTGCCGGGCTTACCAAAGGTATCATTGGTCTTGTCAACAAAGGTAACCCCAGAAAATTGGATGACTGGGGTACGCTCCGCGCCTGGGCATGGGGGGCAGGTCGCGCAATTGATTTTTTTGAAACCATAGATGAAGTAGATGAAACAAGGGTGGTAATTGAAGGGCTTTCACGATACGGAAAGGCCGCCCTTGTTGCTTTTGCCTATGAACCTCGTATTGCAATAGGTTTTATAGGTTCATCAGGGGCAGGCGGGGCCAAGATATTAAGAAGAAACTTCGGTGAACAGGTTGAAAACCTTGCTGCATCCGGTGAATACCACTGGTTTGCCCCCAATTTTATAAAATATGCAGGGCCTCTTACAGCAAATGACCTGCCTGTTGATGCGCATGAGCTTGTTGCACTCTGCGCGCCAAGACCTGTTTTTATAAGCGCAGGTTCTGCCAAAGAAGAGGGAACATGGGTTGATGCAAAGGGCATGTTTCTTGCCGGTGTATACGCCACCCCTGTATATCAACTCCTCAAAAGAAACGGCTTTGAAACAGATCAGTTTCCCCCGGAGAAAACATCACTTATAAAGGGTGATATTGCATTCAGGCAGCATGAAGGCGGCCACACGGTAACACCAAACTGGCCATATTTTATAGAATTTGCAGAGAGGTATTTCACAGGGAAGAGATCCATAAGATAGTACACAATATGTAAAAGTAAAAACAGACAAGACAAATAAGATTGTTTATTAATAACAGGATTTATGTTAAAAATATATCATTTGAATTCTATGACATCCGGAGTCTTTCCATGAAAAAAATACCGCGTGGATTAATGGGTAATGGGAATGAAAAGGGAGATTCAGCGCATGAAATATGTATACCTCCATTCGATGATCCATCCGAAGACCACCTTAGCAGACACAACATTCCGGAAACATACTCCGGGAAAATACTCGTAATAGATGATGACCCTGTACTGGTAAAACTTGTCAGCGAGATGCTTGAAATACTCGGGTATGAGTCGGTATCATGCACAAGCAGCGCGGATGGTTTCAGCACATTCCGTAACGCGCCTGCTGACTTTGGCCTGATAATAACAGATATGTCAATGCCGGGTATGACCGGTGATATACTTGCCCAAAATATTACCTCCATCCGGAAAAATATCCCAATTATCCTCTGTACCGGGTTCAATGAAAATATATCAGAGGAGGAGGCAAAAGAGAAAGGCATAACGGAGATTATTTTAAAACCTGTAAATATGAAAACCCTTTCCGATGTAATCCTTAAGACTACCATTAACCGTTAAGGCGTTTTTGAGATTTGATTTTAATCAAGAACAGTAAACCGGTTAAAGGCACTTACCACAATGAAATATGCAGGCACCTGATTTTTTCTTTAAAGATATGGATAGAAAAGCCAGGCAATGGCATCCCTTGTCCTGACAGAAATGGGTCGTGAATCCATCTCGGAAAGGGTAACCTCCCTTGATAGCCTTTTGCACTCCATAATATATTCTGATATATTTGTTGCAAACTCCAGGTCATAAGTCTCAACAGCAAGTTCAAAGTTAAGCCTGAGGCTTCTTGCATCCATATTGGCAGTTCCAATCATGGTATAAGCATCATCAACAACAAAGAGCTTTGTATGGACAAACGGCGGTGGCTGGTAATAGATCTTTACACCCCTGATCAGGAGTTCCCAGAGCATATTTCTGGTTGCCCAGTGAACATACGGAAGATTGTTTTCCTGTGGAAGCAGGATATCAACCTCCGCACCCTTAAGGGAAGCGGTCTGAAGTGCTGAAATCATCTCACGGTTTGGCAGAAAATATGGTGTCATTATCATAACCCGTTTTCTGGCGGATGATATTGCGCCTGTCAGGATTGTTGCAAGCTTGTTAAAGTCCTCATCAGGGCCTTCCGAGATAACCCTGCATTTTGCGCCTCCATCTTGATATATATCTTCACAGGGCTCAGACTCAATATTTTGACCGGTTACAAAATGCCAGTCATTAATAAAGACCTTTTCTATCTGTGAGACAACAGGCCCCTTGATCCTGAAGTGGGTATCTATTACCTTTTTTTTGTTGGCAGGCATATTAACAAGATTGTCTGAACCTATATTCATACCACCTGTAAAGGCGAGATTCCTGTCAACAACAAGGATCTTACGGTGATTTCTCAGATTAATATTTATTGATGGTGGAAAAAGTGCAGGGGGTAGAAACCTGGCAAAATCAATCCCCTCTTTTTTTAAAACCATCCCTGCAAATGGAAATGAATAATATTGGCCGATTCCGTCAACAATTACCTTGACATCTACCCCCCTTTCCCTCGCACGGGTAAGCCTGTCCATAAACTCCCTGCCTGTTGAATCGGTCTTGAAAATATAGGTGGATAAAAATACAGACCTTTCAGATTTTTCTATAGCATCAAGCATTAACGGGTATGCCTCATCTCCATTATGGAGCAGTTCTATCCTGTTACCTGATGTAAGGGGTATCCCTGTTATTGAGTCTGCTATATTTGCTATTTCAGTGCACTCCCGCGGGAGCAGTTCAAGAGAATGAGGTATTGTAAAAATGTTGGATACATGTTCAAAACTAATAAAACCGGAAATCGGAAGTTTCCCTGTGAGTATCCTCGCACGGGTACGTATGCGGTTTATTCCAAACAGAAAATAGAATAAATACCCGAACACGGGGAACATGATGATTATTGCAAGCCAGCCCAGTGAAGCCCTGGGGTCACGCTTGTATAAAAGCGCATGCCAGGCCGCCAGAAAGGTAACAATAATATTGGCAGGTATAAGGATATAATAGTAATATTTTATCGAGCTTAAAATAAAGTCCATATATAAAATGGTCTATTACCGGTTAATGATTTGATGTTTCAATTAACCCAGTGTATATATAAATTTTCAAGTTTACAAGCAATATGAAGTATCGCAACGAATATGATTAGAGGAGAATAATGAGTCTTAAAAAAGAAAACAGCATGATCGAGGTGAATGCCGATAACACTGCTCAGGCGTTTCTTGAGCTTCTGGCGTTAAGGGGGATAGATTATTTTTTTGGAAATGCGGGTACTGATTTTGCAAGCATTGTGGATGCCTTTTCAAAAAGGAAGACCGAAGGGAAAAATGCCCCTGTTCCCATAACTGTGCCCCATGAGATCCCTCTTGTAAGTATGGCCTATGGGTATTACCTTTTGACAGGAAGGGTGCAGGCCGCCATGGTGCATGTGGGTGTGGGTACTGCAAATGCGCTTGGTTCAATAATTACAGCAAAGAGATCAAGAATACCAATACTGTTTTTTGCCGGAAGGACACCTATTACCGAAGAGGGGCACCCTGCATCCCGATCAAGCTTTGTCCACTGGGCACAGGAGTGCTATGACCAGGCAGGGATGGTAAGGGAATTTGTCAACTGGGATTATGAACTAAGATATCCGTCACAGCTTGAGGACGTTATTGACAGGGCGCTCGTTATGGCACAGTCCGAACCGTGCGGGCCCGTTTACCTTACACTGCCAAGAGAAGTCTTGTATTCACCATTTGATAAAAGATCATTTAACAGCAGATTAAAATATGACCTGCCCACTTTTCATCCGGATAATAAAAAAATATCAAAGTTGGCAGGGCTTATTTATGATGCTGAAAACCCCATAATCATTACTTCATCATACGGCAGAAGGACACAGTATGTAGATACCCTTGTTCAACTTGCAGAAACAGCCGGCATAGGTGTTGTTTCATTCCATCCTGAATATATGAATTTTCCTCCCGGCCATTACTGCCATCAGGGATTTTCTCCAGAACCTCTGGTTGATGATGCTGATCTTATAATAGTTCTTGAAAGTGATGTCCCATGGTATCCCTCCAAACAAAAACCGGGCGATTCCGCTTTTATTGTAAATATCGGGATTGACCCTATATACAGAGACTATCCTGTTCGAAGCTACCCCTCGGACATTACTATTAACAGCGACCCGAACCTTGCCCTCAATATGCTGGTAAAGGAATTAAAAGATTCAGGAAGGCTTAATGATATCGCTGTAAAAAAAAGAAGAGGCATTCTTAAGGAGCGGCATGATGAAATCTTTAAGGGAGTGTATTTAAAGGCTGAAAAGGCATCATGTGATACCCCGATGAATCAGGGATATATCTCAGCGTGTGTAAACGACATAATTGACAAGGATACTATTATAGTAAATGAATATGATAACCAGATGATCTGGCAGAAGAATCTGCACCCCGGTCACTATTTTGGGGTCTCACATGCAGGGTATCTCGGATGGTCTGTTGGCGCTGCGCTTGGCATGAAGATGGCCGCCCCTGATAAAAAGGTGGTTGTTACAGTGGGTGACGGCTCATATATGTTCTCTGTGCCATCTGCATGCCACTTTGTTTCAAGGGCCTATGATCTGCCAATACTTATAATAGTTTATAACAACCAGTCGTGGGAGGCAGTAAAGCTTGCAACCGTTGAGATTCATCCTGACGGCTGGGCAGCAAAGGCCCCTGATATGCCGCTTACAGACTTGAAACCTTCGCCAGATTATGAAAAGATATGCACGGCATTTGGCGGATATGGCGAAAAGGTAGAAAGGCCCGAAGAGCTGGAAAGCGCACTGAAGCGTGCCCTTAATGCAATAACAGTTGAAAAACGACAGGCATGCCTGAATGTGGTTTGCAGGTAAAGGAATAATAAACATGGCGGAATTCAGTAAATCAAAATGGGCAGACCCTGATTTTTCACAGAAATATAGAGACAGCGCAGACATTATTATTGTTGAGCGTAAAAGACTGTTATCTATCCTGCAATCCTTTTATATGCATTTTATTTTCGGAAAACCTGAGAGGGCAGTGCTTGATCTCGGGTGCGGTGATGGCGTTGCGGTATATGAACTCTTAAGGATTGACAGTAGACTGAAGGCGACCCTTCTGGATGGTTCAAATGATATGCTGGTAAAGGCTAGGGAAAGGCTTAAGGGAAATAATAACTTTCAATTCATATGTGCCAGCTTCCAGGATATCCTGAACAGGAAAGTCAGCCTGGGTAAATATGATCTGATAACTTCCTCCATGGCAACACACCATCTGACCATGGGGGAAAAAGCAGCATTGTTCAGTGCTGTATATTCACATTTGAATCCCGGTGGTTATTTCCTGAATACCGATGTAATTCTCTCTCCTTCGGAAAACCTTGAAAAATGGTATCTCCAACTCTGGAGAGACTGGATCAATGAAAGGGAAGCGATATTAAAGATTGATAGCCATGAGTATGATGGCATAATAAAAAGGTACAAGGACAATGCAGATAACAAACCCGATTTGCTAAAAACACAGCTCGAATCTCTTCAGTCTGCCGGATTCAGGGATGTGGACTGCTTTTATAAATATGGTATTTTTGCAATATTTGGCGGGAAAAAATAAGGTAACACTAACATGAAAAAAACCATATTTTTAGTTATTCTCTTTTCTATCTGTTTTACACTGACAGCATTTTCTTCTGATAACTGTAAAAAGGATATCAAAGACCCTCGTGGCCCAATGAAACCATGGGGAAAGGGGGCATGGGAAACAGGCCAGTACAGGAACCTTTTCCTGGAGGCAGGTTACAAACAGGAAGAGATAGATGCCAAACTTGAAAAGGCATTTAATGATCTTTTTGAAGGGCCAAACCGGGTCTATTTTGAGGTCGGTAAGGATCTGGCCTATATCTCTGATATCAAGAACAAGGATGCCCGGACAGAAGGGCTCTCATATGGTTTGATGATAGCTGTCCAGTTGAATAAAAAGGATATATTTGACCGCCTCTGGCGATGGTCAAAAAAATATATGCAGCACCAGGGTGGCCCGCGTGACGGTTATTTCGCATGGTCAGTAGAACCAAAAACAGGCAAACACAACTCTGAAGGCACAGCCTCTGATGGTGAACTCTATTTTGTTACCGCCCTGCTATTTGCCTCAAACAGGTGGGGAAATGATACAGGCCTCAATTATTATGGTGAAGCGAGAAGAATACTTGACGCCATGTGGTCAAAGGATGGATCACAGGGTATCAACAATATAATAAATGTTGAAAATAAACAGATAAGCTTTGTGCCTGAATCGGAAAGATATGACATGACAGACCCATCCTATTATCTTCCTGCATTTTTTGAAATATGGGCAGAGTATGCAAAGGATGGTCATGAAAACTTTTACCGCGAGTGCGCTGAAAAGGCGAGAACATATTTACACAAGGTATGTCACCCTGTAACAGGCCTAAATTCAGACATAACCCTGTATAATGGAGAACTGCCAAAGCAGAACTTTATCAAACCCGCCTTCAGATATGACTCCTGGCGGGTACCCATGAACATCGCCATGGACTATTCATGGTATGGAAAAGATAAAGAATGGCAAAAAGACTATGCTAAACGCATACAGAATTTCCTATATTGTAGGGGTATGGATACCTTTGAAGATCAGTTTAATATGGATGGTACCCTGCCTGAATGGATTCTCCCTGCCGGCGGTTTTCAGAAACTGCGCCATTCCATTGGGCTTGTGGCCACATCCGGGGCGGCATCGATCATGGGGACAGAAGCAAAAAGCTGGTTATTTGTTGATGCGGTATGGAACGCCAGACTTGAACCCTATGAAGACGGATATTTTGACCCCTATTATGACGGGCTGCTCTACCTGTTCAGCCTTATGCACCTGAGCGGTAACTATAGGATTATAAAACCGGAGAACCCTTGATATGCCTGCAATTTTTTAAAATCTAAAAGGTGACACTGATCTTTCCAAGGTAAAATCATTTATTTCAGTTTAAAGCAATCAATGCCGATATAATCCAAGTATTAGATTCATATAAGAACAGGTCTGCCCATTATAAAGATGTAACCTTTTCTTAAGAGAATTTATACCTGTTTTTAATAGGTTACACAGAGGTTATTAAGTCTGATGCTTTGCTTTATCAGGAAATATTTCTCCATTATTTTAATATTATCTTTTTCTATTATCCCGGCATCAGACCTCTATTCTTTGCCTTCGGAAAAGCTTAAATTCACCCATATTGCTACGGATGAAGGGCTTTCACTCACTACAGTCACATCGATCCTTCAGGATAAAAAGGGATTTATGTGGTTTGGAACATATGATGGGCTAAATAAATATGACGGTTATGATTTTACTGTTTACCGGCATGACCCAAATGACCCCTCATCGTTGATATCAAACCAGGTAAAATCCATATATGAAGATGATAAAGGAAATTTATGGATCACCACCTTTTCAGGGATTTCACGTTATGACCGGGATGCAGACAGGTTTATAAATTATAACACCCAGAACGGGTATAATCTTGAAAAGCTTGATACATGGAGCATCTTTAAGGACAAAAGAGGTAATTTCTGGCTCAGTACAAATGATAATGGCCTCATAAAATATGAAGAACCATTAAACAGGACTACAATATACAGCGCTGATCCGAATAAGAAAGGCGCCCTGAAGAGCAATATCATAAGGCAGGTATATGAAGACAGCAGGGGGCATTTATGGATTGCATCTGAAAATGGCGGGCTTTACCTGCATGACTACAAGACCGGCACATTTTTACATTACGGCCATTCTAAAGATAATCCCAATAGTATTATTGGGAATTCCATTTATGCGATAACAGAAGACTCAAAAGGATATTTATGGTTTGCCTGTTATGGCAGCGGTCTCTCCTATATACATGTTGATGAAATAGAAAAGGGCGTCTTCACCAGTTTCATGCATGAACCGGAAAGCATCAATACCCTGTCAAATAACAATATCCTCACCCTCTGTGAAGGTAACAACGGGGGTATCTGGATTGGCACTGAAAATGGTGGTCTTGATTTCCTTCATAATGATAAAAAGAGATTTGACAATTACAGCAACAACCAGAATAGCCCATTCAACATAAACAGCAATTCCATATATTCAATTTTCAGGGACCGTACCGGGGACATCTGGATAGGTACATACTCAGGCGGCATCAATATACTTCAATACAGTAAACAGGGTTTTATCCACTATAAGAATATGCCAAATGGTCTCAGTAATAATTCCGTATGGGAATTCAGTGAAGATCAGGACGGTTTCATCTGGATAGCAACAGATGGCGGAGGATTGAATAAATTCAATCCCAAAACAGAGGAATTTGAACATTTCTACTCAGGAAATTCTAACCTTAAATCGGATTCTGTCCTGACAGTATTTGTGGATTCCGAAAACAATGTCTGGACAGGCACATGGAACGGCGGCATAAATCTGTTTAACCGGAAAACAAAATTATTTGAAAGCCTTACCACTGAAAACAGCGGGCTATCAAACAACAATGTCTTTGATATTATTGAAGACAGACAGGGATACATGTGGTTCGCCAGCCAGGGCGGAATAAGCAGGCTGAATAAAAAGGATAGATCCTTAAAAAATTATAATACTGAAAATAGTAAACTTTTAGATAACTTCGTTGAAGTCTTACAGTTGTCCAGAGATGGTAATCTGCTCTTAGGCACAACAAAAGGGTTTGTTATCTTTAATCCTGAGACAGAGGTGTTTAAGAGTTATGAAAGGGATGAGAAAAATATTAAAAGCCTTTCCCATAATTACATAACCGATATTTTTGAAGACAATGAAAACACAACATGGATAGCAACAAGATACGGCCTTAATAAATTTGATAAAAAAACGGGCACATTTGAGATATTTACAAAAGAAAATGGCCTGCAGAATGACCTGGTTTACGGTATTCTCAAGGATACGGAGGGTTTTTTATGGATCAGCACCAATGGAGGGCTTTCAAGGCTGAATCCTGAAACAGGGGAATTTAAAAATTATACGAAGGTAGACGGCATACAGAGTAATATTTTTATAAAAAAGTCCCGTCTCCGTTCAAAAGCAGGAAAACTTTATTTCGGCGGTGTGAACGGGTTCAATGAATTTGATCAACTGAATATCATAGACAATAAATATATACCTCCGATTGTAATTACCGATTTTCAGATCTTCAATGAGAAGATAAGCCCTGATACAAAAGATTCCCCCTTGAAACAACATATCAGTCAGACCGACATGATAGTCTTATCCTACAAACACTCTGTTATTTCATTCGGCTTTTCCGCATTAAATTATGTTTCCCCTGATAAAAATCAGTATGCCTACATGATGGAAGGTTTTGACAGGGACTGGAATAATATAGGAACCAGGCGTTCTGCAACATATACTAACCTTAACCCCGGGGAATATATTTTCCGGGTTAAAGGGTCCAATAACAACAACCGGTGGAATGAGGAGGGTGTAAGCCTCAAAATAGTAATAGCACCGCCGGTGTGGAAGACCCTCTGGTTCAGGATATCAGCCTCTTTGTTGCTGCTCTTTATTATCCTGGGATTATACTACCTGAGAACAAGTACCATACGTGAACACAACAGGTTTCTTGAGGCTGCAATCCAGAAGCGGACAAGGGAGCTGGCTGATGAAAGAAACCTCTTAAGGACACTTATCGACATAATCCCTGACCAGATATATATAAAAGACAGGCTCTCCAGGTTTATCCTGAATAACAAGGCTCATCTCAATGCCCTTGGAGCCAAAAAACAGGAAGATGTCCTTGGTAAAACGGATCTAAATATATTTCCGATAAAACATTCAAAGGTATATTATGAAGATGAACAGAGGATAATGAAGAGCGGTATACCTCAAAAAGACAAGGAAGAGATATTAATCAATCAGTCAGATGGCAAGGAATACTGGGTAGCAGCAACCAAGGTGCGTTTTGAGGACAGTGACGGAGAGGTAAAAGGTATTGTTGGCATAAGCCATGATATAACTGAACGTAAAAAGTTTGAAGAAGAGCTAAAGGCCGCAAAGCTCGCGGCAGAAGAGACAAGCAAGGCCAAAAGCGAGTTTCTTGCCAATATGAGCCATGAGATACGCACGCCCATGAATGGCATTATTGGCATGACAGAGCTTGCACTCGGAACCGACCTTAACAGCCAGCAATATGATTATATGAATATAGTAAAACAGTCAGCGGTTTCACTCCTGGACCTTTTAAATGATATCCTTGATTTTTCCAAGATAGAGGCAGGAAAGCTTGAGCTTGAAAATATTAATTTTGATCTGAGAAAGATACTTGAGACAGTAACATCCACAATGTCATTACAGGCATCTTCAAAGCAGATTGAGCTTATCTGTAATATTGGTAACAGCCTCTCCACAGCACTTAAAGGGGACCCCAACAGACTGAGGCAGATCATTGTTAATTTAGTGGGCAATGCCATAAAATTTACTAAAAAAGGAGAGGTAGTCATAGGTGCAACTGCGGATAAAACTGCACGCGACAATGACAATATATGCGTTCATTTTTCTGTAAAGGATACAGGGATAGGAATACCACAGGAAAAGCTGGATAAAATTTTTGATAGCTTTTCACAGGTTGATGCCTCCACCACCAGAAAGTACGGCGGGACCGGTCTTGGGCTTACAATATCAAAAAAACTTATAGAGATGATGAGGGGCAGGATATGGGTAGAAAGCAGCCCTGGAAAGGGAAGCATATTCCATTTTACAGCAGAATTTGAAAAGGGAGTACCGGTTATAAATGATATCTCAAAAAATCTATCAGACGAACTGGGTGTTAAAGATATCCTGATTGTTGATGACAACACCACCAACTGTCTTATCCTTAAAAACACACTTGAACCGTTTGGGTTTACATGCACGGTCGCAAGCAGCGGAAAGGATGGACTTGAAAAACTTGACCGTTTACTGAGTGAAAATAATTTATATTCTCTTATATTACTTGATTACCATATGCCGGAGATGGATGGATTTGAATTTGTAGAAAGGGTTCGCTCTGACAGCCGTTTTAACAGCATAAAGATTATCATGATGAGTTCCATTACCGATAAGGATAACCACAATAGGAGAAACCTGAGCGGTATAAACAGTTATCTCAAGAAACCTGTTCTTCAGGGAGATTTATTACAGACAATACATTTTACCTTTAAAGAAATACCTCTTATTGAAAAGAGCATGCAAAAGGAATCTAAAACAACTCAAAATCACAAACTCAGGATACTGCTTGCAGAGGATAACATAGTGAACCAAAAGGTTGCCACCAGCCTTCTCATCAAGAAATGGGGACATGAGGTTACCATTGCCAATAACGGTCTAGAAGCGGTCAGGGCACTTGAGCAAAATGATTATGATATTGTGCTTATGGATATCCAGATGCCTGATATGGATGGCATGGAGGCAACCAGACTTATCCGTGAATCAGATGCGCGGCAGAAGAATAAGGCAATACCCATAATAGCCATGACTGCTCATGCGATGAAGGGGGATAAGGAAAAATTCCTTGATGCAGGGATGAATGATTATATCTCCAAGCCTATAAATGTTGACGAGTTCATGTCCATATTAAAAAAATACTCATTATAAAAAAACCCTGTCCGGTATACCGGACAGGGTTTTATATATTATATGTTTAAGCCGGGTTGTTACATCATACCGCCCATGCCACCCATACCGCCCATGCCACCCATGCCGCCCATACCACCGCCCGGCATACCAGGGGCATCATCCTTTTCAGAGGGTTTTTCAGCTATCATGGCCTCTGTTGTAAGGAGCAGTGATGCTACCGAGGCTGCATTCTGGAGTGCAAACCTGGTAACCTTTTTGGGGTCAATGATACCTGCCTTGATAAGGTCTTCATATTCGCCTGTTGCAGCATTCAGGCCCATAGCGCCTTTTTCATTCTTTACCTTCTCAACAACAACTGAACCCTCAAGTCCGGCATTGTTTGCAATCTGACGGATAGGTTCTTCCAGTGCCCTCATTACAATATTTACACCGTTCTGCTGTTCACCGGGAAGCTCAAGTTTGGAGACAGCCTTTACGCATCTTAACAGAGCTACACCGCCGCCAGGGACTATACCCTCTTCTACGGCAGCCCTTGTCGCATTAAGCGCATCCTCAACTCTTGCCTTTTTCTCCTTCATCTCGGTCTCTGTGGCTGCGCCAACATTAATAACAGCAACACCGCCGATAAGCTTTGCAAGTCTTTCCTGGAGCTTTTCCCTGTCATAATCGGATGTGGTCTCTTCGATCTGGGCCCTGAGCATCTTGACCCTGCCTTCAAGGTCTTTTCTTGATCCGCCGCCATCAACTATTACAGTGTTGTCTTTATCAATGGTTATGGTCTTTGCTGTGCCAAGATCATTGAGTGTTACGTTTTCAAGTTTAAGGCCAAGGTCTTCTGCTATTACCTTTCCGCCTGTAAGTATAGCTATATCCTCAAGCATAGCCTTTCTTCTGTCACCAAAACCCGGCGCCTTTACTGCTGCTACCTGTAATGTGCCCCTGAGCTTGTTAACAACCAGTGTTGCAAGGGCTTCTCCCTCAACATCTTCGGCAAGTATAAGAAGGGGCCGGCCCATCTTGGCTATCTGCTCAAGTATGGGGACAAGATCCTTCATACCGCTGACCTTTTTCTCATTCAGGAGGATATAGGGGTTATTAAGGGCAACTGTCATCTTCTCTGCATCGGTTACAAAATAGGGGGAGAGGTATCCGCGGTCAAACTGCATACCTTCAACGATTTCAAGGGTGGTATCCATGCTCTTTGCCTCTTCAACGGTAATAACACCCTCTTTTCCTACCTTGTTCATTGCCTCGGCAATGATGTTTCCTATTGTGGAGTCATTATTGGCTGATATGGTGCCAACCTGTGAAATCTCTTCCTGATCTTTTGTCTGCTTTGAAATCTTTTTGAGTTCTTCTATTGCTGTTTCAACAGCCTTTTCAATACCCCTCTTGATGGCCATGGGGTTAATGCCTGCTGCAACCAGCTTTGAGCCTTCACGATAGATTGCCTGGGCCAGCACGGTTGCTGTTGTTGTGCCGTCACCAGCCACATCAGATGTCTTTGATGCAACTTCCTTGACCATCTGTGCGCCCATATTTTCAAACTTGTCTTCAAGCTCTATCTCTTTGGCTACTGTTACACCGTCTTTGGTTATATTTGGCGAACCATAAGACTTATCCAGAACTACATTGCGCCCTTTGGGGCCCAATGTAACCTTAACCGCATTAGCAAGGGTGTCAACGCCTCTTAAAATTGATTCACGGGCCTTTCCACCGTACTTAATCTCTTTTGCCATAACTTAATCTCCTTATTTTATTTTTATGTCTATTCCACAATGGCAATGATGTCATCTTCGCGCATTATAAGGTGCTCTTCACCTTCAATCTTGATCTCTGTACCGGCATATTTCCCAAAAAGAATCTTGTCACCCTTTTTGACTTCAAGCGCCTTTACTGTGCCATTCTCAAGGATCTTGCCATTACCAACAGCAATAACCTTTCCTTCAGATGGTTTTTCCTTAGCGGTATCAGGTATTATGATGCCACCCTTTGTTGTTTCTTCCTCTTTGATCCTCTTTACTATTACTCGATCGTGTAATGGTCTGATTTTCATTTAAAAATATCCTCCTTAAAGATTTTTAATAGATAAAAAAAAATAAAGGAAACCTTACCTCCTTTTAGTTTTTTATTCAAAACACGGAAACCTTTTTAGTTTTTATGTCTCCGCTTTATGTATGTTGAAAATGTTCTAGAATTTCATCTGTTTACGATGAGATTAAAAACTGCACAAACATAATTCCAAATAAAAATTTGTCAAGTAATCTTATTAAAAAAATTACCTGTTGAAATGGATAGATAATTTTAATAGTATCCAGAACCTGTTTAATAACTCTTTTATATCATAAAGCGATAACCAGAATGAATAAAAAATATAAAATACCGGCCAGTATTCTTGATCTTATAGGTAACACGCCTCTTATACCTGTTAACAGGCTCAACCCTAATAAAAATGTTAAGATCCTGGCAAAACTGGAATCCTTTAACCCTGGCGGATCAATAAAAGACCGTCCTGCCCTTCAGATGATCGAAGATGCAGAAAAAAGCGGGGAACTGACAAAGAACAAGATAATCCTGGAGGCCACAAGCGGTAATACGGGTATTGGTCTTGCCCTGGTCGCGGCGGTAAAGGGTTACCGTATAATGCTGGTTATGTCAGAGGCGGTAAGCGAGGAGAGGAAAAAGATCCTGCGTGCCATGGGAGCGGAACTCAAGTTTACACCCCCGCACCTTTCAACAGATGGGGCAATTGAATATGTCTATGACCTGATAAGAAAAGAGCCTGAAAATTACTGGCTTGCTGACCAGTATAACAATGAATCAAACTGGAAGGCCCATTATAATACCACTGCTCCTGAGATATGGGAACAGACAAACCATGAGGTTGATACGGTGGTAGCCGCCCTTGGCACCAGCGGCACACTGATGGGCCTTTCCAAGAGATTAAAGGAATTTGACCCGAAGATTCAGATAATAGGTATGGAACCTTACCTGGGGCACAAAATTCAGGGCTTAAAAAATATGAAGGAGTCCTATACCCCCGGGATCTATAATAAAACAAAAGTGGATCGCATCATAAGGATAGACGATGAAGAGGCATACCAGACAGCCAGACTTTTGGCCAGAAAAGAGGGTATTTTCTGCGGCATGAGTTCAGGTGCAGCAATGGCTGCTGCCATTACAGCAGCAAAGGAAATGGAGAGCGGGACCATCGTTGTAATTATCCCGGACGGAGGGGAAAGATATCTGAGCACAGCACTGTTTGAAGACAAAAAAAAAACAGGTCAGATCCTTTATAATACCTTAACCAGGAAAAAGGAGGAATTTACCCCCCTTGAAAAAAACAAGGTAAGTATCTATACATGCGGCCCAACCCTTGCCCAGCCTATCAATATAGGAGAATGCAGGCGTTTTGTTTTTTCCGACCTTTTAAGACGTTACCTGGAATCCAAAGGATATGAAGTAAGCCATATAATGAATGTAACAGACATTGATGACAGAACTATCAAGGGGGCAGAAAAGGCAGGGACACCTCTCAAGGAATTCACAGAAAAATTCTATGATGAGTTCATGGAAGACCTCGAAATATTGAGGGTAAAAAAAGCAAAGGCATATCCAAAGGCATCTGAACATATAAATGATATGATAAATATCGCCGGCATTCTCCTTGAAAAGGGTTATGCATATGAAAAATTCAGATCTCTTTATTTCAATATAGCCAGATTCAGGGAGTATGGCAAACTCAGCCGTATTGATCTTAACAAGATAAAGCTGGGTAAAACGGTTGATCTTGAACAGTATGAAAAGGATAATCCAAGGGATTTTACACTCTTAAAACGATCAACACTGAACGAGCTTAAAAAGGGGATATTTTACCAGACAAAGTGGGGGAATATCAGACCGAGCTGGCACCTTGAATGCCCAGCCATGACCATGAAATACCTTGGTGAAAACTATGATATCCATACCAGTGGGATAGATCTGATATTTCCGCACCATGAAAACTCCATTGCCATAGGCAAGGCTGTAACAGGGAAATCCCCGGCCAGATACTGGCTCCATAATGAACTTGTGACAATAGATGGCAAAAAACCGTCACAGGTGATTGATCCAATCTATTCTATAAAGAGCATCCTGGAAAAAGGGTACAGCGGTAGAGAATTGCGCTACTGGCTCCTGTGCAGCCACTACAGAAAACCTGTGAATTTTTCATGGAAAAAACTGGATACCGCTAAAAAGACACTTCACAAGATGGATCGGTTTATTTTACGGCTTCAGAACAGCCGGGAGGCTGCATCAAGCCCTGAGATAGATCAGATAATATATGATGTGAGGAACAGCTTTAATGATTCTATGGATGATGACCTTAATATCGCCCCCGCCCTTGCTGCAATATTCATATTTCTGAACAGGGTGAATATTATCATTGATAAGAGCGGTCTCTCACAGGAGGACAGACTTAAGATCATTGCATGTCTTAAGAAAATCAATGAGATACTCGCTGTATTTGACCTTGAAGAAAGGATATCAGACCCGGAAGTAACAGAGATGCTCAGCAATAGAGAAGAGGCACGAAGGAGAAAGGACTGGGAGACGTCTGACCGTATCCGCAACGAACTCCTTGAAAAAAAGGGGGTCGAGATAACAGATACGGCCAATGGCGCTATCCTGAGAAAAATTACTCAGTAAAACCAGGGGCAATATCACTCTCGGCTTCTTCCCTGGTTGGGGCCTGCTCTTCCACTTCAAAGCCGCTTTCACCGTTATCAAAGCCAGGGGCACTCCCTTCAAAACCAGGGGCATCACCTTCAGTATCAGGAGCGGATTCCCCAGGGTAACCAGCAGCGCCTGACTGCTCCTTTTTGCCTTTGTGTTCAAGTGATATAGTAAGCCCCTGTGATTTACCATACTCCATAAAAGAGCCTTCGTTAAGTCTCACTGCGCCCATTGGGGTGACATAAATGGCAGACTGATTCTGCACAGGGCAGTGATGCTCGCAAAAACCGCAACCGGAACATCTCTCTTCCAGCACTTCAGGTACCGGTACAGCTATTCCGGGTTCATTCCTGAACTTTATGGCACTGTAGGGGCATACCTCATCACATACCATGCACCGCTTCTGGTGTTCCCAGGCCAGGCACATATCACGCATGATCCTCGCTGTACCTGTCTTTGCCCATCTCCTGTCCATGACATCAAGGGGCCTTATCGCTGCTGTCGGGCATACTGTACCGCAGTTGTTGCAGTCGGGGTTGCATGCTCCCCTTTTGGGCACAAGTGACGGGCTGAAAAGCCCCTCTATCCCGCGGGTAAACCACACAGGCTGAAGCGCATTATTGGGGCACGCGGCCATGCATTCTCCGCAGCGTACACACAGGGCCAGAAAATCATCTTCAGGTCTTGATCCGGGGGGCCTTATGAGATCCTTTGGGGAAACCTGGCCAACCCCTGGTTTACCATAAACAGAATAAAGGCCTGTAAGATTTGCCGAGGCAAAAACCGCACCGGCAACCCCTGAGTATAAAAGGGCGCGCCTTTCAGGTATGAAATCAGGGGCATCCTTGATCTTTTTCCTCTTAATATTAAAATCAATCGCATTAACCGGGCATACATCCCTGCATGTCAGACACCCTATACACTCTTTAAAGGATGTATTTTCAGGTGATATTTTATCAATAGCGCCCATCGGGCATGACCTTGTGCACTTTCCGCATTTTGTGCATGTATCAGATACCCTCCTTTTCACAATGGAAAATTGAGAAAAGAGGGCAAGAATAGCGCCTGACGGGCATAAATACCTGCACCAGAACCGGGTATTGATTTTACCTGCAGCAAATACACCAATAAAAAACAGCAGAATAAAGAAAATCGTCGCAAACTTTGGTGCAGTGATATCTGCATAAGTCAGCCCGTAAATCTCAAAATGCTCAGCAACCGGATGTACTAAATCAAGACCCATCTGCCCCAGAAATGTAATAACCGGATAGATAAAGAGGCCATAGAACCTTGTGATAAGAGATAATGGGGCTCCGACAAAAACAGCAGAAACACCAAAGATGGCTGAGACAGTAATAAAAAATAATAAAAAATATTTTATCCTGTACAGACCGGGTTTACCTTCACCCTTTTTCTTTTTGATATTTTGCAGCCTGTCGCTGCAATCAATGGTTATGCCCATAGGGCATATATAGCCGCAGAAGATTCTTCCTAAAAACAGGGTAAAGAGAAGAACAATGACCGCCGGGATAAAGGAAATAAGAAAGACCCTTCCGCTCAATGCGGAACCAAAGACAATTAAAGGGTCCATACGGAGGTAGAGGTCAGTACGGACAAGGTCTATCCCTGCTGTGACTGTGATTATCAGTAAAATCAAAAATGCGGCCAGACTGAAAAACTGTATTACGGATCGAAATCTCATGTGTATTCCTGAAAATAGGTTGCGATGTCAGCGCCCGTCATTTTAACGGGCACCGATAGTGTTGGAAAACCATTTGGAAAAATCAGACCTGGATCTCCTTTACGGAAAGGTTCTCAATATCCATTCTGCCTAAGCCCCTTTCATGGGCCTCCTTAATATACTGTACCTGGGCAGGTTTATATTTTTTACCGTACCACGGGAACCGGGCCACGGCAAATGCATCAGCAGCCACCATGTCTTTTGAGGCGATAATGGTATCTTCCTTGAGCACCTTTCCCGGACCTCTTGGGCCGTTTGTGGAAAGCACCCTGGTAGCGTCAATCAGGGTCAGATCAGCCTTTAGCACGGTACACAAATCAACTACGGAGGATGATAATTCCTTGGTATGCATGCCGGAACGGTCCCAGCAAAGACCCATCATCCCTTTCATGGAAAGGCTGACACCTGTGGCAGTATGGGATTTTGCGACAGGCACAGAAATAAGGGTATCGACCTTAAGTGCCTCCTGGAATATCCCGTTTCGGCTCATCTTTTTTGCATCTTTTATTTCAGTATCCTTATAGAACCTGTCACTTGAGGCGCCTACAACCCTTGTGTTCTCCAGCTTTCCGCATGCATCAAGTATTCCGGAACGTTTAAGACAAGTATCGGTATCAAAAAGAGGATAATCTGCAATAAGGATATTTGATGCGCCTGCCTCATTGCACATCTTGACTATTTCAGTTACCACATCAGGGTGTGTTGTGGTGGCCATAGCAGGAGGGTTGGGGAAGCTCATATTGGGTTTTATCAGCACCTTGCCCCCCTTTTTTACAAATTTTTTCATACCGCCCAGGAGTTCAACAGCCGCCCTTACTGCCTTTGCTGCTTCCCCCTTTGCAACCGCTATATCCGGTAGAGGTTCTGCCAAAACCTTTTTAGGTAAAATAAGCCCGGAACTGGCGGCAGTAAGAAACAGTAGACCCTTCATCTGGTATTTCAGGAACTTCCTTCTGCTCAGCCGATCTTCGATCAATCTGTCCATTTTTTCAAAATATTCTCTGTTCATCAAGATTCTCCATATGAAACCTGTATGACCCACAGTTTAACAATCAATATGGATTTTTCAACCACTTTCTGGGGCCATAAATTTATAATGAGCTGAGTACTGTTTTTATCCTTTCAAGTGCTTTTATCAGGGTCTTTCTCGTGCATGCAAGATTTATCCTCTGAAACCCCTCTCCGCCTGCACCGAACTGTGGCCCGTTATCAAGCCATACCTTTGCCTTTTCTATAAGGGTCTCATCTATTGCAGCATCAGTTAAACTGTAGCCTGAAAAATCAAGCCATGAAAGATAGGTACCTTCCAGGTCAGCTACTTTTATCCGCGGTAGATTATCCTCTATATATCTTCTCATAAATAAATAATTTTCATGGATATAAAGAAGCAGTTCATCAAGCCACCCTTCACAGAGGTTATATGCTGTTTCAGTTGCAAGAAGGCCGAATATATTGGGTGTTGAAACAGATAATCTCTGCACCAGCTTTTGAAAAGAAACCCTGAGTTTTTGATCACTGATAATGATATTGGAGCAGCAAAGCCCTGCAAGGTTAAAGCTCTTGCTCGCCGCAGTGCAGGTTATTATCTTTGTATTTACCCCTGAAGATATCTCTGCCATCACACTGTGCCTGTAACCCGGCATGATCAGGTCTGAATGTATCTCATCTGATAAAATCAGGGTATCATATCTCATGCACAAATCATTA
This sequence comes from uncultured Desulfatiglans sp., assembly GCA_964499695.1. Lineage (GTDB taxonomy): Bacteria > Desulfobacterota > DSM-4660 > Desulfatiglandales > HGW-15 > JAAZBV01. The sequence goes on from CAZCMD010000004.1 coordinate 54,843, forward strand.
AGTGTTTGAAGCTCATCAATTGTCCATACCCTCCCAACAGGGTTATGGGGGCTGCACAGCACCATCATTGATGCACCATCTTTCAGGAGCTGCTCAAGACCCGCAAAATCCATGACATATCGATTATCTTTTATGATCAGCCTGTTTTCCGCAACTCTGCGGTTACCGGCCTCTATAACCTTCTTAAAGGGGTGATAAACGGGCGGCTGAATTATGATTTTATCCCCTTCATCGGTAAATGTCTCTATTGCGGCACTGAATGCAGATACGACTCCAGGGGTTGTAACAATCCATTCCCTGTCAACATCCCAGTTGTGCCTTTTTTTCATCCAGCTTACCACTGCCTGCCTGTATGAATCTGCGGGGTATGTATACCCGAATATGCCATGTTTTGCCCTTTTAATTAGTGCATTAGTGATCTCATCAGGCACCCTGAAATCCATATCAGCAACCCACATGGGGATAATATCATTACCGCCGCGGGATTCTCTAAGGTCCCATTTGACAGACCCGCTCTGCCCCCGTTTGATCTCTTTATTAAAATCGTATTTCATAAAGGTATAATAACCTGTAATAACCGGTTGACAATGAAGACTTATCTATAATATTTCGGATCAATCTCATATTTTTTCACCTTGTACCCGAAGATCCTTTCAGTTGTTTTCAGGGACTGGGCAGCCTTTCTCATGTTGCCACGGCTGCTTTTAAGGGAATCAATGATCATATCCCTTTCAAAGTTGGCAACGGAGTCTTCAAGTGACATTGACTGCTGAGTGCCTGTTTCCTCCGCGGTCTGGAGTGTCATGGGCAGGTGATAGCTGTGTATTACCTGGCCGTCACACAAAAGCACCGCCCTTTCTATACAGTTTTCAAGCTCCCTGACATTTCCGGGCCAGTGATAACGGGTAAGTGCATCTATTGCAGGGGTGGATATCCTTTTTATATCCTTATTGTATTCCTTTGAATACTTTTCAAGAAAGAAATCTGCAAGCATAAGCACATCGGCCTCTCTTTCTCTTAAGGAAGGGAGATAAATCGGGTAGACATTGAGCCTGTAAAAAAGGTCCTCCCTGAAGGTGCCCTTTTCTACCGCATCAACAAGGTCAATATTGGTGGCTGCAATAATGCGGACATTAACCTTTATTACATGTGTACCTCCGAGCCTCTCAAGCTCCCTCTCCTGGATAACCCGGAGCAGTTTTCCCTGGCTCTCAAGAAGAAGAGAGCCAATTTCATCAAGAAAGATTGTCCCGTTGTTGGCAAGCTCGAACTTGCCTGCCTTTTGCATGCCTGCACCTGTGAAAGCCCCCTTCATGTAACCGAATAGCTCGGCCTCAACAAGGTTGCCTGGGAGTGCTGCGCAGTTTACCTTTATAAACGGGTTTGATGTGCGCAGACTGTTATAGTGTATTGCATTTGCGACCAGTTCCTTGCCTGTCCCGCTTTCACCCAGGAGCAACACATTGGCATTGCTTTTTGCCACCTGACTTATAAGATGGAATACCTCCTGCATCTTATGGCTGTTACCTATAATATTGCTGAAGCTGTATTTCTTGCCAAGCTCCTTTTTGAGCATGAGGTTTTCCATATTAAGCTGATCCTTTTCCTTGTTGATCAGCTCAAGCATGGCTACCTTCTGGGCTATCAGGCTGCTGATTACAGATAAAAGCCTGACATCCTCCTCAGGTGATTCACTCTCTTCAAACAGGCGGTCAACACTTAAAGAGCCTATGACATGGGCGCTGCCTTTTATGGGCACACAAAAAAATGCAATCTTTGATTTGTCTATATTGCTTCTTGCGCCTGTACGGTCAAGGAAAAGGGGTTCTTCATCAAGCCTCGGAACAGCCATTGGCCTCCCGGTCTCGATGACCCTCCCGGTTATTCCTTCGCCCAGTTTATAGCGTCCTTTTGTCTTTGCGCTTGAGGATATCCCATGGGCCACTTCAATGCGTATCTCCCCGGTTTCATAATTTAAAAGGGAGATAGACCCCCTGCTCATACCCAGGTATTCTTCAAGGAGATCAAGCACCTTGTACAGGGCCTTCCTGAGATCAAGGGTCCCATGTATGGCCTTTGTAATCTCGTACAGGCATTTGATCTCATCCGGCTTTGGATTTACTTTTTTTTCTGGCATTAAATACACTCATTTATCTGTTGTCGTTTACCATAATCCAAAATTGAATTAATGGTATATAGTGATTACAAAAATGTATTTAATTATGCAATCACTATTTCATAATATTGATATTTTCCAGATAAAGAGGGAGGGCAGCCTGTAACTCAGCCACTGGCGTTTTCTTTTTCATTGGTCTTTGACGAGGCGATCAGATAGGTAATTTTCGAGATCACAAGACCCCGTATGAGGTACTCTATTGAAAAACGCTGGGAGTCTGTAAGCTCATCAAACTCCATTATATCTATGACATTTCTTACCATTGACTCTATAGAGAGAAAAATATTCTTCTGCTTGGGGTTCAGATTACCCTTTTTGACCCTGCCCCACACAGCCGGTACAATATATGTTATAGGATTAACGAGCAGGTCTTTCTTATGGATGGAAAAGATGGTGTCTGTTGTTTCATCTATAATCTGCTTGATCCGTAAAATAGAAGAGCTGTCATCACTGTTTGACATGGAAAAATGGATCAGCTTATGATCCCTGGTATCAGTATCATTATAGCTGGCTGTTATTGATTTATCTTTATCTCTCATCATTATTTCAACTGGATATCCTATATTGTCATTGCAGGTTTTATAACTCTGTTGCCTTTTACCTATCAATAATCGTGCCAATTTGAATATCTTGAAATTTTCCAGTAATAACAGGTCGATATACAGATGTTCACCTTTATGAGACCTGATCCAAGCCAATTTGTTGCCATGAACGGGAAATTCATGCCATTAATTTGACGTAACATATTGAATAATAAAATAAAAAATCAATGCAAACAAAATGACAGGAAAATGCATAAATAGCCATTAATACGGGTATTATGATGTAGAAACTATAAAAAAAGACAGGGAAGAGCTGATTCAGGACCTCCTTTTCAGTTATAAACAGAGCATGTTATAATTAGCAGGCAACAGGATATCCAAATGGACATCAGTTTCAATTCAGATAACGAATTTCATCTCTGGCGATCTTATTACAGTCGACTCCATCCTTTGACATTGGATCCAATGCTTTATAACAATCTAAGATTTTTCTGCATACACTGGACGCCTGTTTGCTTTTTTTGGCTTCATTACTGTAAAAGGAGGCTGGTTGTTTGCCTATATCCGGATTTAAGTCTCCGGCAGAAGATACAAATTGTGGAGTTCCGTATGGCGTATATGAATTTCTTCTGGCAGGAAGAGCACTATAATATCCTGAAACTCCACTACCCTCCCTGCTTGCCTGTCCGAGAGCGCCAATTTCTGCCATCTGCTTTGCCTTCATATCAGCCTGCACCTGTGCTGCCCATTCCCCGGCTACTGCAAGAGCTGCCATGCCTATTATTTTCCACATCTCGGTATTTTTAATGTTTTTTGCTGTTGCATCATACTGATCTGATGCCTTATCAAAAAATCCTGCGGCCCATCCATAACACTTTACCATTCTATCATGATCATGATTCCCTGGCTTATTAAGATATTTATCCTCATAAAACCGAGCGAACCATAAATACCTTAATGCTGATTCAAGCGGCTGTATCTCATCGTCTTCCATTTCAGCTATATCTGCATCAACGTAATAAAGTTTTTCAGCAATGAGGTTCTGAAATGCCGCCCAGTACATTATACTTGAACCTTTTGGCAATGCAGCGTTCACAGATGCCTTACCTGAGATGAGTGCATCAACAATATCTGTATGACCAAGTCTCACTGCATGGGCCAGAGGTGTAAAACCGACAGTATCTATCAGTTCTGTTTTTGCTCCGGCCTGTATAAGCATGTGTGTAATGTCCGCATTTCCCATTCGTGCGGCCCACGTTAATGCACAAGCTCCATTAACATCTACTGCATCCAAATCTGCTTCTGTATTTACTAACTGTTTTACAATACCGGTGTGACCAAACCTGGCAGCCAGAATTAAAGGGGTTTCATTCATTCTGGATACAGGGTTTTGAGGAGCGCCTGAAGAATACAAATAGTCCAGGGCCTCACTGTTTCCATAGGCGGCTGATTCAAGTACTGCTGCTGATATCTCCCCAGTATTGCCTGTACCGGTTTTTGCTGTAACAGCCTTTACCATCTCAATATGGATCTTACGAATAGCCCACCTTAATGGCGATACCCCTTCGTTATCAGTAAGATCAGGACTGGCCCCAGCGTCCAGTAATTTATTCAGAATGACTGCATCATTATTTTTTACTGCGGCTATTACAGGTGTTTCACCATTAACCGGATTCTGTTGATCCGGCTCAGCCCCATTAGCGAGCAGGATATCGACATATTCCGCTTGCCTGTTTTTTACTGCAACTATCAGGGGTGTTTCTCCATATTCGTTTTGCATAGATAACTGGTCTTTATCCGATGCGGCTTTTTGAACCGATGAGGCATCTCCTGCTGTCAAGGCCTGATGGATTGGAGATACGATGATTTCATCCGGTGTCCTGATGCACCCGCTAAACATACCTGCTGATAAAATTAATAAAACCCAACCATTCAGTCGCATGATTCTACCCCCTTTTTCTGCATATCCTTCTCTGGATAAGACGATATGGATATTACTGTTTCTTTATATCCTTTGGTGTAAGTATCTGACGACTTTCCTTCAGCATTTCGCCTGCTTCTTCAACAGACAATTGCCTTACCGCTACCATACCTTCATTTATTATCCCTGATACAAAATATGCCCTTCCGGGGAAGGTCTCAACCCTGACCCTCCCTGAGGCGCTTCTTATATCAGGGCTCCAGATGGAATGACCCGTTGATGTGACCTCATGCGTTCCTGGCGACACATAATAAATCACATGGGAATAGGATGCTACCGGCCCAACCTCTTCACCATCTATCTGGGCGAACATACGCCCTGCACACGCTACAAGATTGAATTCCCGAATAAATATAATGGCAGACATATCAGGCGGCACATTATTAATAATCTCCTGTATGCCGGGGTTTTTATCACTATAATATACTCGCCAGTTTTTATTGGGCTTGCACAATATGGATTTGGTGCAACTGTAAAAAACCATAAGGGTTAAGATGAGAAAAGCTAATCTAAGTATTCTTGTCATGATATTTTCCTCCTGACAGGCAAATCATATTTTTTACCTTTAGTATCTGTTACCGTGCCCCGGCCAAAGACATAGGTAAGGCCATCATCCTTTAACAGGAGAAAGCATATTGGTTCTTCCGTATCGCTTTTTATTGTCCACCCCGGGAAAAAATTTACAATCTCCCCTTTAAAGCGAAAAAGGCTGTTTTCACCATTCGGAACAACCACTTCAGGGCCTGACATAAGCCCGTCTGATCCCAGTGAATATGGAACAATCTCCTGCGGCAAATCTGTGTATATGACAAAGCAAGGCGTGTTTGAAAAATTCTGGATTCTTATAGTGCAGTGACTTGTAACATTCTTCCGGTATTTTGAAGGATCAGTCACTACAGAATCTCCTTTTGTAGCCAGCAGGGCATTGGAGATATCCCCATCTGAATCCGGTGGAGTTATTATTCCTCCTACACTGTAAACATCTGCGAGTTCATCACTCCCGGTAATTTGAAAAGAAGATGCAATGCCTTTTGGGGAGTTTCCTTTATCAGTATTAGATACGACAACAGGATTACCAGTAAGGTCAGGCTGGATTTCCGGAAAAGAGATCCTCTGTTCTTTGGGCAAAAGCATAATCGCCTTGATAAGGACATTTAGAATTTCCTGCTTTTGCTCTGCTGTTGTTTCTTCGGATGATACACCGGATTCTGCAAACATCATGATCTGATCCGGGGTTAACAACCCTGCATTGGCCTCTTTATGTGCTGCTGCTATTGCAAGCTTATTAATAGATGAAACGGCATCCTTGGCTTTATCACTTTCAGGGTACTTTTGTAAAAACCCATAATAGGAGTCTATAGAGTTTTCTTTTATGGCCCTATCCCAACTCTCTTTAGTTGTGATTATTTTGATATTATCTTTGGCCTGTGTAACATACTTTCCTTCGGGATATTCATTAATATAGGATTCATATGAATCAAAAGTATCCTGCTTTGCAGCTTTTTCCCATCTTCGGGAGTCGTTGTCACATCCTGAAATAGTAAATATTGCAATAAACAGAATACTCATTGCAAACAAACTAACCGGAAAACTGTTAATAAAACTTAATTTTTTAAAGTAAATAGTCATATGAATCTCCTTATGCTGTTAATTAACAAGATATTATAATGTTTATGTAAAGGCCTGGGCCCTTGACATTGGACATGACTCGTAAATTAAAACAGTTCAGTCGAAACATACTTATACTCTGTCTGCCTGACACGTGACTTACAGAAAATGGGTTACATATTATCCTTCTCCAGCACCTCTCTTACCTTTTGAGACAATTTCTGGAGGTCAAAGGGCTTCTGGATGAATCCCTTACAGCCCTTCTCAAGGATATGAACCGCTTGACCATTAATGCTGTACCCGCTTGAAAGAAGGACTTTAACTTCAGGATTTATCCCTTTTATTTTTTCAAATACCTCTCCGCCATTCATGCCGGGCATTATCATATCGACTATGACCATATCGATCTTATCCCTGTTTTCCTGATAAACCTGCAAGGCCTCCATACCGTTTTGAGCGGTATCAACCACATAACCAAGTCTTTCAAGCATCCTCCTGCCTACATCAATAATCAGTTCTTCATCATCCACAAGCAGTATCCTCTCACTTCCTTTAATGATCGATCCGCCTGCAGGCACCTCTTTTATAGCCTCCTTTTCTGAAGCGGGAAAATAGAGCTTGAAAATGGTGCCAACACCCTTTTCACTGTATACATCAACAAACCCCCCGTGATTTTTCATAATGCCATACACAGAGGCAAGGCCAAGACCAGTTCCTCTTCCCATCTCTTTTGTAGTAAAAAACGGATCAAAAATCTTTTCCTGTGTGGCCCTGTCCATTCCTACACCATTATCTGTTATGGAAATTTTCACATATCTGCCCGGCTTGATTTTATATGGTTTCAGAGAAGACTCCACAAGATTGATATTTTCACTTTCAATATACAGATTGCCTCCTCCTGGCATAGCCTGCCATGCGTTTACAAAGATATTCATGAGGACCTGGTCTACCTGTCCCCGGTCAACCTCGCTAGTCCACAGGTTGTTGACCAGGCTCTTATGTATGCTTATCTCTTTCTTCATGCGACCAAACATCTCAGCGCTTGAAGAAATCAGCTCATTAAGGTTTACAGGTTTTACCTCGTATTTTCCTCCCCTTGCAAACCCGAGCAATTGTTGTGTAAGGGATGTTGCGTTTTTAACATATTCCTCTATGCCCTTCAGATGCTCATATTCCTGATCATGTGTACTTTTTTCAAGCATCATCAGGGAAGTCCTTCCCTGTATACCCATGAGCAGATTATTAAAATCATGGGCAATCCCGCCCGCGAGTGTGCCAAGGGCCTCCATCCTCTGAGCCCTTTCATACTTGATACGGAGATTTTTCTCCTCTTCCTGCGCCTTTTTTCTGCCAGTGATATCTATCCATGTACTTAGTGAATACTGAAACTCGCCATCTTTTATGACAGGTGTTGTGGAAAAGATAACCCAGAAGTCTTCTCCGTTTTTATTCTTGAATGCCCCCTCAAGGTTTTTAACACCTTTAATGGTAGCATCCCTCCAGGCATCGTTTGTAAGTGTTACATCCATCCACGGAAAGGGAAAGGTTGTGCCAAGAAGCTCTTCCGCATCATACCCGGTAAGTGCTACGAGGGCAGGATTTACATACTCTATATTAAACTCCTTATTGATCACCATTATGGGGCTAGGAGCGTTTTCAAGGATGGAAAAACTGAATTCCTCACTCTTTTTAAGCGCCCTCTCTGCATCCTTTAGCCTTGTAATATCCGTAACTACATTGTTGAAAAAGGTCTTGTCTTTAAATTTCTGGTATTTTGTTATCACCAGTATATCCTGGATATCACCACTTTTTGTCTTTACCCTTGATTCATAGCTGGTTGGTTTCCCGGAAATTTCCGGAGGGACTTCAAGTGGCCCTCCCAGAGCATCACTCACCACCAGGTCCGGTATGCCTAACTTCATAAATTCTTCACGGGTATATCCAAGGCTTTCGTTTGATTCTCTGTTGAATTCGGTAAACTTAAGGGTATCAGGATCAACAAGATTTATTGCGACCCCTGCACTATCAAAGATAGTCCTGTAAAATTCATATTTCTCTTCAAGCCTGGCCTTTTCAGTATAAATCCTTTCCAGCTCCTCCTTCAGCCTTTTTATCTCATCTTCAGTTTTTTTATAGTCTATTTTTTCCTGCATGTGCCTCCTCCAATAAATAATGAGTCATATGGACATAGGATTAGAGATTGTGATTTTGCATAGGAGCTTTTTCCTCCCGACAATGGCAAAGGGGTTGAAATTCATTGTGCATGAAATAATACAATCACCTGTATTTAGGCTATTTTTATAAAAATATCAAGTATGGTGAAAATAGAAATGATTAGCTGGATAAGGCAAGGCTTTCTAAGGGAATATTTCATAATGTAATAATTTTACCTTTGAAATACTCCCTTCATTAACAATCAATTCCTGATTAAAAAATAAATAGATTAACTCCTATACCAAAGTATAATGTTTTTTCATCCATATCATATTCTATAAAATCTGATTTGTAATCCATCCATGAATAACTTACAGTTGGTTCTATTGAGACATTTCTGGAAATAAAAAGGTCTAGACCTAATCTAATTGTATATTCACTAGAAGTTATTTTTGTTGTGAATATTGAGGACCCAAACTTATTTCTTAAATATGAATAACCAGCCTCAATAAAAGGATTAACTTTTTCATAAGGCAGATAAAATCTTATATTCGGTCCTATACCATATCTTTTAGAATCTGAGTCACCCGATGTTTTTCCATATCCTAAGGACCCACCTACAGCAACATTATCAAAAATAAAATAACGCACAGAAGGATAAAATGAAAAAGTATTATTTTCCGTCCCATAATCACTGTCCACATTGCTGTAACTGATAGAACCACCAAGGCTGTATACGCCCTTATCTGTTGGTGATTCAGCAAACACGTTTGTTGTAATCAATAATAACCCTGCCAATAAACACATTTTCATCATAGCCTTTTCTCCTTTAATATATGTGAATTAAATTTACAGCTATCAATCGGACGCTGCATGCTTCTGCCATTATTTTTATCTGATCCTTTAACCAGGTAATTCTTTTTAACAATTTGAACAGGATGTTTCAAAGTGCTCCCTGGTAGTTTAACTCTACTCAGGTTGAAGAATCATTGGAGTTTTGTATTTTTTTCTTTTGGTTTAGTTCCAGGTTGGATAAAACCAAACTGCGGCATCTTATCCCAGGTAATTTCTTTTTTTGTATAAGGGTCAATAACCCTTAATTCAGGGTGTACACTGGGATCAAATGCATTCTTTGCTATTATTCCAGGATCAATGGTATCAGAAGGGCAATCAGGCCCGATAATCATCATGGAATATCTTTCATTTATCCGGGGGAAATTTTGCTTCTTTCGCATTTTTTCCCATGTCATTTTATTCGAAGCTATTCCCTGTTCTTCTATCTTGTTTTCATTGGACACCACAAAATCTGGCAATATTAAGACAATAAATATGGGAATTAAAAAACAGGTTTTCAGATTTACTGTCATGTTATTCTCCTTATTTTTATATTTTTAGCCTGTAGAGACGGGTTTTTATCTGGGAGAAGCTTTTTAACCTCCATAGCTTTAGCGGAGGAGGTTAGCGAAGACTGACAAAACCAGTCTCTACATTATACAAACCCGTCTCTGCAGGTAATCCTAATTCGCGACTGTTGTTCCATATTTAACGCCATCAGGGACAGGCACAGGTACATCAACCGTGTATCCATGATCGCCTTCTGTACGCTCAAGGCTGTCTACTGCCAGAAAGGCGGTATACTGCGAGATAAGGTTATAATTTACAGAGGCAGCTATTATCTCCTTTTTAAGTCTATCACTCGGGTTGTAGGTCTCTCTGTTTGAAAGCTCAGCTATTTTATTTCTTGCCCATACGCTTTGTATTCCGGGATGTTTGGCTTCACTGTTATTTGGATCAATCGTTACATCAAAATAGGATTCATTCTTGCCCACCTGTCCGTTAATCCTTATCCTGCCTGTCAAAGCATTTTTCAACCTTCCGGTTATCATTATGGGGCGGCCTACAAACAGATCAGGTATACTTTTGGGATACAGGTCTTCAACCTCAATGTTTCCCCAGTCTATCTTGATATTTGCCATAGCTGGCCGTGTTGCTACTTCATAAAAACGGTCAACAGCCTCTCCTGCTGACTCATTGAGACCTACATAGGCAACCGCGCCTCTCCCCATAGTTGCCATGTGTTCAAGCAGATACCTGTTTACAGATGATCCCACACCAAAACTGAATATCCTTGATTCACCGAGCCTTTCATGGATGGCTGCAAGTATCTCATCTTCATTACCTATATAACCGTCTGTCATAAATGAAACGATACGTAACCTGTTTTTGTCATGTGGAAAGTCAAGGGCTGCCTTAATACCTTCAATCATCACGGTGCCGCCCTCACTGTAAAGCGAATCAAGATACTGAAGCCCTTTTTTTACATTCTCAGGAGTTGCTTTAATAGGGTTTGGACCAAGTGATGATGCATTTGATGAGAATTGTATTATCTGGAATGTATCGTTCTTATCAAGGTTTTTAAGCGCCCTTGTTACAGCCTCTTTGGCCTTTGAAATGGGTTTTCCATCCATACTGCCTGAACAATCAAGAACAAAAACCATCTCACGGGGTATCCTTGGCAGATTCTTTAGATCCTCAGGTGGCTGCAAAAGAAGAGAAAAATAATTTCCTTTATCTCCCTTGTGAACCATCATGGCTGTCTTTACTTCACTACCGGAAGTTTTATATCTCAGCACAAAATCTTTATTGGGCACCCTGTCATTAGGGCTCAATGTAACAATAGCATGTGTAGTGTTATTTTTATTTACTTTTATGACATGGGAATTACTGTATACCTTTTCAATACTCACGCCCGCATCTATATCAACATTAATGGATATATCATGAGCTGAAGACTCATCAGGTTTCAGGTAATGGACATCTGTCTGCTGTCCTGAATTGGCATGTGCTCCTGTACCAACAGCACCTATACCGGTACTGCTTCCGGGTGGATTGAAACGCGGTCCAACGACTGTCGGGAATGCGAATTCATATTCTCCATTTTCATACTTTAATGGGTTGAAGAAGGTAATACTTATATCTATTTTTTTGTCTGGCTCTATATTTGCCACACTCTGTTTAAAAATATTCGGGCGTTCCTGTGTTAAAAGGGATGCCCTGTACCCCTGCGATTTTGCTTCCTGGTATATCCTTTGTGCCTCCTCCTTTTCACGAATTAGACCTCTGATCTTGCGATCACCAATTATCATAACAAAATCGGTTACAGCCGCATTATGGGGTAATGGAAACACATAAACAGCCTCAATCCTCTTACTGTAGGGGTTATGGTATTTCTGAAGCACATTCACGGTGGCTATATAACCTGCGATATGAGCATCTACAGTGGTGTGTTCAAGAGGTAGAATCACCTCTTTTTCTCCAGGAAGTGAACAAACTAGCTTCGGAGATCCTGTCTTGTCCTCTTCTCCTGTGACAGCAGGATTCTTTTCAATTATCCAGAGTTCAGAGCCAAGAGCTTCATCTTTAAAAGATGATTCTGAATCCTGTCTGTATTGTCCTTCTTCTAAGGTAAATTCATTTTCTTTGGCTAATTTTTCCACTTCAAATCTTTCTACAGATACCCGACGTGCACCGTATTCAACTTCTCCAGATACTCGCGCCCTGTCAGCTGCTGCACTATCATACATTTCAGCCTTATTTTTCATCTCATAGTCACTATCATCTTTCGCTGAAGAAGATTTAGAGGCTATAGTTACTTCAATCTTCTTTTCATTACCAGGCGTAACAGCAATTTTTTGCACGCATCCTGAAGGAATTTGTAGATATATAAAACAAAATATGGTGACAAAAATAAGTCCCAGGCATTTCCGTTTCATAATGATCCTCCTGATATTGTAATGTTATTTTCTGTTCTCAAAACTCTGCCTGTTATTAAAATCAATTTTTATCGTGACCGGGATTCTCTTTCCCCCGGGCTTTGCCGCTGCCATTGGTTCAGTTTTAAGCTCAAAGGGAGGGCATCCTGTTGTCTGGAGATGAAGTCTTGCAACCCTTGTACTTCCCCTTTTTGCCTGCGTATCATCACTTACAAAGGCTGCTATAATGATATGCCCGCCTTCAAGACCGGCTTGGTCATAAAATGGGGGTTTATTAAAACCATCTATCCCGCCCTCAAAACCTACAATCTTTATTTTATCTTTGTTATACTTTATATCGATCTGGTAGGCAGCAAGCGCATCTTTATCACTGTCAACATACACCTCAGCAGTACTGAAATTTACTTTTTCTTTACAATCTTCATCTACGCTTCCTGCGAATGCAGAAGCAGAAATAATAAAAATAAATGATACTATGAGTAAAAATATTCTCATCATACCTCACTCCTTTTCAGGGATACTGCCATGTATGCTATATCATCTATGTCCTCATTATTTATCAATCCATCACTGTTCATATCCAGTTGTTTCGATGTGACAGTTCCATTTGATAGCTTTTGATTCAATAAATAAGCATCAATGATGTCTATCCTGCCGTTTCCATCAATGTCTTTTGCTGATGAAGCAGACATGGATTCAAGATTTTCTTTTATAGAATTGCTGACATGGGTTTCTGCACTGACCATCTTCAGGCCAGGTTTATCATGCTTTATTTCACCACCTGTCGGCTTTATTCCGGCAGGCTGATTATTGTTAACTGCAAAATATTTTTTTCCATCATTTTCATTGGATGACCCTGCCGGTACAGTTGAAATATGTTTGCTGAGGATTTTTTCTGAAGGTTTGTCGTTTTGATAGAGAAGATTGAATGACACTATACATACCAGAACTCCCATAACAGCGGCTGTAGCCCATTTATAACGCGGGAATAAATGGACAACTTTACGATCTCTCCTGATCTCCCGGCTCTTCTCTTTAATATGCCCCAGTATAAAATTATCCACTGTCTCTGATATCTCATCCGGATCAGGCCTTGCTGCCTTGAACAACCCTGCTATATTTTTCAGATCATTAACAGCCTGGTCATCCGATGGTAATGAAGAACCATTTCCCTCCCCGGTCCTCTTAGCTTCGAGATCAGCAAGAAATATATCTTCATTATTGTTCTTTTCATCTGTCATTTTTTTACCCTTTGAATGGTTAAGCGCATGAAACCCTAAAAAGGTTCCAAAATAAATTTATTTATATCGATTTACCAAGGAAATTTTCCTTCCCTCGTGGGAGGGATTAAGGGAGGGGAAATATTTATGTTTTAAATTCCTTCTTAACTTTTTCCCTTAACCGCGCTAACAGCCTGTTTAAACGGGACTTTACTGTTCCTACCGGGACCTTGAATGCCTCAGAAATCTCACTAAGCTGCAATTCATCATAAAACCTGAGGAACACAAGTTCCTTATCTTCTCTTGAGAACCCCTCCAAATATTCCGAGAGATCCCTGAGCCCGGCATCCCGGTCAATCGTTTCATCCGGGACGCTTTGGGCATAGGATTCATCAAGGGGAACAACCTTTCGTTTTTTTCGGATTTGGCTGATAGCTGTGTTTTTTACTACAGGATATAAAAAAGTTTTAAGGGCGCTTCGTAACTCAAACCCCGGAAATTTATTAAAGAAGTATATAAACACCTCCTGTAATACATCTAAGGCATCCTCTTTATCTCCGCACAGCCTGATTGCAAGCCCGTAGACCCAGTCCCTGTACCGGTAATAAAGGGTGTTCATGGCAGATTCTTCACCTTTGTTGGCGAGTTTAATGAGTTCAATATCAGAAAGGTTTTTGTCCATTATTGCCTTGGTAGAGACGGGTTTTAAACCCGTCTTTACGAATTGCCAATATATCTCTACGGCATATAATTTTCATCTTCTTCCCATTTTGCGGTATTGTTCTGTATATATTCGCGAATCATGAGTAATTCATTTTCATCACGGATAATATGATCATAAAAGCGTGATTGCCATAATGAGATTCCTGATGTTCCACGAATTTTATTGATGCGTCGTGCTGAAAATGTTTTTAATGCCCTTATATGCTCCGATAATTTTTGTGATTTGATATATGGTGATGTTATGACCCTACCTGTAGAGACAGGTTTAAAACCTGTCTCTACGGTATTGTTATCAGAACAGATTATAATAATTCCATGAACATGATTGGGCATAATGACAAATTCATCCAATTTTATTCTTTCATAATGATGTGTTAATTCGTCCCAGCAATGTTGAACAATCCTGCCAAATTCGTTCATCACCATTTTCCCATCGATAATTTCACCGAACAGACATTCTCTGTTTCTGGTACATATCGTAAAAAAATAATACCCCGGTGATGAATAATCCCATCCCTCTAAACGTGTCGATTCAACACGATATTTATTTTATACAGGGTCATGCATCCTCACCATCACCGGTAGAGACAGGGTCTTATCACGCCATATCCAGAGGACGATTGCGGATAAAACCCGAAATTTATCTCAATCAATTGTCACATATCCTTACCATCATCCGTAGAGACGGGTTTAAAACCCGTCTCTACAACCTTTGTAAGGAGGATTTCTTGAAAAATATTTCTTCAGTTTCACTTCTACCTGTCTCTTTTCTTCTGAAGTCAATTCTTTATATTTCCGGTCATAATCCCAGCCATAACCCCACCTGTACCAGTTGTAAAAATATGGACTTCCGCCTAACCGCACCCCTTGAAAGATGAGGTTCGCCAGGTTCTCATCCCCTGTCTTTTCCCTTACACAATCATGAAGGGTTTCATCTGCCTTTAGACGTTCATTCTCTGTACCCCCCTGCCAGTAGATAACATCATGTTCAAAACAACATTCACACCAGTCTGATTTATCGATGGGTGAATTGTCCGGGAAAAGTGTGCATCCATCGCTTTCAAAGTTCTTAAGCTTTTGCACCTCATTGTTGCAGCCCGGTATGATCAGAACCAATATTAGTATCATGATGAGGCGTAACATTTCTTCTTCTCTACAGGAATTTTTTCATATCGGGAGCTAATAAGATGAGCCTCTTTGCCTCATCTGATTCTGCACCCATAAGTGAGAAATCCTGATATTCAAACCCCGGTGCAACAGAACACCCCACAAGGACAGTGTCTGATACAGGCTCTGCTGCCTGCCATAAACCGGCTGTTACCACATAACAGAAATTATTATTTTCCGCTGAAAGAATCATGTGCTCTGGAGAGTTATCTGACCCATCCCATATATAAAGGTTGAGCCCTGCCCCCTGATAAAAGTTCCAGACCTCATCTGATGCTACCCTGTGAAATCTGCTTACCTCGCCCGGGTTGAGTGAAAAATAGATATGTGTAATGGCAGATCGTGTACTGCCTTTAAGGGTTGTAACTGTTGCAGTCGACCTGAATATTTCACAGAAGCGACCGCCCTCCGGGTGATTTATAAGATTAATAGTTCCCATAGATATTTTCTCTGATGAATTGATAATAATTTGAATAGCCAGGCTTATTTTTATCTCCCAATATAATGAAAACAATAAATATTCAAGGAGATAATAGGCTCTCTACTCCAATCACGGGAGAGAATCCACGAGGGTGAGATACTGTTTGATTAGTTAATAATCAGCATAGAATAAATAATCATTTGAAATCTGTAGACAAGGCATGCCTTGTCTACAGATTTCAGGGTTTAGTCTCTGCAAATTTATTTTAACTGCTTGTCCGCATAAAATTCCATAGCTGCGCAAAGAAAGTCTGCAAGCCCTGGCTTGAATTTATCATAATACTCCCTGAACTCAGGGTTTTCCTTGTAGGTCTTTCCAAGCCCTTTATAGGTTTCGGCATTTGCGGGGTAAAATTTTTCAATCCATGCATGATGGCGTTTTATAATGGCCTGAACCTCCTTCGTATCAGGCGATGCCTTACCCATAAGGTCGGCAAGTTCCCTTGTGATGGCATCTCCCTCCTCCTTTGTCTCATGCCATTCACGCCTGCTCATTTTACTCATGCGCTCCCTGCTGGTCTTTACAAGTTCTGGGTCATATTTTTCATCTACCTCTTTTTTATATCTTTCTATCTTTTCTTTACTGAAACCTTCATACAGTTCTTCATCTGTGAGAGTCATATTGTCCTCCTTATAATGTGAAATTGTTTTATCAATAGTGTTCAGGAGATTTGAAAGCCTTTCAATCCGTTTTTCAATAGTATTACGATGATCTTTAAGAGCCTTAACCTCATCGTACTCAGGGTCATCCAGGATATCCTTTATCTCCGTCAGCGAAAAATCCAGTTCACGATAAAAAAGTATCTGCTGCAACCGCAAAAGGTCTTCACGCTGGTATTTTCTGTAGCCCGAGTCCGTACGAAAGGAGGGCTTTAACAACCCTATCTCATCATAATGGTGAAGTGTGCGCACACTCACACCAGCCAGTTTTGCAAGCCTGCTTACATTATAAACCTTCATAATCTCCTCCATTATTCAAGATGCTACAGTATAACGTAACGTGAGGGTCAAGAGAAAATTTTATATTTTTAAAATATTATTGTATTGACACATTAATACAATTGTATTAGTTTCTTAATACAATTTATCATTTATAGGAAAATCTTGGAATGCAGATACATATCTCTACAAAAGACGGCGTA